>DAOULF010000086.1:0-25067 GCA_034420555.1 Dehalococcoidia bacterium
GGAGTTGCTAGTAACCGCAGGTCAGCACACTGCGGTGAATACGTTCTCGGGTCTTGTACACACCGCCCGTCAAGTCATGGAAGTCGGTAACACTTGAAGTCGCTGGGCTAACCCGCAAGGGAGGCAGGCGCCGAGGGTGGGACTGGTGACTGGGACTAAGTCGTAACAAGGTAGCTGTACCGGAAGGTGCGGCTGGATCACCTCCTTTCTAGGGAGACAGGGACCGCCACTGGACAACATCCCCAGGGGCGCGACCAGGTCGTTCGGCGGGTGAGCGACTCGCAGGCTAGAGGTAGAGCAGGATTCGGCGCAAGGCATTCGCCAAGCGCGCAGAAGGAGTTCCCTCGAAACCCAACAGTCGTTTCAATCGTAAAGCCCGCCGCAATTTACACACATAGAAACCTACGGTGAGGTTCTTTCCACTATCCAGTCGCTAAGGTGCTTTCTTTTACAGTTCTCGTCTTTCCCGCGAAATCGGGAATCCATAATTCACCATTCTCAGCGTGGGGCCGTAGCTCAGTCCGGGAGAGCGCCTCCTTTGCACGGAGGAAGTCAGGGGTTCGAATCCCCTCGGCTCCACCAAAACCATCTTAAATTCCACCCGAGGCCTTGCGCGTGCCCTATGTCAGCATCATTCCCGATAGGTACACCAGGCACACTTTCAAACCGTCCCAATACAGGGGACTTGGCGCGGTATCATCACCGGAAGCCGTCATCGAAATATGCACTGACGGACTCGTGCTGGACATCTCCGGCATGGTACTGGACGGCGAAGGGGCAGGCGGTGTAGGCATTTGGGTTCACGATTGTAAGGATGTGACGATTGTCAACGGTATGATTATCGGCTTTCACTACGGTATTCGCGCCGAAAACGTCAGCAATATGAACATCCGGGGCTGTATAGTGTCGGACAATACGAACCCCCGGGACGCAGGCTGGCTACCCGATACCGAGGCGCCGGTGGAGGAAGGATTCGGCGGTGGGGTATATCTCTTCAAGGTCCGGCATAGCGCGGTAGAGAACAATCAGGTCAACAACAACTTCAACGGTGTCAGCCTGGTCCGGTCGGAACACAACATAATCCGAGGGAACCACGCCTCCTACTGTGGCAACGTTGGGATCTATCTGCTGATGTCCAGCCACAACGAGATACTGCATAATCTGGCAGAACACTGCATCCGCTACACTGACCGTTTCTGGTGCGATACAGCCGACTCCGCGGGGATCCTCATGGAGAGCGGCTCCAACCACAACCGGATAATCGGCAACAGCCTGCGCTATGGCGGCGACGGGTTCTTCATCCGAGCCAACAATCGAGAGCCTTCCAACGACAACTTCATATCCGGCAACGACGCCAGCTATTCACCCAACAATGCATTCGAGGCAGGATTCTCCTCTGGCAACATTTTCGAGGATAATATCTCCAACTATTCCAACTACGGGTTCTGGCTGGGCTATTCAACCAACACCACGGTCAGAAGAAACGAAATAAAATCAAGCCGGTTCGACGGAATCGCCATCGAGCACGGACAGGACAACCGCATCGAAGATAATCGTATTGAGGGAAACCGGAACGGCATCCGCCTTTGGACTAACCTCACGCCGAAAGGACAAGCAAGCCGGGACCTACAGTTGCGCAACTACGCGATTTCAGGAAATCAGATAGAGGATTCCCGAGACTGCGGGATATTCGTAACGGAAGACCATGAAGTTGGTCTCAGGGAGAACAGCTTTCAGGGCAACCGGAGGGACTACGTGCGCCAATCCGCCTAGCGTGAACCGCCTCTGTCGAGGGAAGTTGCGGGTCTGGATTCCTCACCATCTACAGAACAGTTCGCGATACAGTACATTCCGTCCCACCGGATTATGCAAACTCAGCCTCCGTATGATAAAGTTCACGCTGTCATAATTCGGCATCACCCAATTAGTGGAGGGCAAACGCCATGTTGAGATTCGTAGAGGAAATGCTCCTACTCCTTCTGCACGACGAAGACGGTAGGTTTATCAATGTCCCAAGCTGGTCTCTGGACTACGCCATCGCCGGCAGCGTCCTCATGGAACTCGCTATGGAAAACCGCATAGACACCGACCTCGAGAACCTCGTCCTGATAGACTCTACTCCCACCGGCGACAGCCTTCTTGATTCCACTCTCGCTGAGATTGCCGCGGTCAACGAAAAGCGCGACACCCGCTTCTGGGTCGAGCACACCGCCAGGCGCTCCCACGAGATACAGGAAGAAGCGCTCAATCGCTTGGTCAAGGTCGGAGTCCTCGAACGCCAGGACGACCGCTTCCTCTGGGTATTCCGCTCCAGGCGCTACCCCATCATTGACGGAACCGCCGAGCGTGAAGTCAAGCTACGCATCATGGGCGTCCTCTTCAGCGACGAGATCCCCTCTCCGAGAGACGTGGTTATCATCTGCCTCGCCGACGCCTGCGACATCTTCAGCACGCTGCTCTCCCGCCAGGAACTCAACCGCGCCTCCGAACGAATCTCCCAGGTCGCTCGGCTCGACCTCATCGGCCAGGCCATGTCACAGGCTATCTACGACATCCAGGTCTCCGTAGCCGCCTCCGCCCACGGCCACATGGTCTAACCCAACTAACCAACAACCCATGCCCGTCATGCCCGCTTTCGCGGGCATCGTCTTACTCTGCCTAAGCCCTCCGGAAATTCCCACTACACAACGCCAAACGAATGTGCTATCATTGAATGTACATCAGTTCGTATTTTCTTAGTGGGCGGCCTTATGGCAAAATAGGGTGGTTGACCTGTTCATCGAGACAGACTCAAATAATAACCAAGAGGTAGCTTGCCCATGAGAGTCGTATTTTTGGAAGATGTCCCTGGAGTAGCCCAGGGAGGAGATATTAGAGAAGTAAAGAACGGCTTCGCCCGCAACTACCTGATTCCTAAAAGCCTGGCGACACCCGCCACTCACAACGCCGTCCAGCGTGTGCAGAAACTCCAGAATCAGGCTCAGGTCAACCGGGTCAAGCGTCTCGAGGATATGAAGGAACTCGCCGCCGAGTTCGACGGCGCCCAGATCAGCGTCGAGATGCGCGCCGGAAGTTCGGGACGGCTCTACGGATCGGTCACCAACGCCATCATCGCCGAGCGGCTCGCCGAACTCACCGAGAAGGAAATTGACCGCCGTACCGTTGAGCTCGACGAACCCATCCGTGACCTCGGCACCTACGACCTGACCATCAAGCTCCATCCCGAAGTCGAAGCGGACATATCGGTGCTGGTCTATCCCACCGGCATGACCGCCGAAGAGTACGCCGAGTCGCTGGTTGCCGCGGAAGAGTCCGAAGAAGATGGCACGGAACCCGTAGAGGCAGAAGCGGCGGTCGAAGAAGAAGCGGAATCCGAAGAAGAACAAGATCAGGGCTGACCATGCCTGCCCCGCCCTCGCGGGGCTTCCTGACTGACATAAAGTTGAACATGGTCGGCCAACCGGGAGGCAATGCTTGGTTACCGACCGTCTTCAACCTTATGACAACGACGCCGAAGAGTCCGTCATCGGCTCCATTCTCATAGACGGCGACTCCATCACCGGCGTCAGCGCGTTCCTCAAGTCCGAGGACTTCTACGTCCAGCGCAACCGCAAGTGCTACGACGCCTGTATTGCACTGCTGGAACGCGGCGACGCCATCAACCAGGTCACCGTCGCCCGCAAGCTCGCAGACACCGAGGACCTGGAATCCGTGGGCGGCGCCCCCTACCTCGGACACCTCGTATCCAGCGTCCCAACCTCCGTTCACATCGAGCACTACGGTCGCATCGTGCGCCGTATGTCCGTATTCAGAAAGATCATTCGCGCCGGCGGCGAGATAGCGGACCTTGGATACGTCGGCGGCCCCGACGCGGACGACGTGCTCGCCAGGGCCGAGGAGGTCCTTTACGGCATCCAGCGTGGACGCGGCGAGCGCGACTTCGCCCACCTTCGCGTATTCCTGGACCAGTACATGGAGCAGAGCGGCGCGCTCCAGGACCTCAGCTCGGTCGCCCTCGCGCCCGTTATAACCGGATTCCCAAGCATGGACGAACTCCTCGGCGGCGGACTCCAGCGCTCCGACCTCGTAATACTCGCCGCCCGTCCCAGCCTCGGCAAGAGCACGCTCGCCCTCAACATGGCCCGCCACGCCGCCGGCGAGGGCTACACTTCAGGCATATTCAGCCTCGAAATGAGCGGAGAACAGATCGCCGTGCGCCTCCTCGCGTCCGAGGCCGACATAGACAGCCACCGCCTGCGTATGAACCTCCTCCGCGACGAAGAAGAGCAGATGGTGCTCGACGCCATCGGCCTCCTGTCCGACCTGCCCGTTTACATTGACGAGACCCCGTTCCAGAACGTAATGGAGATTCGCAATAAGTCCCGCAGGCTTCAGCAGGAGCACGGCCTGGACTTGCTTGTGGTGGACTATCTCCAGTTGGTTGATACCGGCAGAAACGACAATCGCGCTGTCGCCCTGGGCGAAGTCTCCCGCGCGCTCAAGGGACTCGCGCGCGCACTCGACATACCCGTCCTCGCCTGTTCCCAGCTAAGCCGCGCCGTCGAGCAAAGACCCAACCACCGCCCGCTGCTCTCCGACCTTCGAGAGTCCGGCAGCATCGAGCAGGACGCCGACGTCGTAGCCTTCATCCACCGAGAGGACCAGTACGTCACCCGCGAGGACTGGGAGCGCAAGTTCCCCTCCGAGAACTACCCCGAAAACATCGCCGAGATCATCGTCTCCAAGCACAGGAACGGTCCAGTCGGAACGGTGCCGCTCTACTTCCGCAACGACAGGGTGCGGTTCGAGTCGCTCGACTACGCCCCCGCCCGCGCGGCGATGGAATACGTGCCAGTGTAGCAGGACCAAAGCCGTGCCCCAGGACAACAGACAGCCATACCAGGGATTCCCCCGAAAGGTGCGTCAAGTGCCCGTGCCGGCGCCCCTGCTCGGCTCTCTGCTCGAACAGATTGACGACCTCGCTGAACTGAAATGCACCCTCCGGGTCATCTCACTCCTCAGCGAGAAGCGCGGCTACCCGCGATTTCTCGGGCTGCACGAAGTCCAGTCCGACGAGAACCTGGCGCGCGCCCTGCCGGACAGCGGAAAAGAAAAGTCGCCCGACATCATCGAAAAGGCGCTCGGCAGGGCTGTCAAGCGCGGAACGCTCTCGTTCGTCGTCTTGGGTTCAGGACGAAAACGCCAGCCTGTATTCGGCCTGAACACCGAGTCTGATCGCTCCGCCCTCGCAAGACTAGCCAACAAGCCTCCCCAGGATGCGCCAACCGAATACGAGCCTGTAGGCCCCCCGGCAGAACGCCCGAACATATTCGAGATGTACGAGCAGAACATCGGCCTGCTCAGCCCCATCATCTCCGACCAGTTGCGCGAGGCCGAGGCGATGTACCACGAAGACTGGATAGAGGACGCTTTCAGCGAGGCCGTGGCGAACAACAAGCGAAGCTGGAGGTACATATCAGCGATCCTGGAGAGATGGGAACGCGAAGGCAGAGGACATGGAGAACCTGGAAGACATCTTAAAAAGGTTACGGGATTCTAGGTCCGTCAACGGCGACGTACACCGCCCCGACGACGGACCTGTCTATACCGAACAGCCTGAAGAATCATGTGACATCTGCGACGGTCGCAGGTGGCTCACACTTGACGTGCCGGTCGGTCACCCCGACTTTGGCAAAGCCGAACCCTGCGTGTGCCAGGCCGAGACTACGGCGAGCGAGAGAACTGCGCGCCTCCGACGCTACTCCAACCTGGGCGTACTCTCTCGCATGACGTTCGACTCCACCGACCCGGCGGGGAAGTCCGAAGATGAGGAAGCGCGGCGAATGTTCGCCTCGGCATACGAAACCGCGCTCTCCTATGCCGAGGAGCCGCAGGGCTGGCTCATTCTCACTGGCCCGAACGGGTCTGGCAAGACTCAACTCGCCGCATCCATCGCCAACCACTGCATCGAGCAGGGCAGGCCGGTGTTCTTCGTCCACGTGCCCGACCTCCTGGACGACCTGCGCTCCACCTACGCCCCGCACAGCCTGATCTCATACTCCGAACTGTTCGATCAGGTCAACGATGCTCCGATGCTCATTCTGGACGGGCTGGGCACGCAGAGCGCCACCCCCTGGGCCCAGGAGAAGGTGCAGCAAATCTTCAACCGGAGGGCGAACGCGCAACTGCCCACTGTCGTGACAACCTCAATGAACGTCTCGGACATAGACCCATATATATCCAGCAGAATGACCAACCGGGACCTGAGCCGCGTTGTCGAGATTCCAGGCCAAACCATGGAACCCTCCAGAGACCTCGGCAGTATTCCCGAAGATATGCTCCTCCGAATGACCTTCGATACATTCGACGTTCGCGGGAACAATGCCAGCGCGGCTCAGCGTACCAGCCTCGAAAATGCGCTCGAATCGGCTAAGGGATACGCCGCCGACCCGGACGGATGGGGATGGCTCACGCTATTTGGCGAAACCGGCGTTGGAAAGACTCATCTGGCGGTTGCAATCGCCGCCGAGCGAAAATCTCGCGGTCAGCCCGTATTCTTCACCTTCGTCCCCGACCTGATGGACTACCTCAGGTCCACGTTCCGACCTGACAGCGGCATCGTGTACGACCGCGTATTCGACCAGATAAGGAACGCTCCGCTTCTCATTCTGGACCATCTCAGCAGCGACCTCCTGAGCGACTGGGCATACGAAAAGCTCTATCAGATAGTCGTTCATCGCCACAATTCGCGGATTCCCACAGTCATCACCAGTCCCATGGACATGGCCGACAGCTCCGGCCCCATCATATCCCGCACGCAAGACCAGTCTTCGGGCACCATAATTCGCATGGACGCCCCCGACTACCGCGTGAATAGAAGGGACGGCAGCAGACGCGGCGCTCCTGAACGTTCGAACAGGCGAACAAGGCGATAACCCGTGCCCGAATACTGCACATTCTGCGAGATAGTCGCTGGACGCCTGCCATCCAGAAAGATTCACGAAGAAGACGACATCCTCGTATTCCGCAACCGCCTCGACTGGTTCCCCGTCCAGATCATGCTGATACCCACCACACACATGACCCAGCCGGAGCTATGGCAGAGCGGCGACCTCATGGCCCGCATCGGAAAGCTGGCCGTCGAGCTGGGCGAGGAGATGTGTCCCAAAGGCTACCGGATAGTCTCCAACTTCGGCCAGGACGCCCTCCAGACACAGTTCCATGCCCACGTCCACCTGGTCGGCGGCGCCGACCTCGGCCTCTATGTCGGCGGCCCAATCCCATATTACTAGGGGCGAATCAAGCCAGCCGCAAAATCCGCGCGACCCTGATTACGGCCAGCAGAATCGGCATTGCCAATTCGCTAATCCTGAACACCACGAACGTCACCGCCGCCGCAATGGCCGCTCCCCCCACTATATCCAGCGGATAATGCACGCCCGCGTACACCCGCGCCAGCCCATACAGCGTCGCCACTCCAATGGCGAACCAGCCCAGCCTGCGGTTGACTCCCCATATCCCGAACGCCATCCCGAACGCCGCCGCCGCCGAATTCGCCGGAAACGACGAGTCTGTCGGCTGGTAGAAAAGCAGATTTACATCCAGGTCCACAAATGGCCGTGGCCTGAAGTAGAACATATTCAGGATGAACACCGTCAGCCCCGACAAGCCCATAGAAGACAGCGCCACAAAGACCCCAACCTGCTGTCGAAGACGGACCTCCGCGTCCTTCTCACCAAACCACAGCGCTAGCAGCGCGAAGGCCAGAATCGCCGGCGCAAGATAGTCGCTCGCCGCTATCCGGGCCGCGCCATCCACAATCGGCATAGCGCCGACCAGACCGTTTATCCAGAGAAATAGTGTTTCGTCAGGGTTCGCCAATTGCTGTGCCAGTACATTAAGCTGCGGGCCAGTGCGCTCGCGTAGTTGCTGTCCCGGAGAGCGTCAAGTCCGGCGTCCGCGTCGAACTCCGCGCCCCTCATCCTCCAGTTGACCAGAGAAGACACGACCAGCGTCGTCGTGAATGCCGCAAGCGCGCTGAGCGAGAAGAAAAGGGCCTGGTCCGGCGCGTCCAGACCGCCCTCATAGTCGTTGATGTTCCGGGTTCCGGTTCCAAAGAAGAGGGCGAATCCGAGTATGGCCGCTGCAAGCCCGAGCGTCCTGGCAACGACAGCGGACTTGAAGAAGAGAAGCCCTCTAAGCCCACCGAGTGAAAACGCGAACTGCAAGACTCCGAGCGTGGAAATGAAGACCGCGATGCAGTAGTCGGCAGTAAAGCTGATCATGCCCGACGTCATCCTCCGTCATTCCCGTGAAAACGGGAATCCACTACTTTCGGGAATGTCGCCCGCCAAGCGAACAAGAGAGGAGCAACCCCTACTCCATCGGAATCTCGGTACACCAGTCCTTGTACTTGGGATTGGCGCCCTTTATCAGGCCCACGTATGTGTCCAGAAGTCTCTGCGTGATCGGCCCCACTTCTCCGTCGCCTATGGGTCGCCTGTCCAGAGACCCGACCGGAGTGATGTGCGCCGCCGTCCCTGTCAGGAAAACTTCGTCCGCCAGGTAGAGTTCGCTGCGCCGTATCACGCGCTCCATGACCTCGATCCCAAGCTCTTCGCGCGCCAGCGTGATCGCCGAATCGCGCGTGATGCCAGTCAGGTTGTTGTCCGAGACCGGAGGCGTGAATATCCGCCCCTTGCTCACCATGAACAGGTTCTCTCCCGACCCTTCCGACACGTCCCCGTCCGGCGTCAGCATTATCGCCTCGTCGAACCCCGACAGCGTAGCCTCGGTCTTGGCCAGAATAGAGTTCACGTAGTGCCCGCTGATCTTTACGCGGGGAGGAATTATCGTGTCGTCAATACGCCGCCATGAAGAGGTAGTACAGTGTATCGCCCCCTCTGCCTCGATGTAGGCGCCAAAAGGCACCGCAATCAGCGTGAAGTCGCTGTCCAATTCCTGCAACTTCAGATTGGCGACCAACTCCTCGCTCTTATAGGCCAGCGGCCTTATGTACAGGTCCTGCTTGTAGCCGCAGCTTTGGAGCAACTCTATTGTGATGCCGCACAACTCCTCCGTGTCGTAGGGGATGTCCATCAGCATCATCCGGCAGCCCTGGAGCAGGCGGTCGTAGTGCTCCGCCATGCGGAAAACGTAGAGCTTGCCGTCCTCCTCGTTCCAGTTCCCGCGTATCCCCTCGAACACCGCCGTTCCGTAGTGGAGGGCGTGCGTCATTACACTCACGCGCGCATCTTCGATGGGGACTATATTTCCACGGAAGAACGCAAGAGACTGGGGCATTTTCTGAAACTCCCTGCTATTTCGGACTGCGCGATATTATATCCAATGCCAGTGAAATTACACAATCCTCTATGCTCGCGCGACACACCGACTTCAGATGCGAAATTCACATTGATGCAAGAGAGCGGGTTGCCGATTTTACCTCTGGACGGAGTAAGGGTCCGCGGCGTCTCTCAAACCGTCGCCCATGAAGTTGAGCGTAAGCACGGCGAAGATGACGAAGAGCCCCGGCGTCAGCAGCCACGGCGCGTTCGCCACCGCCTGGAGATTCTGCGCCTCGAACAGCAGCACGCCCCAGCTTATTGCAGGCTGTCGGAGTCCCAGTCCCAGGAAGCTCAGCGCTGTCTCCGCGATGATGATGGCCGGAATCGCCAGCGTCGTCGTAGCGATGATGTGGCTCATGAAGGACGGCAGCATGTGCCTGAATATCACCCGCATCTGGCTGGAGCCGTATAGCTGCGCTGCCATAACGAAGTCCTCTTCGCGCATGGCCAGGAATCTTCCCCTTACCTCGCGCGCCAGCGTCGTCCAGCCGATCAGGGATATTATCACCGATATGGCGAAATACACCCTGACCACAGACCAGTCCTGTGGTACCGCCGCTCCCAGCGCAAGCCACACCGGAATAGTCGGCATCGCGCGCAGGAACTCGATGAGCCTCTGGATAAGCGAGTCCGTCCACCCGCCCTTGTAACCCGACAGTCCACCCATCAGTATTCCCAGGAACAGGCTGATTGCCACGCCCACAAGACCGATGGACATGGAGATCTGGGTGCCGTACATAAGACGCGAGAACACGTCCCTGCCCAGCTTGTCGGTCCCCAGCGGACGCAGCGCGTGCATTCCTTCCTCGCTGTCCGCGCCTATGAGATGAATGTCCGTCCTGAACAGGCCGAACAGCTTGTACTCGTGCCCGCTCACGAAGAACTTGATGTAGTGCTTGACCTCCCTGTCCTGGACATGCTCCATGGCCAGCGTGACCTGGTTGCGCCCGCCCTCCACGCCGTACACAAATGGACGCGGGACCCACCCGTCGAACAGGTGGATGCGCTGCGGAGGCATGAACACCCTGGTAGAGGACGAGTCCAACGGATCGTGGATGGACAGGAATCCCGGAATCGCCGCTATCATGTAGAACCCGACCACGAGTATCAGGCTTATCATCGCCAGCCGATGTCGCCTGAACCGCCACCACACGAGTTTCCACTGCGAGGCCAGATATGCGGCCTCTTCCGGAGTGCTCGCCATCTGCGGATTTACTGCGTCGGTAGTGGCCATTCCCTACGCTCCGATCCTGATCCTGGGGTCAATTAGCGCGAGTACAACATCGGAAATCAGTGTGCCGACTAGAGTCAGCGCCGTGAGTATCAGGATTATCGAACCCGCAAGGAACATATCCTGCGTATAGAGAGCTCTCAGCAGTAGCGGGCCCAGCGTCGGCAGACTCATCACCGTAGCCACGATAAGACTGCCGGAGAATAGCTGGGGCAGCGTCCAGCCAATAGTGCTGACTATCGGGTTGACCGCGATTCTCACCGGATATCGCATTATCAACTGCCACTCCGGCAAGCCCTTCGCGCGCGCCGTCTCCACATAAGGCTTGTTCAGCTCGTCCAGAAGGTTAGCCCGCATTATCCTGGTCAGTCTCGCCGTTCCGTCCGTGCCGAGTATCAGCATCGGCACCCAGATGTGTTTGAGCATATCTATGACCTTGCCCACGCTCCAGGGCGCCTCCACGTAGTCCGGCGAGAACAGGCCGGTTATGCTCATACCGAAGTATGCGAACACCATCCACATGATCACCAGGGCGAGCAGGAAGTTGGGCGTGCCGACTCCCAAGTACGAGAAGAACGTGAACATATAGTCAACCCAGGAATACTGCTTGACCGCGGAGAGTATCCCTATGGGTATGGCGAGAGTCCAGGTGAAGACTACTGTGAACAGGCCGAGGATTATCGTAAGGCCGAGACGCTCGTTGATAAGATCGTTGACCGAGACCCGCATTTCCAGCGACTTGCCGAAGTCCCAGCGCATGACTCCCCACACCCACTTGGCATACTGAACGTACATCGGCTCACCGAGGCCGTACTGCTTGCGCAGGCTCTCGAGCTCGCCGGGGTCTGCGTACTCACCCTGGTTCTGAAGCTGGACCACATAGTCCGAAAGAAAGTCGCCGGGAGGGGCCTGGATCAGCGCGAACGCCACCACGGACATCAGAAACATCATCGGGATGAACGTCATCAGGCGACGAACTATGAAAGTAAGCATATCCGGTTTCCAGTTATCAATTGGCGGTCGTCAAGACGGCTGTAAAAATCCCCTCTCCCTTGATGGGCTCACAAGGGTAGGCAAAAGTCCCTTCCCCCTTGACGGGGGAAGGTTAGGATGGGGGTGACTCCGCCAATCCAACTTCAATGCCTACCCCTCTCAGCCCTTGATGGGAGAGGGCTAGAGTGAGGGTGTTTGGGTTCGGTACTGCTCATTGCTGGGGAACAGATCACGCAGGTTCTCACTGGTACGTGTAATACAGGGTTGAAAGGGGCGCCCACAAGGGACGCCCCTACTTGTTCAGAAGCTCTAGTTGGAGAAGTAGAACTGTTCCGGGAATCCCGTGGAAGGCGTGCGGTATATCCACGCGTTAGCCGCTACGTCTGGGACATTCTTAAGCCTGTCGCTGGTAATTATCACACCCTGGTTGGAAGGGCTGAGGCCCGTAACTCCGATTACCCATAGCTGGTCCAGTTGCAGCTTGGCGATCTCCTTGCCCAGCTCTATGCGCTCAGCCAGTGGCATCTGTGTCGTCTGGGCGCGCATTTCCGTCAACTGCCTGACGATTTCCGGAGGCTCGACGCCCTGCGCTCCGTTCGTGTTGTACCAGAGCAGGCTCTGAGGGAACGGACCGCCCATCCAGTCAGCCGGCGGGCTGAGAGCCGGGTCGCCAATACCGTAACCCCAGATGTACACCAGGTGTTCACCCGCTTCACGTCGTTCCGTAAGCAGCGTTCTCGTTATCTCGTTGACCTTGGACTTGATTCCTACGGCCTCCCAGTCCGACGCAATAAGCTCCATCGTGTCCGTGTCGCGACCTTCGCCCGGCGTTGTATCTATGATTATGTGCATAGGCTCGCCGTTGTCCATCAGACGGAAGCCCTCGGCGTCCTTGTTGGGCATTAAGGCGTCCAGAAGTTCATTAGCCTTGTCAGGGTCGTACTCCGTCCACATGAAGGCGTAATCGTCGCCTGGATAGTGAAGCTCGGAAGGAGCCGGAGCGGGCTGGCGAGGCGTGCCCTGGCCGAGATAGCTGATCTCGTTGATCTCGTTGCGGTCAATTGCGTGGGAGAGCGCTATCCTGAAGTTCTTGTCCTGGAAGTATTTGGCTTCAGGTCCCTCCCATTGCTGGTTGAATTGAATGCCTATTTCGGCCCCGGTGTTGGCGGGCCAGATAGTCATGTGGTAGCCGCCCGTTTCCTCGTTCTGCTTGAGCAGAGGGAACATGGACAGGTTCACGTGGCGACCCTGGAAGTCAATCTCGCCAGCGATAGCCTTCAACTGTAGGATGTCGTTGTCCTGCACGAGCGTATATTGCAGCCTGTCAACGTAGGGGAGCTGATTGCCTTGCTGGTCAACCGCGTAGAAGTACGGGTTTCGGACCGCGGTGAACACCTGCGACGAGCCGTACTTGCTGCCAGCGGTGGGAATCCAGGGCTTCATCAGTGGCCGTTCTGGGTTCACCCGGAGGTCGAACATGGCGAGGTAGTACGCCTGCCAGGACTCGTGGCCCGCGTCTTTAGCCTCCTGCTCCACGTTCGGGTTGTACTTGATGTGGAACTGCTTCATGTAGTTGGATGGCGCGTAGGGTACATTGCAGCACCCGTTGAACTGGTCCATCTGCGCGATAGTCTCCGGGAATACCCAGAATGGGTCCACGAAGCTGAACTGGACGGTATAGTCGTCTATCTTGGTGACCGTTCCCAGTCCGCCCTGCGTCTTCAGCCTGTTCGGCTTCACCGGAGCAAGTTCGTCATCCAGGATTACGTCTTCATAGTGGAACACGAAGTCATCCGCGGTGAACGGGTCGCCATTCGACCAGCGGGTGCCTTCACGCAATTTGAACGTCCACGTCTTACCGCCGTCCGAAGCCTCCCAGGACTTGGCCAGGGCGGGCACCAGGGCGCTCGCGTCCTGGGACCAGCGTACCAGCCTCTCACTCGAGAGCCTGCCATAATTCCATACGTCCGCCGGGCCGAAATACACCCTGCGGATCGTCCCGCCGTATGTCCCGATGGAGGCTGCGGGTATCACCATAGGGTCTGCGGGGATGCGGTCTTCTATTGGAGGAAGTTGGCCTGCCGATACAAGCTGTGCCATCAGCGGAGCTTCGTTGAAGGTCTTCGGAGCGGGTATCTCTTTGATTACCTCGATCTCCTTGATCACCTCAACCTCTTTGATTACCTCCTTCTCCACCACTACCGTCTCACCGGGCACCTGGACCTCCCTTACCACCTCTTTCTCCACCACCACCGTCTCGCCGGGCACCTGGACCTCTCTGATTACTTCTTTCTCGACAGGTACTTCCTTGATGACCTCTTTCACGACCTCTTGGATGATTGGAGTGGGGGTAGCGCCGCTATCGCCTGTTGCGCAGCCTACCGCTATCGCAACCATGCTGAGAATCAATGCCGACCAAATCAGTTTCTTCATTTACGCCCTCCTAGCCTGAATGCGGGCTATACTCCAATTCCAGATCAAAGTTGCATAGAAATCCAATTGTGGTATTCTGTTTCAGAAATTCCAAGGCTACGATTTGCCGAATAATATCCAAACACTCATGGAGTGTCAATCAGCGGGAATCGTGGCGTCGGACAATCGAAACAAGTATCAACCGACCGTCCCGGTTGGAAATCCAGGAATAAAGGAGTCCAAGTGCAGCCGAACCCACTGCTCGAAGTCAAAGACCTCAAGACCCACTTCTTCCTGGATGAGGGAACGGTGCGCGCCGTGGACGGCGTCAGCTTCGACATACGTCCCGGAGTCGTCTTGGGCGTGGTCGGAGAGAGCGGTTGCGGCAAGAGTGTGCTCGCCCGCTCCATCATGCGCATCGTCAGACCTCCGGGGAGGACCATCGAGGGAAGCATCATCTACGACCGGGGCAAGCGTCGCGGCGACGAGGACGATCTCGTTGACCTCGTCGGGATACCCGTGGACGATCCCGATATGCGCGACATTCGGGGCAGCGACATCACCATGATCTTCCAGGAGCCCATGGTCTCATTCAGCCCTGTGCATACCATCGGCCAGCAGATCATCGAAGGCATAACGCTCCACGAAAAGGACATTAGCAAAGAGGAGGCGCGCGACAAGGCGGTAGATATGCTGAGGCGAGTCGGCATCCCCAACCCTGAGTCCCGCATAGACCAGTACACCTTCAGCCTGAGCGGCGGCATGAGACAGCGCTGTATGATAGCGATGGCCCTCGCCAGCGACCCCAACCTGCTGATCGCGGACAAGCCCACCACCGCGCTGGACGTTACCACGCAGGCGCAGATTCTCGAACTCATGGCCGAGCTCCAGGACGAGTTCGGCATGGCGATGATGCTCATCACCCACAACCTGGGCGTCGTGGCGCAGATGGCCGAGGAAGTCATCGTCATGTACCTAGGTAAGATCGTCGAGTGGACGGACATCAAGACCCTCTTCGAGGACCCCAAGCACCCCTACACCGCCGAACTGCTCAAGTCCATTCCCAGGCTTAGGCGGGTCAAGCAGGAAGACAGGCTGACCGCGATTGCGGGCAGCGTTCCCTCTCCCTACGTAAGACCCTCCGGCTGCCCATTCCACCCCCGCTGTCCGCAGGCCGTCCCAGGCATGTGCGACACCATAGAACCCGAACTGATACAGGTCGGAGAGCGCCACGTGGTCAGTTGTCTGCTGTACGCCGACGACTCAAACCAAGCCGGCTCATCATAAGGATATGTAAACCCGCGCATAGCCGCGAATGCCAGCCAACATATCCCCTCTCCCTTGATGGGAGAGGGTTAGGGTGAGGGTGAACGCCTACCCTTTTCAGAAACTAGAACGCGAAATCGGAGCGAGCATGAACAACGGCAGCGATTCAGCGAACCTGCTCGAAGTCAGGGACCTCAAGACATACTTCCCCATCACCTCCGGCCTGTGGAGGCGAGTCGTAGGCTACGTGCGAGCGGTGGACGGCGTGAGCTTCGATCTCAGGGCTGGCGAAACCCTCGGACTGGTAGGAGAGAGCGGCTGCGGCAAGACCACCACCGGCAGGGCTATCATCCGGGCGGTCGAGCCGACCGGCGGAGAGATATTCTACCGCATGGACGACGACAACGTCATAGAGGCCAGGAGCGCCGACAGGAGAGAACTCCAGACGCTGCGCCAGCAGATACAGATAATCTTCCAGGACCCGTTCGCTTCCCTGAATCCGCGTATGACCATCTTCGACATCGTGGCCGACCCTCTCAGGGTCAACAACATTTCAAGCGGGTCCGAACTCGAAGACCGCGTGGCCGAGATGCTCCGGCTTGTTGGAATGTCGCCCGCGTTCATGCGGCGCTACCCCCACGCGTTCAGCGGTGGACAGCGCCAGCGCATAGGCATCGCCCGCTCACTGGTTATGAACCCGCGCCTCGTAATAGCCGACGAGCCGGTCTCCGCCCTCGACGTATCCGTACAGGCCCAGATACTGAACCTGATGCTGGACCTTCAGCAGAACCTGGGGCTTACCTACCTGTTCATCAGCCACGACCTGAGCGTAGTGCAGTACATCAGCCACCGGGTCGCCGTAATGTACGTGGGCAAGGTAGTAGAACTCGCGCCCACCGAGAAGCTGTTCACTGAGCCAAAGCACCCCTACACCCAGGCCCTTCTGTCGTCAGTGCCCGTCCCCAACCCGGAGGTCGCGTCCCTGGGCCAGTCGCTGGAAGGAGAGGTTGCCGACCCCGCGAATCCTCCAAGCGGATGCTACTTCCACCCTCGCTGTCCGTTCGCGCAGGAGATATGCCGGACGACCGAGCCGGAGTTCCGGCAGGTGACTCCCGGCCACTTCACCCGCTGCCACTTCTCCGACGAACTAGACCTGCCCGGAGTCCCTGAGTAATCATAGGCAAAAGTCCCTTCCCCCTCGATGGGGGAAGGCTAGGATGGGGGTGACTCCGCCAACCCGACTTCAATACCTACCCCTCTCAGCCCTCTATGGGTGAGGGTGACTCAGCTCAGTCACTCCCTCGGTCTCGCCGAGTAGTCCTCGAACGGCCCATCCCTCCACTGGAGCGCGGCCCTCAGACCCTCGGACTGCGAGATTTCCCCGAACACCCCCGCGCTGTTTCTGTACGTCGAGAGGCCCTGCCAGTCAACGCCGACTTCCAGCGCCGTCCGTATTCCCATGATCTCGTAGGCGCGGTTGACGGCCTTCTTGGACGCGGCGAGCATATCCGGGGAGATAGTGGCAATCGCCCGCGCCTCCTTATTCGTCTCGGCATCGAGCCGCTCGGCGGGGAAAGCCTTCGTAGCCCAGCCTATCTCGACTGCCTCTTTTCCGCTGACCGCCTTGCCCGTGAACATGAGATACTTCGCCTGGCTCATCGGCATCTTCCACGGGAAGTACATCGTGTCCGGCGTCGTGAGCGCCCTTACCGGCGGGTATCCCAATCGGGCATCTTCGGCGACGAACATGATGTCGCACATAGAAGCCAGTTCGCTCGCCCCCGCCAGGCACCATCCATGCACCTGCGCTATCACCGGCTTGGTCAGTTCCCATATCTGCCACAGTCCGTTGACCAGGTCCCGGGCGTACTGCGCCGTTAGCTGGTCAACGTCGTCGGATACATAGCCTTCCACCGGGCGGTTGGGCGAAGGCTGTGTTGGCGTAAGATCGTATCCCGCGCTGAACGCGCGTCCTTCGCCCTTGATCACGATGCAGCCGACCTCAGAGTCGCGCTCCGCTTTCTTCAGGGCGTCCTGCAACTCCTGTCTCAGCGCCCAGCTTAGAGCGTTCATCTTCTCAGGCCGGTTGAGCGAGATCGTGCATACGCGCTCCTCGACGGTGTAAAGCAGGTTTTCGTAAGTCATACTCTCTTCTTTCCCAGTAGATCTCTTTAGAGAGATCCTAGTTGTCCAGCGGCCTCGGTCCGAATTTCCATATCCGACCGCCGCTGCCCGAGGCGAGGCCACTGTTCATATCTGTGAACATGATGCCCTTCAAGCTGTCGCCGGACGAGGTGGTCTCTTCCATATTCCAGCTTGCGCCGCCGTCCGTCGAGCGAACGACCAGGTTGCGCGCCCCCACCGCCCAGCCATTGCTCTCGTCCAGGAAGAAGACTCCAAACAGGTCCTCATCCTGCCCCGAACTCACCATCTCCCAGCTTGCCCCGCCGTCGGTGGTCCGGATGGTTGCGCCATCCTCACCTACGGCGACGCCGAACGTCTCACTGGCGAACCAAACGCTGTATAGGACTATGTCCACGCCTGAATCTTGAGGGGACCAGGTTTCGCCGCCGTCAGCGCTGTGAACCACCGCTCCGTCGTATCCAACTGCCCACGCTTTGCTGTCATCCGGTAGGAACGAAATGTCGAGAAGGTCCTCTCGCGTACCCGAATCCAGCTTGGTCCAGCTTGCTCCCCCGTCTGTTGTCTTGAATATCCCTCCCGTGTCCGCGACAGTCCAGCCGTTCTGCGCGTCCTTGAAGTGGACGCTTTCCAGCGAGAACACCCCCTGTATCGCGTCAAGAATCTCCCAGGTGTCGCCTCCGTCAACAGTCCTGAGCGTTGTACCGGCGGTCCCCACTACCCATCCCGCGCTCTTGTCCACAAACGTCACCGCTGTCAGGTTTATGGCAGTCCCCGACTTCTGGAGTACGAACGTCTGGCCCGCGTCGGTCGTCCGTCCGATTGCGCCGTCCGTGCCTACTACCCACGCGGTGTCGTCATCCAGCGCGAAGAGGTCGTTGAGGCCGAGCAGTCGCCGGCTTATCACCTGTTCCCTTGGCGGGAACTGTGGAAGCAGTCGCCACTCGCTCGGTCCGGTGGCCTCTGTTCCCGTAGATGAACCGGGAGTCTCTCCGTCGGAAGAACCTGAACAGCCCGTCGCTAACCCGGCAATGACCCCCACGGCGACGATCATAGTCACCCACATCAACACTTTCTCGAAGGACATATCCACGGGAGCGACGGATCGAAACTCGAAATCAGGCATGGTATCTGGTGTATGTTTCATGTCGCGAAGACTCCCTGTCATCAGTAAAAGCTATTTGACAGTCCGGCAATAGTGTGATATTTAATTCTGTGGTCGCAAAGCAAGAATAATCTACATATCCAGGGTAATCAATCCCTTCACCACCTGACGGTTGCGCCTGCCGCGCCCGCTCTGAAGAAACTTACACCCTTGTAACACAATTGTTACACGCCCGAAACGGGTCCGGCGAATATCCTGTTACTGTATCCTACGCGAATTCGGCTAATTTGACGATTGTTTTTCGATTCGGCATCAAACACCGCAGTGAACGGAGGTTCAGGAAATGCTAAATACGCTGCCAAGATTGGCTATACTTCTCATCGCAATTCTGATGTTGTCCCTGCTGGCGGCGGCCTGCGCGACTGAAGAGGAGGCCCCTGCCCCCGCTCCAACTGCTGTTCCCGCTCCGGCCCCGACTACGCCCCCGGCCCCTGCGCCCGCTCCGACCACTGCGCCGGCTCCCGCGCCCGCTCCGACTACCGCTCCTGCCCCGGCTCCCGCGACGGCTCCCGCCCCGGCGGCAAAGCCCATGGCAGAATCCGCTAGCCTCACTTTCTGGAGCGACCTGGCTAAGGAATGCGAAGTTCGCGGCGGACACATGAACCTTGGAAACCGCATCACAGAGTTCACTAACCTGAACCCGGCCACGGTAAACCAGGTGATACAGTTCTCCATTACGGCTGAGGTGCTTTCAGGACTCGTTCAGCTGGATCCTGAATTGAAGCCTTCGCCCGACTTGGCGGAAAGCTGGAGCGTGTCTGACGACCTGCTCACCTACACCTTCAACCTGAGAGAGAACGCCAAGTTCCACAGCGGACGCCAGTTCACGGCGGACGATGTGGTTTACACCTACGACCATCAGCTCGATCCCGCCACGCAGTCCATTCACACCAAGGGGCTGGAAGGCGTGAACAGGCCGGAGAAGATTGACGACTTCACCGTGGAAATCGGCACCGCTTTCCCGAGAGCCTCGTTCCTGACCAAGGTGGTCGAACGCGCCAGCGGGCGTGTCATGACCATAGTGGACAGCGAGACGATTGCGGCTGAAGGCGAGGGTGGCTTCAATCGGAAGCCCGTGGGTGTGGGCCCGTTCAGGATTACCGACCACATCTTCGGCGAAAAGCTGGAGTTGGAAGCGGCGCGGGATACCTACTACGACCCGAGCGTGCCGTGCCTCGACAATGTGACCATGCACAACATACCCGAAGACAATACCCTGATAGCGGCTCTGGAAACGGGCGAAGTTGATATGATCTACGGCTTCGCGCCCCAGTTCTGGGATCAGTTGGACGACACTGACAACGTTATCGTTGACACGACTCCTGACGTCGGCTTCCAGATGCTCGCCTTCAACATGAGAGGCGACCGCGAGGAGAAGACTGGTATCGGAGACGCGCCGTGGGACGACATCAACGTGGTTTACGCTGTTGGACAAGCGCTGGACAGGCAGGCGTATATAGATAGAGCGTTCCAGGGACGCGCGATTCCCTCATACGGCCCTATACCTCCGGGCGAAGTGTTCTATTTCCGCGACCTGAGCGATACCAGCCGCCGGAAGTTCAATCCGGATAGCGCCAAACAGCTAATGGCCGAAGCGGGATATGAGGATGGGTTCGAGGTAAAAGTCATGACGGACCCGCCCAACAGGGTGCCGCTTGAAGTGCTCGGAGCTCTTTTGAAGGAGCAGATCAACGTCACGCTCGTTCCGGACATAGTCGAGACATCCGTTTACCAGCCGCGTCGCGCGGCCGGAGAATGGGAGGCGTTCATGGGCGGCAGCGGCGGCGACCCTGACCCTGATGACGCCGTGGACGACTGGTTCGCGGACGGCTCCAAGTTCAACACATTCGGATACAACGACGAGGGCGTCAATCGCCTGAATCTGAAGCAGAAGGCTGCTGTTGACCTGGATGAGCGCCTGGAAACTATCCTGGAACTCAGCGACCAGATTGATGAGACGTTCCACGGAATATTCACTCATCACAACATCAACAGGACCGCATACCGCGACCATGTCGAGGGATACGTGTGGATACACGCTCTCCGACAGCTGAGCGCCGTCTGGCTGGACAGGTAAATCGGCAGAAGATACGGGTCGCGCTCTGCAGGCCGTTCGCCTGTGGGCGCGACCCGTGTCAGTCTGGCCCTCACCTGATAACTGACTACTAAAGACTGATGACTGACTAGGCCATGCAGCGTTACATAATCCGACGATTCATCTTCTCCCTGTTCGCTATCTGGGCGACCATGACGGTGACTTTCATCTTCATGCGCCTGCTGCCCGGCGATCCGGTAACCACCCTGGTCGGATCGGAAGGCGACCCCAGCCAGATAGAGGCCATTAAGTCGCGCCTGGGACTGGATGAGCCTGTGCCGATACAGTATTTCTACTACCTCAGAAGCCTGGCTACCCTCGATCTGGGAGAGAGTATATACAAACGTCTTCCGGTCAACGATCTGGTCGTGGAGGCGCTTCCCAGGACGCTCTCGCTTGCGGTTGTATCCTTCATCGCCGGCGTATTGATAGGGCTGCCTGCCGGGATAATTTCGGCGATCAGACGTTACTCTATCTGGGATCATGCGGCCACGCTCATAGCGTTCATTGGTCTTGCCATGCCCGGCTTCTGGCTGGGGATGATCCTGATAATCGTGTTCGGAGTACAACTGAATCTGCTCCCGGTTTTCGGATACTCGCCACTGTCGGAGGGCGTCTGGGATTGGCTTCGCCGGCTTATACTGCCCGCGCTCGCCACTGGCACCGGTTTCGCCGCGATTCTGGCCAGACAGACCCGCTCCGCCATGCTCGAAATCCTGTCCCAGGACTACATCCGCACAGCTTACGCCAAGGGTCTGAGAGAACGTGTGGTCATAAACAGGCACGCGCTCAGAAATGGCCTGATTCCCGTCGTAACGGTGATGGGCATAGCGCTCGCCATTCTGCTGAACGGCGCGGTGATAACAGAGATTGTTTTCGGCATAAAGGGTATTGGCCGACTCTTCATCGAAAGCATACTGGGCAGGGACTACCCGATAGTGCAGGGCGTAATACTGCTGGTGGCGTTCATATTCATATTTATGAATTTCCTGGTTGACATGCTCTACGCGCTCATAAACCCGCGCATCAGATACACTGACTAGAGGACGACAGTTGGCCGAAGACAGTTCCAATTCCATCCAGGCGCAGTTCGCCGAAGATTCCAGGTCGAGGCGGGGACTCAGGTACTTCGCTCGCAGGTTCTCGAGAGACAAGCGCGCCATGGTTGGTTTGTCCATCGTCATCGTCTTCTGTCTGTCCGCGATCCTGGGAGAACTCGCGGCCCCATACGATCCCCAGGCCCAATCCTTCGAGTTGCTTGAAAGCCCCTCGCTCGCCCATCCGCTGGGCACCGACAATCTTGGCCGCGACCTGCTCAGCCGCATCATCGTCGGCGCGCGCATCTCCATGATCGTTGGGCTCAGCACCGTCGCGCTGGCCGCGGCCGTCGGCATAGTGCTGGGCGTGGCCGCGGGATACTACGGCGGCTGGGTTGACATGGTGTTCATGAGGGCGATTGATGTTCTCTGGGCATTCCCCAATTTCATACTCGCCGTAATGCTGGTGGCCATTTTCGGGCTGGGCTTGCAGAACGTAATAGTCGCTATCGCTTTGGCTTACGTGGACGACTTCGCCAGAATCATCAGGGGAATGGTGCTAGTCCTCAAAGAGGAGGACTTCGTAACAGCCGCCAGGGCCATGGGCGCGTCCAATCGCAGGATGATGTTCAAGCACATATTCCCCAATGCGCTGCCGCCCGTCATAGTTCAGGCCAGCGCGTTCGTCGCTGCCGCTATTCTCGCCGAGGCGGCCCTTACATTCCTGGGGCTGGGCGTTTCTCCTCTCACCCCGACCTGGGCCTCGGTTCTCAACGACGCCAGACCGTTCTTCACCCGCGCCTGGTGGCTCGGCACGTTCCCGGGCGTGGTCATCATGCTGATCGTATTGGCCGTCAACTTCGTCGGCGACGCCATCCGCGACATCAACGACGTACACGAATACGGCCCGGGCGTAACTGCCTAGTACCAAGTCCATATGAATATGACATCCTCCAGCAACGAATCGTCATTCCCGCGAAAGCGGGAATCCAGGGGTGGGGGTGGGGCTCTATACGCCAGAAACACATGGAACTGGTACTAGCGCCATGTCCGTCCCTGTATGATCGGCGCATGAAATTCAGATACCGCAGGAACCCCACAGCCGAAACCGTCGCCTTTGGTCTCGTCTTTCTGGCAGTTCTTGTCATCGGCACGCTGTACCTCACAAGGGAAACGGAGGACGCTGGAACCCGGTCTCCAGCAGGCGCCGGACGCTGGGAAGTGCAAGATTCGGGCGTAACGAATACCCTTCACGATGTGGAGTTCGTCAACGACACGCACGGCTGGGCCGTCGGAGAGGGCGGCGTCATCATCGCCACCACCGACGGAGGCGATACGTGGATAAGCCAGTCCTCCGGCTATGAACTCACCCTGAATAGCGTGGACTTCACCGACGAGTCCAACGGCTGGATCGTCGGGCAGCTGGGAATCATCCTCAACACCAAAGACGGCGGCAGCGCCTGGACAGTCCAGGGCAAAGACGCCGCGCTCGGCCAGAATCTCATCAAGGTCCACTTCGACAACGCCACCGACGGCCGGATCATCACCGAGAGGGGCAGTTTCGCGCTCAGTACCACGGACGGCGGCAAGACCTGGACTCGCCAGTTCTTCGAGAATACCCTGCCCCGCTCCGACGCCTTCGTCCTCGATGAGAGGCTCGGCTGGGTGTCCTTCAAGTCCGGTGCGGTCTTCTCCACCACGGACGGCGGCAAATCCTGGGATTTGCTGAAGGGGATCAACGGCGTGGAGATAGGGACCAACAGCGTCTTCTTCCTCGACGACCGCAACGGATGGATTGCGGGATGGCGCGGCAAGGCCGAGGGCGCAAGCAGCGGCATACAGTTCGTCAAGTACCTCTCCGACGGAATGGTCGCCCGAACCACGGACGGCGGCAACACCTGGACGCGCCACGACTCCGATACCGGCAGATTCCTGTGGGACGTCGTCTTCTTCGACCCGATGGAAGGCTGGGCAGTCGGCTCCTTCGGTGCCACGATGCGCTCCGAAGACGGCGGCGTTACCTGGGAGTCCCGTCCTACCCCAACCGAGTCCCACCTGCGTTCGCTGTCCTTCCCGGACAGAAACAACGGCTGGGCAGTCGGCGACGGTGGCGCTGTGCTGAGATACACCGCCAACTAAAAACGGACTTCAATCTTGCTACACATTTCTCTGACTGCGTGCTATACTCTGTATGTGATAGAACGCACGTACTGGCACATATCCCGAAGTTTATGAACGAAACCGGAAGCGCCGAAAAAACTCCCGGAACTGGTAAATACAGCGTTATACAGGTGAAATGCAGGTACCAGACCCTGCTTGCAGACCACCACCAGGCCACCTGCACACTCACCAGAAGAACATAAAACCGAGTTTATGGCCCAGTCCTGTACTACTACAATGTCGTTGACCAGGAACCGGAATCCACCGATGCGTCACATCCTTCACGCCGACTTCGACGCCTTCTACGCCTCCGTCGAGCAACTCGACAACCCCGAACTGCGCGGCAAGCCTCTGGCCGTCGGCGGCAGCCCCGATTCGCGCGGCGTCGTGGCCTCCGCCTCCTACGAGGCGCGCAAATACGGAGTCCGCTCCGCAATGCCCATGCGCACCGCCTTCAACATCTGTCCCCAGCTCCGGCGAGTCAGCGCGCGCTTCGACAGATACCGCGACCTCTCCCGCTCCGTCATGGAGATATTCAGGGACATAACCCCGCTCGTCGAACCGCTCTCCCTCGACGAAGCCTACCTCGACGTCACCGACTCGGTCGCCCGAGGCCAGAGCGCAGCCGGCTTGGCCCAATCGCTCAAGCGTCGCGTCAAGAACGAACTCGGCCTGACCATCTCGGTCGGCGCGGGCGCGAGCAAGTCCGTCGCCAAGATAGCCTCCGACCTCGAAAAGCCCGACGGACTCACCGTCGTGCCGCCCGGTGAAGAGGTCGCCTTCCTCGCCCCTCTGCCCGTCGGAACCCTTCCCGGCGTTGGCCCCAAGACCCAGGAGAATCTCAAGTCCCACGGCATACTGACCATCGGAGACCTGGCAACCTGCGACGGCGACTGGCTACTCGACAGGTTCGGACGCAACGGCGCCTACATCAAGGATCTCGCCCTCGGACGAGACGACCGTCCCGTTCAGACTCACCGCGACACGAAATCCATCAGTTCCGAAACTACCCTCGTCTCCGACACCGGCGACCCGGAAGCGCTCCGCGAACTGGTAAGTCGGCTCAGCAGCGACGTGTCTCGCTCCCTCGAGCGTCGAGAACTCCAGGGACGGACCGTCAAGCTGAAACTGAGGCTGTCCGATTTCACCACCTTCACGCGCCAGGTAACGCTCCCCGACGTGATTCAGTCCTCCGACCAGATCGCGGCCGCGGCCAATC
>DAOULF010000087.1:0-13726 GCA_034420555.1 Dehalococcoidia bacterium
CTTCATAACTTGGACGTGTAATTCTTGTGTCTCAGAGACGCGACGAACATCGGACTTGATTTCTGCGATTAGCTCCATAAGCCGGGACTCAGACTCAGGCACGTCTTCTTCCAATTCTATAACGCGATCTTCCAGGGACGCCATGACTCGCTCCTGCTTGGTGATGGACACATCCTATCACGGGGAGCCTGAGTCCGGCCATTCGACATAGTGTATAAGTGCAGCAGGATCATGTTCTGTCTTGTAGCCGTCCACCGCGCAAGCCTCAGCCAAAAGTTTAGCAAACACTCTGCCGTCGAGTATGAAGTCTATAGGTGCTTGCCCCTCCCCTTTTGATGAGTAATAAACCCCATACGCAGCAGCCCAGAGCTGGTATGCTCTTCCACTCTTGTTACTATTATCATGCTTGGACGCATCGTGGAAATACAAAAATGCTAAGGACTCCAACCGAGTCACTACTCGATCTCGAGGCAGCCTCCCGGGTTTCACCAATTCACTTGAAGTATTCCCGTATAGGGAAACCACACCATACGGTTCCCCTGTAACTACGTTGTTCACGAGATTGACAAAGTTCTGACACCCGTAATCTTCCTTAGCCGTAGCTTCGCAAGTAACATTGAATAGCAACAGAAGAGTCAACAGTCCACCCAACACGATTCTAATCTTATTCACTCCACGTTACCCCCAAGTAACGCTCTAGGTCGGCCAGCTTTCTCTCAAGCAGATCAACCCGCGCCTGAAGGTCTGCGACCTGCCTCTCTAGGCTCTCCCTGTCCCTGTTTGGGACGGCGGTAGGGTATGGAGTCCTTGTTGGGTAAGGCGTGATGCTAGGGTATGGAGTATTAGTCGGATAGGGCGTAAACGTAGGGTATGACTCTCTAGTTGGTGTCGGCGTCCAGTGTGTGAACTGCCAAGGTGCGGGCGTGAGTGTGGGTATCACTGTGCCATAGTACGCGGTCGGCTCCGGTGTCGGGGTATCCCATCCAGGCGGAACAGGTGTTGGCGTAGGCGACCAGAAGCCGGGCGTGTTGGCCCAATAGGGTAACGGTGTCCATGTGGGGGAGGGGATTGGCGTATGCGTGGGAGCATCGAGGGGGATTCTGGCCCAGACGATCTCTGCGCTCTCCCTTCCCTTGTCTTTGATTCCGAAGGTCACGGTGATCCCATAGACGCGCCCTGGGTACAAAGCGAACCTATTGAACGTGCTTGAGCCGAAGCATCTATTGATAATACGGATGTGAGAATCGGAAACGTCGCATGGCCTGACGTAGCTAAACTGGCTGGGCTTTACGCGGAGGAGCTTACTTTTCATTTCACCGCCCTCAATCCCGTGTCCGGGCCGGGGGGGGGGATATTCGGCCCTGACGTAGATTTCCTGGGCTGTATCCGGTGGAGTGTCCCACTCAACCAGGATGTGAGGTGGGTAAAGTCCCGTGGTGGCCCTCACACCGGTCGGAACGGGAACATCGGGTAGTGCGGCTGCCGTAGCGGTGACTTCGGCCTTTGCCGTACAGATCAACCACGCCAAGCTGTCCTCGATCTTGTCACAATCCTCGTAGATATCTGGTGCCTGGGCCTGTACCTGAGAGCACCCGAGCATTAGAATGACGAGAAAGAAAAGAGGGGTGTACTTCATCAGGGTGCCCTCCCGGTATGACTCTGGATTAGGTGCCTTACCACAGTACACGCAACCCGAAGGGCCTAACGAGAGGGCGCAAGATGCGCCCTATGTCAGAGACAAACGCGGCCCGTTAGACAAGCTACGTGTACTGTGGTGAAGAGAAGGGTATCAGTCGAATTGCTTTGCGTCAAAGACCACTCAGGAAGATAGCGTTTCCTCCTTCGAGCAGATTGCATGGGACCTTGAGAACAGGGGTGTCGCCGATATTGATGTACCTATGTTGATTCCAGGGATTGACGAATAGGCCGAAAACGAACACAACCTCACGCTGGGCAGCGCACGCTGCCGAAGACGAAGATAGGAGACCGGGTATGATGAGGTTTGAGGCACTTATGGGAATCCAACGTGCAAAAAGAATGGACCCGGAAGAAAAAGACTTGGATAATAGTACGACCATCAGTGTTAATGTCGCGGCAGACGGCTCTGCCGTCAGAGTTACCGTAGGTGATACGCGTCGAGTCTTTAGCACTGAGCCAGTAGTCCAGCAAGAGAGTTTTGCACCAAACTCTAACTTCGTCGCGGGAATGAGTGTGTCCTCCGAACTAACTCGCTTGATTGAAGAAATGAGGCGCAAAGTTCGGCAGTCGAATGACGCTGAAGGAGACAGAGTTGCCATAAGCGGTCTCGGTTACGAGTTTCGCCTCGCTGACGCCCGTTGTCTGCTAGGTCTTCTTGAGGCAGCTAATGGAAGAAGTGCAGACATCAAGAAGGCGTAGGCTCGTGAGCGCTGACCTGCTCGCTCTGCGGTCGCTGGAAACGACGATAGGGGGAGACGACGATGCTGGACAGACTTATGCGGGCATTCCGGCAATACTACATTGGGTATAACGCGTCTGGAACTGACCACAGATTCAACTTTGGGCGCCGCGGCGCAACCATTTATATCCGTCCAAGTTCGCTGGACATTGCGCGAATCCGACATGGCGGCTTAGCAAACGGATACTTCCCCAACAGCGACAGGCTACTGGACTACGCAGAGGATGAGAGAAATGGCGTTTATCGCCACATAACCCGCGGAAGAGATGAATATCAGTTTAGAGCGCAACATGCAGACGATCTGATCCGAATCCTGAGGGGAGATTAAGCTCGCCCCTCACTCTACCTTTCTGAGAATCGAGCGGTACACCAGCCTCTGTCTCGCTATGCAGTCGGGTGTCTTGGCGGCAGGTCGGATTCGCGCACTATCGTGGATACCTGCACATCTCCGTCGTTGACCACTCGATACGCTATGTACCATCCGTCTGCCAAGAACGCGGTCACACCTGGCTGGTATTCCAAGGTCTTTCGGTTATCCGAGATTGCTATGGCCTCAGCCTGTGGATTCCCGCTTTCGCGGGAATGACGATAAATGTCAACAGAGCCTAGCTCAGAACTTGGGACATCATGGTGTCGGGGTCGGTTGTGGGAAGTTGGCAGGCGTAGTTTCGGCAGATGTAGGCGGTGGGTTTGCCGTCTATGGCGGAGCGGCCCTGGAAGACGGGCCACTGACTGGCGTCAGCGGCGTCCTGGGGGGCGGATACGATGACTGCGTTCGTCAGGTGGGTGGAGGCGAGGCGACGGAGCAACTCGACGGGCGTGTGGATTGCCGAGCGGCGAGCCTCTTCGAGGGTTCCCGCTTTCGCGGGAATGACGGTGGGGGTCATTGGTGCGCCGGCGGGTTGGTCAGGGGTGATTATTACCGCCTCTTTGTGGTCGGAGAGGTAGAAGTCGAGGACGGAGAGCCAGTGTCCGGCGCCGGTGGGGAACTGGATCATTATGTCGCGGACGCCCCGGAGCGAATCGGAGGCCATGGTCCTGAGGTCGCCGTCGCCGGTGATTATGGCGAGTCGGATGAGGACGCCGGTCATCATGGAGTGGCCGGAGGGCAGGGCGTTGTCGGTGACGTCGCGGGGCCGGATGATGAGGTTCTCCTGGTCGGAGCCGGTGTCGTAGAAGCGGCCCTGGAGCGGGTCCCAGAAGAGTTCGACCGCCTGCCGGGTGAGTCTTTCGGCCTCGGTGAGCCAGCGCAGGTCGCCGTCCGAGGAGTGCAGCGCGAGCAGGCCGTCAACCAGGTGGGAATAGTCGTCCAGGAAGCCCTGCGCGCCGTTCTGCGAGTCGCCGTCCGTCCGTCTGAGACGGTCGTCGCGCACCATGCGTTCGAGGATGAAAGCCGCATTGTCGCGCGCCGCCTGGAGATAGTCTTCCCTGCCAAACACGGCGCCGGCTTCGGCCATCGCAGCCATCATCAGGCCGTTCCAGGAGGTGATTATCTTGGTGTCGGTGAGTGGCGGGATCCTGTGGGAACGCTCCTGAAGCAAACTCGCGCTTGCTGACTCCACGAGCGCGTCGAGGTCGGCCAGAGACATGGAGTGGCGGGACGCGACCTGGGCGGGATCGTTCGGGACGTTCAGGATGGACATTCCCTCGAAATTGCCCTCGTTGGTGACGCCGAAATAGTCGGCGACGATTTCGGCGTCCTCTCTGCCGAGAATGCTCACAAGCTGCTCCGGACGCCAGACGAAGAACTTGCCTTCCACGCCCTCGCTGTCGGCGTCCTGGGCAGAGTAGAATCCGCCATCCGGGTGGCGCATCTCGCGCAGGACGTAGTCCAGGATGCCCTGCGCGACCTTTGCGTAGGACGGGTTCCGGGTGGACTGGTATGCGTGGGTGTAGAGACGGGCGAGAAGCGCGTTGTCGTATAGCATCTTCTCGAAATGCGGGATCAGCCAGAAGGCGTCGGTAGAGTAGCGGTGAAAGCCGCCACCAATCTGGTCGTACATACCACCGGTGGCCATCTTGTCGAGGGTCAGTTCAAGCATCTCGAGCGCGAGGGGCGCGCCTGTCCTGTGATAGAAGCGGAGCAGGAATTCGAGCGTCTGGGGCTGGGGGAACTTGGGCTGAAGTCCGAAGCCGCCGGAGCGGTCGTCGAACTGGTTGGTCAACTGCTCGAACGCTGCGCGCAGGATGGCGTCGGTCAGAGGCTCGACGCTGCGGGCGGAAGCGAAGGTCTGGTTAATCCTGTCCACAAGCTGCCGTCCGCTGGTCAACACATCGGAGCGGCGGTTCCTGAAGACATCGGCCATCGTTTCCAGCACGCGAGGGAAAGAGGGCAGGCCGCCCCTGTCTTCGGGCGGGAAGTAGGTGCCGCCGTAGAAGGGGGAGCCGTCCGCAGTGAGGAAGACCGTCATGGGCCAGCCGCCGTGTCCGGTCATGGCCTGCACAGCGGTCATGTAAACGGAATCCACGTCTGGGTGTTCCTCGCGGTCCACCTTGATGCTGATGAAATTCTGGTTCATCATAGCGGCGATCTGGGGATTCTCGAACGACTCGCGCTCCATGACGTGGCACCAGTGGCAGGATGAGTAGCCCACACTGAGAAGGACGGGCAGGTCTCGCTCACGGGCGGCCTCGAACGCCTCTTCGCCCCAGGGATACCAGTCAACGGGGTTGTCTTTGTGCTGGAGCAGGTAGAAGCTGGTCTCTTTGGACAGGCGGTTAGGCATTGTGTGGCCTCAGTCTCCACGGATCCGGAGGGTCGTGACTTCGTTGGATTCGAGGTCGGCGACGCGGATGGCGTGGTTGTTGGTGTCGGCGATGTATAGCTTACCGTCGTGGGCGCTTACGCCGCCGGGTTCGTAGAACTCGGCCTGTTCCGCGGGGCCGTCGGCGCTGCCAACGTTACCCGAACCGACAACGGTCCTGCACAGACGCGAGCCGGGGTCGAGCGACTTTATCTTGTTGTTGTAGGAGTCGGTTATCCAGAGAGAGCCTTCGTAGAGGTCGAGGCCGATGGGGTGCTGAAGTCTCACTTCGTCGCCAATGCCGTCAACGTCTCCAAAGGTGAACAGGCCCTCGCCGACGAGGGTGTTTACCGCGCCCATAGGGGAGACGGCGGCGGAGCGGATGGAACTCGTCTCGCTGTCGGCGAAGTAGAGCGTCTCGCCGTTGGACACGATGCCGCTGGGCTGGGCGAGTTCAGCGTGCTGGAGAGGGCCGTCAATGATTCTCTCGCGTCCGTTGCCCGCGTGGGGACGGAGGTCGCGGGCGCTGAGGTCGAGCTTCCAAATCTGGTGGAATCCGGCCATGGCGATGTACAGAGCGCCGTCCACGTTGACCACGTCCCAGGGAGAGGCGAGTGGCACAAAGCGCGCATTGCCCCCGGCATGGCGGCCAACGGACTGTTCGCCGGTGCCGGCGATAGTCCTGACCTCAAGATTTTCAAGGTCAATCATCCTGATTGCGTGGTTCTTGGTGTCGGCGACATACAGACGCGGCCAGTCGAGGGACGCGCCCTGCGGATCGTGGAAGGCGGCCTGGGAGGCCGAGCCATCCTTAAGACCACGTTCGCCGCTTCCTATGACGGCTTTGATCTCGCCGTTCAGATCGGTCCAGACGATCCTGTTGTGATTGGAGTCGGAGATGAACAGGCCGCGCTCAGAGGCGAGGACCTTTCCAGGGAAGGATAGGGGACGCTCCAATTCCGCTTCGCTCTCACGCCTGAAGGTGAGGGGCTTGCGATCCATCTCGCCTACATCGTCGAACTCGCCGATCATCTCGGCCAAAACGTTGTCCAGCGCCTCTATCGGGAACTCGCCCTCGTGCTTGCCAATTACCTTGCCCGTGGGACTGATGAACATGAGTGTGGGCCAGGCGCGGCAGGCGTACTGCTGCCAGACCATGAAGTCGGCGTCGTTTATGACGGGATGCTCGATTTCGTAGCGCAGGATAGCGCGTCGAACACCGTCGGTAGCCTTCTCCGCGTTGAACTTTGCCGAATGGACTCCCACTACCGCGAGTTCACCGGCGTATTTCTCCTCCAATTTCCGCAACTGCGGAAACACGTGCATACAGTTAATTCAACAGTAGGTCCAGAAATCGAGAACGAGGACCTTGCCGTGAAAGTCTGCCAGCGTGAGGGGTCGGTCTGTATTCAGCCAGTCCAGGCCTACCGGAAAATCCGGGGCGTTGACAGTGCCTGTGAATCTGCGCGGCATGGTATCGCTCCTCGCTTAAATTGCATGGTCAGCGACAGAATCGCTGGGAAATCGCTCATGACCCGGCACTATGCGGGCCATTGCTCGAGATTATACGCCATCGTCCAGAACATGTACTCATAGCGCGAGCTTACCAGATATGCTCGCTTCATCATATCTCGGACTTCCGGGCCGGATTCTTCAGCGAGCTCGTCCACGAACTCCGACCAGGCCGCGACGCTGGCTTCGAGCAGGCCCTCGGCGTAGGTTGACTGCCATATCTTGTAGATGGGGTGCGCGGGCTCTTCCAGTATCTTGCCGACCTCATGGTAGATGCGAGGGCAGGGAAGTAGGGCGGCGACTCCGCAGGCAAGTCCGCCCATGTCCATCGAGACCTCGATGTGGTTCATATAGGCGAGATTCGTGGGAGAGGGGAGCGAAGCCTCGGCCTCTTCCTCGGTGATGTCCAACGCATCAAAGAGAGCGGCGTGAAGGGGGCGCTCGACGGGAGTGTTCACTCGCTTGAGGAGCCTGAGCGCGGAATCGGTATCGGGGGCCTGGGACAGGGCGGCTGCGGCCGCCCGTCCGAATGCGCCGAGGTAGAGATAGTCCTGAAGTATGTAAAAGCGGAATTTCTCTACCGGGAGGGTGCCGTCCTGCAATTCCGAGAGAAAGGGATGCACAGACACAGCCTCCCATACGGGGGAGGTCTGATCCCATAGGAAAGAGCTAAACGACTGCTTATTCATATATTATAATATCTCGCCTATATTTAATCCAGCAATCTGAGTTGAACTATTAGAATATCTACAAGATGTAGTCATGCAAGGCTGGTGTATTGTATACCTGAGCATCTCCATCTCTGTTTGTGGATATGTAACAATTAGGATAGGTTTTCGATATATTGAATCGCTCACAGAAACAATGGAGGCGAGTCAAACAAGGGGAGCGTCCCTGGCAGGATTCGAACCCGCGACCCGCTGCTTAGAAGGCAGCCGCTCTATCCAGCTGAGCTACAGGGACACGATCTAGCGACAAATCCAGTTTAGCAACGGCTCATATTGGGGTCAAGCAGAACAGTCTTCAGAGACCTGCGCCTATAAACTATCTTCAATCGGGATCCGAACAAACTGAGCAGATATTCATCCTCACCTCAATCATCTCCCAGAGGGAGATGAGGCTATCTTTGTAGTTGTCGCTGATTCCCGCAAGAAGTTTCGGGATAGTCGCTCAGTGAGGTGTTTCGATCACTCGGTCGGTCCAGAGACAGGACTCCGAAATGAGAGGGGTATCGGAGCCGGGATTCTATACCAGGCGTGTACAGAATGATCCCCGGGACTTCAGAGTAAAGTGTTCCAGCAGGGAATTAGTCTCCGACAAGAAGTGGGACTGACGCCAACAGAGCGGGCCCGTCAGCCCGGCGGCGGCGAACAATATGGCGGGACCGACTAGGGGTGACAACGGAGCAGGACAATCGTTTCAATCAGGCCGGATAGTCGTGCTGACCCAGACAATAGTCACCGGATTCTTAAAAAGTTCCCGAATTTCGACCAATTCTACCCCCGTCACATTCGGTAGGGTAGTGAAGTGGCGCTGAATCAGCCTTCCGAGTGGCCTTCCCAGAATCGCCGCGGCTACCAAAGCGGCGACAGCTCCCCTGAGTACGGACCAGAAGTTCTTCTTCGAGCCTGCGAAGATCTTGGCGGCGAGCGCGCCAACGACCGCGTAAGTGACGATATTGGTCCCGCAGTAGGGCGAGATTGCTAGGTCGGACTCACCAGCGTTGAGCAGGTCGAGGGCATCGCGGGCGGCGAGCGCCACCTCTTCCACCGAAGCGCGCGACCAGATCACGAATCCCGGTGAGAGGGAGTAGCCACCCATCGGGGCCCGAGCTCCACGCTCGAGCAGCAGGGTAACAGTGGCGTGTTCGATAGCGTGGTTTCTTCGAACATTGTCCAGCAGGGCAATTTTCAATTCGGGGCCTCCCGGCTCTATGACATTGAGGACAGAGTATCACATAAGCAGTGTTCCAGAGGACTCCGGTGGTCCCGATGGATACTGTAACAGTTTGGTCGGTGAGATCGGACGGGCACCCACAAGGGACGCCCCTACGGATTGAGCAACCGACTAGATTGATACAGGTTCGTCCCGAGGAACAGCCTCGCAGAGGTGGTTGGGTAACTTCACTTCACCTCTTACTCTCCTCCGAACACGCGCAGGTCCACCACCTCACGGAATCCAGATGTCGTACCCCAGCGGGAAGTGTTCCGTACACTCGCACCTTCAATATTTATTTCTTAAACACAAAACAGCCGTCTAATAGCATGCCAGATACCGTGGATATACTTTTCTGCTTAGTTTCTGGCAGTTTCAACAGTATGGCAAATAATCGAAAAAGTATTGAAAAGTACATTGACACATTGCCTCTCCAATACTAGAATGCTTACAACATCAAAGAGCGGAGGAGCAGGAAATGACCCGCAAGACCAAGAAAATGATCGCTGTCGAAGAGAAGTTTCACCAGCCGCTGGAGAAGATTCTGCCGGAGATGGTAACCGCCGAAGGACTTTCTTCGACTGCCGACCGGCTCGGTGTCAGCAAGGCGACGCTGGGGTACTGGCTACTCAAGCTGGGCATCAACGTGCGGCGCGTCGCGCTGGCCCCTGGAGAGACCATCGAAATAAAGAGAGTTAGCTAAGATGTCCCATTCTCCTGGGCAGCGAGAGTGGCAGAATCCAAATACAAATGAAATGGCCGCCGGATGCAACATCGGCGGCCATTTTTATTTCCTCGTTCTATCCTCTATCGTGTGTGGGCAGAGGAGTCCGTATCAGTATCTTCTCGCGCCTATCGCGGCGCGGGCCTCGCGTTCGCGTTCGCGCTCTATCAGGGCGCGGCGCTTGTCAAAGCGCTTCTTGCCGCGAGCGACGGCCAGTTCCAGCTTGGCCTTGTGGTTCCTGATGTAGAGTTTTAGGGGAACCAACGTCAGACCACGCTGGTCAACCTGCCGGGTGAGTTGATGTATCTGGTCGCGGTGAAGCAGCAGCTTACGCGGCCTCTTGGGATCGTGGTTGTTCCTGTGGGCGGGGGCATACTCGTCAATGTGGAGATTGTGAAGCCACATCTCGCCGTCGGCGGGACGGGCGTAGGAGTCGCTGAGGCTCACCTTACGGTCGCGGATGGACTTTATCTCTGTCCCAGTCAGTACGAGTCCCGCTTCAATCGTGTCCACGATGTCATAGTCGTAGCGCGCGCGGCGGTTCCGGGTGATGGTGGAATTTTCTTTTTTGCTCAACTGCTCATCCTCCGAGTGCAGTCACACCAGCCTAGGCGCCACCTACGAGCTCTTCCATGACTTCAACCGCCTTCTCGAACTGGGACGTGTCGGCCTTCTGCTTGTCCCTGGACGTCACCTCATGATCGGGCTCGACGCCGTTGCCCTCGATCAGCCGGCCATTGGGCGTGTACCACTTGGCGATGGTCATGTACAGGCCGCCGCCGTTGCTGAGACGGCGCAGGATGTTCACGCTGCCCTTGCCGAAGGTGGTCGAGCCGACAACCTGGGCGCGACCATGGTCCTGAATAGCGCCGACAACTATCTCGGATGCACTGGCGCTGTACCCGTTGGCGAGAACCACGAGAGGAATATCGGAGAACTCGCCGGCGTTGCGGGCCATGTGGTTATCGCGGTCGCCCTCGCCGTCAAGTTCATAGAGAATCAGGCTGTCGTCTTCGAGGAACATACTCGTCACGTCTATGACGCTGCTGAGCAGGCCGCCGGGATTATCCCGGACGTCGAGAATGAGACCCTCGGCGCCGTTGGCTTGCGCCTCGCGAATAGCTTCGGCCAGTTCGTCGGCGGTATTGGCGTAGAAGGTGCTGAGCCTGATGTGGGCGAACCTATCTTCGGGCCTGCTCCTAACCAGGACACTCTCAAGAGGGATCGTATCGCGCATGACGATAATCTCCACCTCGCTGGCCTCGGTGAGATGCTTGACGAGCAGGCGAACCTCCGAACCCCTGGGCCCTCGAATCTTGTTGACCGCCTCAAGCAGGCTCAGGCCGACGATGCTTTCGCCGTTCACCTCCAGAACCAAATCGCCGGGCTTGATTCCGGCGGCCTCGGCGGGGCTACCCTTGATGGGCGCGACTATGAGGAGCTTGCCATCGGGCCGCATCTCGACCCTGGCTCCGATGCCCTCGAACGAGCCGTAGAGGTCCTGGTTCTCAATCTCGAACGCCTCGGGCGGCACATATCCTGAGTGCGGATCGCCTGTGCCCTCGATGAGACCTCTAATAGCGGCCTCATTGAAGGTGTCGGTTTCGAAATCGTTCCGATCTACGTGCTGTTCGGTGAGAAGAGACCAGACCTCCCAGACAGTCTCCAAATCCTCGGGCACGCCCTGAGGGACCTGGAAGTTGTCGGGAGCCGGAATAGCGGTGGGGAGGACCATCGGGTCCTGCGCGCGGGCGGCGGGTGGGGCAGTGGACTCCGGTTGCTGCTGGGCTTCGGACGCACTCGACTTCTCGGTGGCGACCGTCTCAGGAATGTCAGCGGCGGCCACCGCCGGGTCGGGGTCGTTCTGGCACCCGACAACCATGAGAGCCACAACCAGCATGACAGCCGGGAACCACATCCTGGCGCGCAACTTGATTGATTGTCTTGCAAGAGTGTCTGTCGTGTGAAGATATATTTGAGAAGGCATGACCTTATTCTATCACCTAGTTGGTTCTTAGAGGATAACCGCTGCCGGACCGCGGCCAAATTCCACCGTAGGAGAGTGTAGAAGAGAATCTCCCTGCATCCAAATCTACGATTCCGTGAAGAGGCGTGGATTGTAGCACTTATTCGTATATCAGGCGGGGCAGACATGAAACTAGGTTTTCAGAAATAGGCGAAATATGGTACGTTGTCACTGTTCTAACTTGAATACCCAGCTATTCAGTACGCGGACACTTCAACTGTTCGCAGACGCTTTTTCTGAAATACAGCACTATACGGGAAAACAGATGGCAAAGAGAACCAGAATTACCCGGCCATATCCGACTCATTCATTTCAGGATGCGCTTCCTGTTGCGGAGACGATCCAGCAAGTGAATGGCGGTCAGCCCGTGGAAACCGAACTCCTGGCCGAGGCCCTTGGGACTTCCGCAAAAAGCAGTACCTTCGTCCAGAAGCTGAACGCATCGTCCAAGTATGGGATGACAATAGGATCCTATTCGGACAATTTCATAGAGCTTACGGAACTTGGAGAGTCCATAACCGCTCCCGGAAGCCCGCAAGAGCGATACGAATCAGTGGTGGAGGCGGTCACAAAGCCGGAGATATTCAGGAAATTCTATCGAATCTATTCCGGCAAAAGAATGCCAGAGGACATCTACGCATCGAATACGCTGGTGCGCGAGTTGGGGGTGCCCCGGGAGCTGACCGAGGAGTGCCTGGGGATTATCCGGCGCAACGGGCTGGTCGCGGGGCTTGTGTCGGACCAGTCAGGGGTCCTAATGGTCCAGACGGTCGCGGAGAGCGAAGAAGCGGGCTACTACGGAGCGGAGCCGCCTTCAAGCGGGCCAGAGCCATACGATGACGGAGAGCGTGAAGGCGCGAGGAGCCTTTCGGAAAACGGGACGGAGATCCTCGTAGTCTCGGAGCCGGACGACCCGCTACACAACGAAGTCAGCGATCTGATGGCGGGACTGTCCGTGCCGTGCAGATCGTCGAGCTCAAGTTCATCCGGAGGGCGGATAATCTCACCGGAACTGTCGGAAGCGCTGGACTCGGCGGGCGGATGCGTGTTCGTGTGGCCGACGGCATCCGGGCCACACGCTAACGAACAGCCTAGGCCGACTGCCTGGGCGGCGCTTGGGGCCTCGTCGTACCGGCTTGGAGAGAAGCTGATCGTACTGGTCCGGGATGAGGACGACGCTGACGACGAATGGATCGCCGAGCGGCGAGCATCTTCGAGGGTTTCCGATTTCGCGGAAATGACGGTGGCGCGCGTGGCCCGGGGCGAGAGCGTCTATCCGAAACTCATGGCCGCATTGGTGCAAACTGGAATCGTCAGGATTTCGGTGGGCTGACAAGGCATCGGTGGCGCAAGGACGAGAATTGAGTGTGTATCCTAGTTATGTAAAGTATGGGGTGTTTGGGCTTCGACGCTTCATACTAAACTTTACATAACATTTATAGTGCGAACCAACGATTCCCCTTCTCCTCCTATGCCCTCTTCTCATTTTGTCGCCGTCTCACCTTACTGGATGCTACCGTCCTTCAGGCACCGGCGGACGCGAGATAGGATTCGGCCAGGAATGCGTCGCTCTGGGTGACCTGGGACTCGATCATCTCGAGGAGGTCTGGTATGCCGTCGCCGGTGAGGGCTGAGATGAGGACGGCCTCGTTCGGCGCGGCCAGGCCGCCGCTGTAAACGCCCATCTGGTCGAGGTGTTCCGCGTGACCGTTCTCCGACGGCGGCAGCAGGTCGGCCTTGTTGAGCGCCATGACGGTCGGGACGCCGCTCATGTCCATATCATCGAGGATTGATTCGACGACGGTGACCTGCTCAGGGGCGTTGCGGTGGGTGACGTCAACGACGTGCAGGACGAGGGACGATTCGGATATCTCCTCCAATGTGGCGCGGAAGGCGGCTATCAGAGACGTCGGGAGCTTGTGGATGAATCCGACAGTATCCGTCAGAAGCACGGGTTGGCCGGACGGAAGCTCGATGCGCCGCGTGACGGGATCCAGGGTGGAGAACATCAGGTTCTCGGCCATGACGCCGGCGTGAGTCATCCTGTTCAGCAACGTGCTCTTGCCCGCGTTGGTGTAGCCGACCAGGGAGACGACGGGAATCCCGTTGCTGGCCCTCTTGGAGCGATGAAGCCTGCGGTGACGGCGGACGTTTTCCAGGTCTTTCTTGAGCCTCTGGATGCTGCCTCGGACGAGGCGCCTGTCGGTCTCGATCTGGGTCTCGCCCGGGCCGCGCGTTCCGATGCCTCCGCCCGCGCCGCCGCCGGAGCCGCCGCGCAGCCTGTCGAGGTGAGACCACTGTCCAGCGAGACGCGGCAGAAGATACTCCTGCTGGGCGAGTTCGACCTG
>DAOULF010000088.1:0-4667 GCA_034420555.1 Dehalococcoidia bacterium
AACGCTCGCGCCCTCGGCGGCCATGCTCGCGGCGGCGGCCTTGCCTATTCCTTCGCTTCCTCCGGTTACTATCGCTACTTTGCCCTGCAATCCGAGATCCATGTTGTCCTCCAGTTGTTAGTTTATAGTTTTCAGTGATTAGTATTCAGTTGGGATGGTGTGGATTCCCGTTTTCACTGGAATGACGGTAGGTGTCAACGTGTCTAGTTCTTACTTTCTTCGAGTTGGTAGGCTTCGTCGAGTAGGTCGGTTACGTATTTTACCTGAGTATCGAGGCCGCGTTCCTGGACGCCGTACTGAAGCTGCATCAGGCAGCCCGGGTTGGCGGTGGCGAAGATGTCGGCGTCGGTGGTCTCGAAGGCGTCCATCTTGGAGCTGAGGACGCGCAGCGAGAAGTCGCGCTCGGTTATCGTGTAGGTGCCGCCCGCGCCGCAGCACTGTCCGGCGTTGGGCAGTTCGACGAACTCGACGCCCGGAATGGCGCGGAGTATCTGCCGGGGAGCAGCGGTGATGCGCTGCGCGTTGCCGAGGTGGCAAGAGTCCTGGTAGGTGACGCGGTAGTCGAGCGAGACTTTGGGCGGATCGAAGGGGAGGTCGACCAGGAACTCGTTTATGTCCTTGACCGTCGCGCTGAAGCGTTCGGCTTTGTCGGAATAGGCGCGGTCCTTGGCGAGCAGGTGATCATACTCCTTCATGCGGGAGCCGCATCCGGCGGAGGCGACGATGACGTACTCCACGCCTGCTTCGGTGAAGACATCTATGTTGCGACGGGCGAGCTTTCGGGCGGTATCCAGGTCGCCGACATGGGAGTTGATCGCACCGCAGCAAGCCTGTCCCTTGGGGACCACGACCTCGCAGCCGTTGCGGGCGAGGACGCGGACGGCGGCCTCCATCTCCGGCCCGTTGACCAGGGGCATTACGCAGCCGGACAGGATTGCGACGCGGGCGCGCCTTTCTCCCGCTGGCGGAATCGTCTGGCCCTCAGCCTTGAAATAGGCGTCGGATACTTCGGGCATGGAGGCCTCGATGGCTGCGATGGAGGGGGCTATCGCTCCGAGTACGCCGGACTTCTGGACGAGGGACTGGAGGCCGGACTTCTGGTAGAGCTTGGTGAGGGACATAAGGGCTTGCAGTCGGCCCTGGTGGGGGACTATCTGCTTGAGAGACAGTTCCTCCGCATTCTTTCGCAGGAAGCCCTGATTTCTGTGTTCGGCTACCTGCGCCATAGTGGCCTCTATCAGGTTTCCGTATGGTACGCCGGACGGACAGGCGACCTCGCAGGCGCGGCATTGAATACAGAGGTCCCAGTGTCGGATTACGGTGTCGGTGATGCCGATTCTGCCTTCATTGACGGCTTTCATCAAGGCGATGCGTCCGCGCGGGGACTCGGTTTCGAGTCCGGTCTGAATGTAGGTCGGGCAGACTTGGAGGCAGAAGCCGCAGTGTACGCACTTGTACAGGTCGGACTCTTCGGGCGCGTCGGGGCCGGAGAAGAGCAGGGAAGGATCGAGTCCAGGCTGGGTATTCACGGTCAAATCCTCCCCACGAACCTTCCTGGGTTCATGATACCGTTGGGGTCGTACCGGCGCTTCATGCGGCGCATGACCTCTATGCCGGCGTGGTCTTCGCCCCAGACGTCTATTCCGGCCTTCACGCCGGGCGGGCATCGCTGGACGACGGCGGTCCCGCCGAGTTGAGATACATACTTGCGGAGGCGGACGATTATATCCGTCATGGTCCCCGTGTGTGGATTCCCGCTTTCGCGGGAATGACGGTAAGGAATGCGGGAATGACGAGAAGTGTTTGCGGGGGACGGATCGCTTTGGTTGGGGCTAAACCAGCTTGCTTCGACCGTTCCGAATCCGGGTTCGGCGAGGGCGGCGGGTTCGAGGCCGGAATCGCGCAGTTGAGAGACCATCTTGAGAATGTCGCATATCCGGGACGGGAGCGCGGTCATCCTGATGTTCAGTATCGGGGCTGCTTCGGGCGACCATCCGAAGTCGGACAAGGGTCGCCATACCGATGGGCTGGGGCCTTCGCTCTCTCGGTGGGACGAGGCTCCGGCCACGTTCAGCATGGCGCTGATTTCATCCACCTGCCGGGCGAGGGTTCGGGGGCGTCCGCCGAGACGGACGGCGAGATGGTGGCGTTTCTCACTCTCATCGAGACCAGTATGAGAGGCGACGTAAGGGTCGAAGACGGTCATGGCGAGCGGCATCACGTAGGAATTGAACACGCGCATGGAGGCGTCAACCGCGGCTTCGGGGCTGTCGAATGAAGCTATGATGGTTCTTTCATACATGGGAATGGGCGTGAGCTTGAAGGTGGCCTCGAGAATTATGCCGAGACTGCCTATCCCACCGATGTGGAGGCGCGACATATCGTAGCCGCTGACATTCTTTACCACCCGCCCACCGCTCTTGGTGATAGCGCCGTCGGGCTGGACGACCTTCATGCCGATCACGGTGTCTCGCGGGTGTCCGAAGTGCCACTTGAGCGGGCCGCTCACAGCGGCGGCGAGCGTTCCGCCGACGGTTGCGCGAGCGGGAATCGGAGGGTCAATGGGGAGGAACTGCCCCTGCTGAGCGAGGACTTCGGAGACGAATCCAAAGTTCGCGCCAGCCTGGAATGAGGCGGTGAGGTCGGCGTAGTTGTGCGAGACGACACGGTTGAGGTTGGTCATGTCCAGGACTAGGCAGGGACGTTCGGGCGTGTTTCCGAGAGCGGCGCGCGTTCCGCCGCCCCAGGGGATGATTCCGAGCCCGTCGTCGTTGGCGGATGCAACGATGTCGCAGAGTTCTTCTTCGGTGGAAGGGGCTGCGACGTCAATCGGAGAGATGCCGTCAACGCGATAGTCTTGTGAATCGGCCCTGTTCGTCATAGTGAGAAAGCCCTGACGATCATAGGAGTCACAGGTATCGGCTTTGAAACAAGACAGACGCAAAGATTCGATAGTGTGGCTGAGACTGGATTCCCGCTTTGGCGGGAATGACGGATGGCACGCTGAAGGGTGGCAGGGTTCATGCTTGAGGACACGGCCTAGATGTAGGCACCCGGGCCGACCCGCTGGATGGCGGCGGCCTGGGCTACGTCGGAGCAGGACGATCCAGTGGGGAATATCTTGCCCGGGTTGAACATATTGTTGGTGGCGAAGGAGGGCCTGAGTTCGGCCATGGCCTGCATATCGGCCTCGGTGAACATGAGAGGCATGTGTTCCTGCTTCTCAAGGCCGATGCCGTGTTCGCCGGAGAGGACGCCGCCGACCTCCACGCAGAGTTCGAGAATCTCACCGGCTATCTCAAGCGCGTTCTCGGTGTCGCCGGGCTTGCGCTCGTCGAACAGGATCGAGGGGTGGAGATTGCCGTCGCCAGCGTGCAGCAGGTTGGCTATCGGGTAGCCGGTGCGGTCGGATATGTCCTTGATGCTGGAGAGGACTTCCACGAGCCGGGTCCTTGGCACGGTCCCGTCAACCAGGATGTAGTTGGGGGCGAGACGGCCCAGGGCCCCAAGCACGCCCTTCCTGCCGGACCAGAGCCTTTCGCGCGCTTCGGGGTCGGTGGCTGTCCTTATCTCAAGCGGGTTGTAGGAACTGCACACCTCCTCGATTGCGGCGACCTCCTCCTCAACGGATTCGGCGAGGCCGTCAACCTCGACGAGAAGAACGGCGCCCGCGCCTTCGGGATAGCCCGCGTTGACAGCCGGTTCGACGGCGCGGATGCAGATGTCGTCCATCATCTCGATGGCGGCGGGGACTATGCCGGCGCCGATGATGCCCGAGACGGCTGCGCTGGCGTCGTCGAGTTCCTCGAATATGGCGAGCAGGGTCTTGACCGATTCGGGCTGCCTGAGCAGGCGGACGGCTATCTTGGTGACCATAGCGAGCGTGCCTTCGGAGCCGATGAGGATGCCGCGCAGGTCGAAGCCCGGGTAATCTCTGCCGTGTCCGCCGAGCCACTCGATGCTTCCGTCGGCGTAAACTACCTCCAGGCCCAGGACGTGGTTGGTGGTGACGCCATAAGCGAGGCAGTGGGGGCCGCCGGAGTTCTCGGCAACGTTGCCGCCTATCGTGCAGGCGCGCTGGCTGGAAGGGTCGGGGGCGTAGTAGAGGCCGTACTTGGAGACTTGTTCGGTCAGGTGCAGGTTTATGACACCGGGTTCGATGATGGCGACACGGTTTTCGACGTCAACATCGAGGATGCGGGTCATGCGCGTGAGCGCGAGAACGAGGCCGCCGTGTTCTGCGACCGCGCCGCCGCTGAGTCCGGTCCCGGCGCCGCGAGCGACGACCGGAATCTCATGCCTGGCGGCGACCTTGACGCAGCGGGAGACCTCCTCCGCGGTGTCGGGTAGGGCGACTACGGTCGGGAGAGCGCGATCAACGGAGCCGTCGTATTCGAACACGATGAGATCTTCGGGCTTGTGGAGAACGTATTCGTCGCCGACGATGGCCTGAAGCTCTTCGATGATGGCTCTGAAGTCCATGAGCGCTGCCCTTCCCTTCTGAAGCCAATCATAGTTTATTGGCGCAGGGATAGGCAATAAGTCTGTCAACCAGAGCCTGTATCAGTTTAGTAGGCAGGGGAGTCACCCCCATCCTAGCCTTCCCCCGTCAAAGGGGGAAGGGACTTTCGCACCGTGGGCAGAGCCGACCAGGTTGATACAGGTTC
>DAOULF010000089.1:0-14407 GCA_034420555.1 Dehalococcoidia bacterium
CCAGGGCTCGCGCCTGCGACGCCAATGGGCGGATGCGGCTTCTGGTATGGTGTCAGGAATGTCTTGAGAGTGGCGTACTCGTACTCTTTCGGGTCGGGTATGTTGAAGTTCCAGAACTTGCCCCTGTATTCGAACGGGCCTTCGATATGCTCCCAGACGTTCAGGATGATGTCCAGGGACTCGCGCGTCATCTCGCGGTGCTGGCTGGCGTCGAAGTCCACGTCGAACAGTTCGTGGTCGGAGAGCAGACCGCCCGATCCTATGCCGAACATATAGCGTCCCTGAGCGAGGTGGTCCAGGTATGCGACCCTGTGAGCCAGTTCGACCGGGTGGTGGAAGGGGAGCAGGTGCGCGCCCGTTCCAAGCATGATGTTCTTGGTTCGCATCAACGCCTGCGCTATGAGCAGGTCGGGAGTTGGTACAGGCTCCCAGGGAGCGGTGAAGTGCTCGCCTATCCAGGCTTCACTGAGGCCGTAGCTGTCCGCCATTTCGAGGCAGTCCAGGTCCCACTGGTGGGCGTCCCATGTCGAGCGTTCGGGTGGATGGGACGGCATGAGAAACAGACCGAGCTTCATTTCGCTCCTCCTTTGCCGCTTCTGCAACCGGAACCGATGCGCGGCTCGTTCAGGGTCCGTATGTTTTCGCCATAACCGGATGTATGGATTCCCACTTTCGTGGGAATGACGGAAAATGGCCTGATGATGAGCACAGTATATCCGATGGTGGAGGAGTTGTGTGGGAAGGTCACTCGCCCCGGTCGAAGGCATCGAGGCCGGCGCTGACCGCGCTCACGAACAGGTTGTAGTCCGGCCCGTACTGGATGAAGGTGAATCCCTGCCGCTGACGTTCTCGCAGTCCCTCGGGCGTACCGGCGGAGACGCCAATCTCCACACCGCGCGGTCGGGCTATCTCAAGCGCCTTTCTGGATATGTCTTCGATTTCAGGCAGGGGCAGCTTGCGGGGGTCGAGCCCAAGCTCCAGGGACAGGTCCCAGGGGCCTATGGTAAGCACGTCTATGCCCGGCACCTCGCATATCTCTTCCAGGTTCTCGACCGCGTCGCGCGTTTCGAGAATCAGGCAGACCAGGATATTTTCGTCGGCGCGCTCCAGATAGTCGTCGTTGTCGAGGGTGTAGTCGGACGCGCGGAGTGGCCCCCAGCTCCTGACGCCGTTAGGGGGGAATCGGGTATATGAGACAATCGCCCTGGCTTCGTCGGCGGTTCTTACGCCAGGGACCAGTATGCCCATCGCTCCCATGTCCAGAGCGCGCTGGATGTACACCTGGTCCCTGTTCGGCACGCGGACGATGGGAACGGCGTCGCTGCCGTTCATCGCCATGAGCATCTGCTGGATCTCGGCGGAGTCCAGGCCGTTGTGCTCGGTTTCGATGACGAGCCAGTCCATGCCGGCGCGCGCCATAAGCTCCGCGACGCTGGGACTGCCCAGGCCCAGGAAGCAGCCGATGGCGGGCTTACCCGCCTTGACAAGCTGTCTAACTCTATTGTCTTTCATGGCTATGGCCCCTGGTCTGCTGGGTCACTGAGTTCCGGGATGGTGAAGCTAGTGTTCCAACACTTTTGGATTGACGGTTTATCTAATCTCTGCGGTTTCACCCCCATCCTAACCTTCCCCCGTCAAGGGGGAAGGGACTTTCACATACCCTTGTGAGCTCAAAGCGAGAGGGGATTTTCAACATACAAATGGCCAGGGGGAAAGGATGCGCAGGCTAGGATTCGTTGATGGTGATGGATGAAACCGCGTCGCCCGGCGTTCTTGCGGACATGGGGTCTCTGGGGGAGATGGCGTTCACGACGTCCATGCCCTCTATGACTTCGCCGAACACTGCGTGGTGATCATCCAGGTGGGGGGTGGGGACGAACGTGATGAAGAACTGGCTGCCGTTGGTACCGGGGCCGGCGTTCGCCATGGACAGGATTCCGGGCTTGTCGTGCCTGAGTTCAGGATGGAACTCGTCCGCGAACTGGTAGCCCGGGCCGCCCCTGCCCGTTCCGGTCGGGTCGCCGCCCTGCGCCATGAATCCGGGTATCACTCGATGGAACGTAACGCCATCGTAGTAGCCGTCCCGCGCCAGGAAGACGAAGTTGTTGGTCGTATTCGGAACCTTGTCCGCGAACAGCTTTATGGTGAATTCGGAACCGTCCTCCATGTTGAAGGTCGCGGTGTATTCCTTAGAGGGGTCTATCGTGATAGCCGGAGCTGAATTGTACTGTTTTGCCACTTTGGGACATATCCTTTCTTCGGTTTCTCGTATTTCGATGGTGTCCGCTATCTGTGTGAACAGCGGATCAAGTTTCTCCGCGTACCCGTCGGAAGCCGTGAATGTCACAATCACGCCGGTAGAGCACCGCAGGAGCAAATACTGAGTTATCGAGGCCATTATCGGGTCATCGGAGACAGGCAGCGGCAAGGTGTATTCGATCCTTACGGCCTCGCCGGACGCCAATTGGATATTCTGCCTTTCGACACCGGTTACTGCCCAATAAGACTCCAGTTGCTGCACATTAATGTCCGCGAATGAGTCCAGGGTGGACGGCAAGCCGGAGTCGGTTGCCAGAACACTCATATTCGCGTGGAAAGTCTCGGATGGAGACGGCTCCTGCTCGAATCCGAACAGCTTGAATTCCCGCGTATCACGGAATTGCTCTATCTGGCCTGCCATGAACTCGAACCTGGCATCGTCTGAGGACGCGAACGTTTCCAGGGCGGCGTCTATGGACTCAGGGTCGAGCGGAAGCGTGATCCAGGAGGGCGGGGTTGTGATGGACAGTCCCTCAGATGGCAGGTCGGACCTGGTCCAGCCTGAGTTCAGGGTTGTATGCGTTACATCTATGTCTCGCGGCTCCGCATCCTCCTGAAAGTCCGGCATGGACGACTGTATCTCTATGAACTCTTCGGGGGCTTCTATCTGGAAGGGAACGTTGAAATCGGAGTACTCGATGAGGATTTCAAAACCCGTATCGCCTCCGCCAAGGCCCCCGAACAGGCTTTCAGACTGATCGGCTCCGGTCTCTGGAATACCCAGCTTGCCGTTCGCCATTATCCTGTGCAGCAAGCCATCCTCGACGCCTACCCAGAAAGTCATATCCAGCTCGCCGTCTATGCCTTCCAGCATGGCGACGGACCCGCTGTCTGCGGACGCAGTGATTCGGTATACCTCTATGCCGTCAATTTCCTCCGTGCCTTCCAGAGTCAGCTTGTCGGACTCCGCGAGGAGGTCGGGGCCGACGAAGTTCTCGGCGTCGGCGAAATCGGAAGGATTCAATGGCAGGAAATCACTGGCGCTGGCGCCCAGAATCCACTCCCCGGTTTCGGGATCGGTCATGTAGAAATCGCCGTCCACGGTTACGAACTTTATCTCTATCTTGAAGAAGCCTATATCTATGCCAACCGTCCCCTGCGAGTCGAGCGGCTTCTGGAAGTCGGCTTGCAGCGTGATCGGCAATTCTATGGATGTGCCGCCCTGCGCCGTGGAGATGACCATTTCGGTGAAGAGACGGAAACTGTCGAGTTCGGCGAGCGCGCTGGCGGCATCCGCGAGTATCTCGGATGCTGTGCGGTCGTCTTCAGGGGCCGGTGCAGACTCGGGGGTAGCCACCGAAATGGGCGTCGCAGCCGGAGCAGGGGTATTTGTCGGGACCGGGGTTGCCGTCGGCGGCACAGGCGTGTTTGTCGGAACCGGAGTCGCCGTAGGTGGAACAGGCGTAGCTGTCGGCGGCGCAGGCGTGTTTGTCGGGACCAGGGTCGCCGTAGGTGGTACGGGCGTGGGTTCAGGATCAGGGTCGCCACAGGCGAGAACAATCGCAATCAGGACAGAAACGAGGACGAGAGGGACTATGGGCCAATTTGATATGTTGTTCAACGTTTCTCCAGTGGAGGGTATATAGCCTTGCTTGGATACATTATACCCAAGCCTGAAATCAGCGGATATGGCAATCGCGCTCGGACCAGGGTCTGTGCAAGGTCATCATCATAGCAATTTGGCCTGCACCTCCCCCCTGGATTCCCGCTTTCGCGGGAATGACGATACGTGGTCCGGAACCTCGGAATCGGAACGTTGCACAAGCCCTGTGCTCGGACCGGGGCTTGTCTTACCTCTCTGTCTTTACGCTCAACGTACTTCCATCGGTCTCGAACGTTATCGTCCCTCTCTCGAAAGTCTTGAATATCCGAGACGCGGGCAACAGTCCTTCCAGCCTTTCGACGACTTCAGGATCCGGATGTCCAAACCTGTTGTCCTGACCGGCTGAGATTACGGCTGCGCGGGGTGAGACGGCGCTGAGAAAGGGCGCGCTCGACGATGTATCGCTACCGTGGTGAGCGACTTTGAGCACGTCGCTGTCCAGAGTCCGCCCTGAGCGCAGCAGCAGCCTTTCCCCTTCGGCCACCATGTCTCCGGTCAGCAGAAAGCTGGCATTTCCAAAGACAACGCGGACGACAACGGACGCATCGTTTACATCCATGTACTTGGCGCCGTCAGGGGCATATTGTGGCGCGAGTATATGCAACTCGACTCCATCATCAAAAGAGAGACGCATTCCAGGGTGCGCTTCCAGCAACTGCGCGCCCTCGGACTCAGCAAGCCTCGACCATGCCGCGTAGTCCGCACTCTCGTATTTGCTGCGAGACTCCAGGATGCGCTCGACGTCATATCTACGCAAAATCTCGCCCAGGCCCGATACGTGATCGCTGTGCGGATGGCTGAGAACTACCAGCGACAGGGTTCGCTTCCAGAAAGGCATCTGGGCGTCCAGGACCTGGATGGCGCGTTCAGGGTCCGGGCCTCCGTCCACCACAATCGTCCGGTCCGAAGGTGTAGCTATGACGGTCATATCCCCCTGTCCGACGTCCGCGAATACGACCCTGAGCGTTCCTTCGGGCCGGTTCAGCGCTACCGTCCAAACGACTACCGCCACCACGAGCGCCAGAACCGAGATTTGCCATGGGACTGGCACATTCCAAGTATCCGGTGAGAAGCTGAGCCGGGGACATCGCCATCTTACCGGGCTGTACAGGAGGACGACTATTCCCGTAATTACCGAATAGTAAGCCCAGACAAATCGGCGCTCTAACTCGCCTGTTTCTACCGACGCCATTGGCAGCCCTGAGAACAGAGTTGAAACTCCGGTGATATAGCCGGACAAAATCCAGGCAGTCCATCCGAAGGGTATCGCCACAGTTTCCGACAGTATTCCCACAAGAGCGGTCGCCCCGTGCGCGACAAGCGCGAGTGGAAGCGCGGGCATACTCAGAAGCGTGGCGGGCAGTCCGACAAGAGACACACGCTCGAAGTAGAACATCACCAAGGGGGCCGTAGCCAGCGTCGCGGCAACAGTAACCCCTACCGCGCCCGCAAGACCGCGCAACGAGGTCGCCCACCAATCCTCGCGCTCAGGGCCAATGTCGAGCCACTCCGCAATCCTGTCCGACAATATCTCATAGTAGATCGCGATTCCCATCATCGCGGCGAAACTGAGCTGGAAGGAGACTCTCGTCAGAACTCGCGGCTCGAGCGCGGCCATGAGCGCGGCAGAGAGCGCGAGAGCGGGAATAAGGCTTCGTGGCCTTCCGACGGCGATTGCAACTATATACACCGTTCCCATGATAGCGGCTCGTATCGCCGAGTCCGACGCGCCCGATATGAGCGCGTACATCCAGATCGCGAGCAGCGGAAGCGCCAGGTAGATCTGCCTCCGTCTTCCCAGCAAGAGCTCGCTGGCCGATATGCCGAGAGCCAGGAGTATTCCCACGTGCAGCCCGGATATAGCGAGCAGATGGGCGGTTCCCGCCCGGCGGAAGTTTTCGTTCAGCGATTCGGGCAGGCCGTCGCGGATGCCGAGCAGAATCGCCTGCCCAAAGGACGCCTGTGGCTCCGGTACGACGGTGGATATGACCCGCGCCATATCTCGTCGGAGAGAGTAGAGCCACCGATAGAAGGGGCTACCGTCGTTCTCGCCGATCAACTCGGCCTCCGGGAAGCGCATCACCGTGCCTATGCCCTGGCTCTCCAGGTAGGCGGGGAAGTCGAAGACGCCGAAATGCCCAGGGGTCTGAAGAACGCCGGTGAGGGCGAGTGTGTCTCCGTACCTGATGAATGGAGCGTCCCTGGAACCGGCGAGCGCGGCCGGGACTCGCGCCGTCACCCTGACATCGCCCGATACTTCGACCCATCGGGAATCGCCGTTCGGTCTCAGGCGTTCGGTGGACAGCCGAAATGTGAGGATGGTGTCCGGTCCGGTTGGGTCGTCCGTCACCACGCCCCGGAGTTCAATCCTCGGCGTATCATGGTAGGGCCTGAGTTCGGCACTAGGCGGCTCTACCCAACCCGCTCGCAGCAGACCGAGAAGCAGGGCCATCAATGCCAGCGCGGGCAGCGCCGATCTGCGAATCGAGAAAGACAACGCCGCCAATAAGAGAGACGCGACGAGAAAGAGGGCCAGCGCGACGAACGGAATATCCCATCGCGCGCCCAGCGCCAGGCCGACCACGAACGGCACAGCCAAAGTCGGAAGAAGGGCGGCCTTCTCTGACGCGCTCATGCGAGACGCGCCTCTATTTGACCTCTACCCAGAGTTCTTCCACGCCCCTGAGGACGATCTGCTCCCTGAATTCGGGTTCGGACTCCAGTTCGATGGAGGGAAATCGGTCGAGCAGTGCGGAGAACGCCACGCGCCCTTCGAGCATGGCCAGCGGCGAGCCAAGGCAGTAGTGTATGCCGCGCCCGAAAGACAGGTGGCTCTTCTCTCTGCGCGCGATGTCGAGCTTATCGGGGTTGGGGAAGACCTCCGGGTCGCGGTTGGCCGCGCCGATAGCGTTGATGACCCTCTGTCCGGCGCGGATGCGGTGGCCCTTGATCTCCACGTCCTCGTAAACCATTCGCTGGTCCATCTGCACGGGGCTGTCGTATCTCAGCAGTTCGTTGAGGGCAGAATCGAGCATATCCGGGTTGTCTCTGAGCCTCTGAAGCTGGTCGGGATGCTTGAGAAGGGCCAGCATACCATTGCCTATGAAATTTCGAGTCGTCTCGTTGCCCGCTACCAGCAGCAAGGTGAGGGTAGCGAGAAGCTCGTCGCGGCTGAGTCTGTCACCCTCCGCCTCGGCGTTCAGCAGCGCGGTTATCATGTCGTCCCGCGGCTCCTGAAGCCGCAGTTCGATTATCTCCTCGAAATAGTCGAGCAATGCCTGGAAAGATTCCTCCATCCGGCGCGTCTGCTCGTCGTCGAGCGTTGGCTCGACTGTGAGCGCGATGTCGTTCGACCAATCCCTGAACCTGTCCATGTCCTGGGCCGGAACACCGAGCATCTCGGCTATAACCGTTACGGGCAGGGGGTAGGCGAAATCGCTAATCAGGTCGAACCTGTCCCTGCCCTCCATGTCGTCAAGAAGTTCGTCAACTACACGGCGGATATTAGGTTCGAGTTCCGTGACCGACCTGGGCGTGAATGCCTTGGAGACGAGCGACCTGAGTCGCGTGTGATCGGGAGGGTCGTGGAAGAGCATACTTCTGTATTCCCTGTCTCGGTCATCGCGGTTGGAGAAGCGCCTGTGGTCTCGCAGAACCATGTCCACGTCCTCGTAGCGCGTCAGCACCCAGGCGTTTATCAGGCGCATCCTGTGGACCGGATCATTGGTGCGCAACTCGGCATATATGTCGTATGGGTTGTTCCTTACGCTGTCCGAAGTTGGGTTGTAGGCGACCCCGGACTCCATGCGTTCCCACGTCGTCAGCGCGCTTATCACGATTGGCCTGAGAGCGTTTTTAACGACTCTTGGCACGATGGGCATGGCGAGCCTCCCTGGACCGAAGTGTTGAATCCCAGTATAACAGTGAGAACACAAAAATGGGCTGCCCGATACGAGCAGCCCATACTCTATTCAGAATCTACACGCCAGGTGGCGCGCTTGCGGGATCCTTAGAACCGAGACTTCTTCGCCTCGAAGTTGGAGTGTACGTCTATTATGACGGTGCGGCCATCTTCATTGTGACGCTGGGCGTCAATGAGCGCCTGCTTCATCTCGGCGGGATTGGTGACCGTGATTCCAACGCCGCCGAAAGCGTCGGCCAGTCCGGCATAGTCGCCCGTCATGCGGGTGAAGCCGTACTGCTCGTTCGCCACCGGATAACCGCCCGGGTAGGTCGCCATGCCGCCGTTGTTCAGAACGACGGTGGTGATCGGAGCGCCCGCGCGCTGCGCCGTCTCGGTGTCCAGGCCGGACATACCGAACGCGCCGTCACCCATAAGGTTCAGGCAGAACTTGTCCGGGCTGGCGAGCTTGGAGCCTATCATCAGGGGAATACCGAATCCCAGGTGGGTCGTCTTGCCCCAGCCGACGTAGCCGTGCGGGGTCGTGGACTCGTAGAACGGGATGATCGAGTCGCGGGGCGCGCCCGCGTCGTGAGTCACGACCGACCTGGACTTGTCCAGCGTGGTGTTGATCTCGTGGATTACGCGGTAGGTGTTGATAGGCACCTCGTCGGACTGGAGGAGCGGCGTCCACTCTTCCATCCACTTCTCGCGCTCGGCGGCGATGCGGTCGCGGACGCCTGTGTCCCTGGGCGTCTCGCCAATGGCCGCCTTCACCTCGTCAATGACCATGGCGAGGGTCGCCTTGGAGTCGCCGGGCAGGCCGATGTCAACACTCTCCTGCTTGTTGATTTCGTCAACGTTGTCGGTATTCTGGATGAGCGTCTTGACCGTGGGCACGGGCTGTCCGTAGCCGGTGCGCGTGAGACTGGAGCCGATGGCGAAAAGCGCGTCGCACTCGGTCAGCCACTTGCGGGCGGGCCAGGTCGTCGCGCCGGAACCGGCGCCGAGAGACAGCGGGTGGGTTTCGGGGAAGGAGCTCTTGCCCTGCATCGTGGTATATACCGGAACGTCCAGGAGTTCGGCGAGTTCCTTCAACTCTTCGGTGGCGTCGCCGTACAGGACTCCGCCGCCCGCCCACAGGACGGGGTTATTCGCTTCGAGCAGCGCCTTCACCGCGTCCTTGACGTCGGAGCGGGAGGGCGACATAACTGAGCGTTTGGGGGAGCGGTAGCCGTCAACCACGTCGTCCGGGATGTCCGCGGCCATAACGTCGGCGGGCGTCTCCACTGTCACGGGGCCGCCGCTGCCGTTTCGCAGGGCGTGGAAAGCACGCCGCAACGCATTGCCCACTTCAGAGGGAGTGAAGATGGCCTCGGTCTGCTTGGATATGGGCGCGTAAGCCCTGGCGGGCGAGAAGTTGGGCCTGACGCTCCAGGCCGACAGCGGACTGCCGCCCGGCAGCAGCAGTATGGGCACGTTGTCTCCGAACGCCTGGGCAATTCCGCCCATCGCGTTCTCCGCGCCCGACGCGCCCTGGGTTATGACCACGCCGAACTTCTGCCTGTTGTTGGCGCGGCTGTAGCCGTCGGCGGCCATTACCGCGCCTCGTTCGTGTCTGAACATTACCGTGCGAATGCCTTCCATCGCCACAGCCTCGATCAGGTTGTTGGATGGATAACACGCGACCCATTCCACACCTTCGAGCTTAAGAATCTTCGCAATTGCAGAAAGTCCGTCCACCTGTTTCTCCTTTCATTCCGCTGCGTCCCGCGCGCGGCATGATGTTTCAGCCTTGGTAACTGCACGGCTAGGATACTCCAAAGGCTGAATAGTCGGCAACCGCGAGGCGAGTCCCGGAACCTGTATCAGCTTGGTCGGTAGGGGAGTCACCCCCATCCTAACCTTCCCCCATCAAAGGGGAAGGGAATTTTCTCGCCACTGGCAGCGCCGACTAAATTGGTACAGTATCCGAGTCCCGGAATTGACACCCCGCAACGCGCGACCTTAGAATGCAGACACCTAATCCCGACACGCGCATCGCATTACTGGAGACTTCAACTGATGAGCACAAAAGCCTACGTACTGATAGAGACCTCGGTCGGCAAGTCCGGGGATGTTGCTACGGCGCTGGCGGTCCTGCCCGGAGTGGACACCGTTGACCCCGTTACCGGCCCATACGACATCATCGCGGTTGTGACCGCGAACGACCTGAACGCCGTGGGCCAGATCGTTACGCGCGAGATTCACACGGTGCCCGGCATCGTGCGGACGGTAACCTGCATGGTCGTCGGCGGGCCGTAGCTTGCGCCGCTCAAGATCGAACTTCAAAACAGAATAGCTGCAAGACGGGGGTGCATGATGGTGCGCCCCCGCTTGGTTAGTTTGACACCCCACGGGAGATGAAAATTGGACCTCGGACTGAATGAAACCCAGCAGATGCTGAGGACGAGCGCGCGGGAATTCCTCGAAGCGGAGTGTCCCGCGTCCTACGTGCGCGACATGGAGCGGGACGAGCGCGGGTACACTCCCCAGTTCTGGGACAAGCTGGCCGGACTCGGCTGGCTCGGACTGGTGTTCCCGGAAAAATACGGAGGCAGCGAACTGGGATTCGTCGAGCTTGCCATTCTGCTTGAGGAGATGGGGCGCGTTCTGCTGCCCGGTCCTTACTTTTCTACCGTCCTCATGGCCGGCATGACCATAGTGGAAGCGGGCTCTGAGGACCAGAAGCGGGAGTATCTATCCGGGATTGCCAGCGGACGGCTGATTATGACCCTTGCCCTGACTGAACCGAGCGGACGCTGGGACGTGGAGGGAGTGCAGGTCACGGCGGAACCTTCGGACGATGGCCACGCTTTGAACGGGGTCAAATTGTATGTGCCGAACGCGAACGTGTCGGACCATGTTATTGTAGCGGCGAGAACCGGCCAGGGAGAGTCGGACATAAGCCTCTTCGTCGTTCCCGCCAACGCGGACGGATTGACCGTGACGGCGCTGAATACCATAGCCTCGGATAAGCAGTCTGAACTCGCGCTGGATAACGTCCATGTTCCCGCTTCCGCGCTTATAGGGGATGTGAACGGAGGGTGGAACACCATCGAGAAGGCGCTGAGGTGGGGAGCGGTCGGCAAATGCGCCGAGATGCTTGGCGGAGCGCAGCAGGCGCTCGACATGACCGTCGCATACGCAAAGCAGCGCATACAGTTCGGACGGTCCATAGGCTCCTTCCAGGCGATCCAGCACCATGTCGCGGACATGGCGGCGGACGTGGAAGGGTGCAGGTATATCACCTACCAGGCGGCATGGGCGCTCGCCGAGGGACTCCCGGCGGAGCGCGAGGTCGCGATGGCTAAAGCCTGGGTGTCGGACGCCTACCACCGCGTATGTATGACGGCGCACCAGTGCCATGGCGCCATTGGGTTTACCAAGGAACACGATCTGCAACTGTACTCACGACGAGCGAAGGCCGGTGAGCTCATGTTCGGCGACGCCGAGCATCACATGGAGGCAGTGGCCTCGGCAGTGGGGCTTTAGCTGGCGAAGATTCATACTCTCTATGCCCCCAATGACTACAACCTCCTTCGTCCTCAAGCGGCTGGCCGACGACTGGAAACTGCTTGCGGCCATATTCGCGGGCGTAACGGTCGCCGCCGCGCTGCTCGCGAGTGCGCCCATCTATCTGAAGACCCTGGAACGCCAGGGCATAGACACCGCGATTGACAGGGCAGACCAGTCGTTTCTCAACATCTACGGCGCCGCTCCCCACATCCTGTTGTCCAGAGAGCGACTAGACGCCACCGGGGGGGCATTCGAGGACGCTATCGCCAACAACGTCCAGGAGATTTATCGGGGACATGAACGATACCTGAAGTCTCCCACGTTCCTGGTAGGCACGAAGCGAAACCCGCTAGACCGGAATCTTCCGAACTCTGAACAGCTTCCTCTAGTATCGCGCGGGTACTTCCAGAACATGACCAACCTGGAAGACCATGTCACGTTCGTCGAAGGCCGTATGGCGACCGATGAGATTACCTGGAACGGTCGAAATCCACACATAGAGGCCGTCGTAGGCTATGCCGCGAAACGGACTTTCGGACTCAGCGTTGGCGATACCGTCATCTTCACGCCTTCCCTGAGCGCCCCGACCCGCATGGTCATCGAGATAGTCGGTATGCTGGAGGCCACCGATCCCACCGAGGAATACTGGCTGGAGAGCCCCGACCTGTACATAAACCCGGTTCCCCTCGAAGAAACTCCCGACGTGGACGTGGAGGTTGACCCGGAAGAACCACCCATGGCCCTGTTCGTGACTCGTGAGACCCTCATAGGGGGTGTAGGAGTCTCATATCCGGGCACGCTCGTCTCCTCGAACTGGTTCGTCTTCATTGACAAAGAGAACCTCAAGAAATGGGACAAGGACGAAGTACGCGCGCGTCTTGCGGACATGGAATCCGATGTCTCCAACGTGATGCAGGGATCGGCGGTCTTCACCGGAATCGAGACCATGCTCAGAAGGTTCGAGCGTCGCAGTTTCTTCACCGGCGTACCCATGCTTCTACTATTGGTGGTCATGACGATTACGGTGATCTACTACATCCTGATGATGGTGTCGTATCTCGTAACCAGCCGCGAACAGGATGTCGCGTTGCTCAGGAGTCGCGGCGTCGGATCGTGGCACCTCGCCCGCATCTACGCGCTGGAAGGGCTGGCCATAACGCTCATTGCGGCTATTATCGCCCCGTTTCTCGCGCTCGGCGCGATAGCGCTGGCCGGCAAGCTGGACTACTTCGAGGACATAACGCTGGGCAGATTCCTGCCCGTTTCCCTGGAGTGGACGCCCTTCCTGGTATCGCTGGCAGCGGGAGCCCTGTGTCTCGCGATTTACGTGGTGCCGGGTGTAATCGGCGCGAGAACCGGGCTGATCGTGCAGAAGATGCGTACAGCCAGGCCGCCCTCCGAGCCGTTCTTCCACCGGTACTACATTGACATCGGGCTCATGGTGATCGGCGGACTGATTTTCTGGGAGCTCTTCTCACGCGGGCAGATCGTATCCGGCGGCCTGTTCAACGACGCGCGCGTCAACGAGGCATTGCTGTTTGCGCCCGTGCTTCTTCTGACAGTCGTCGCTTTGCTCTTCATGCGATTCTTCCCGCTGGTTGTGCGCTACCTCAGCGGCGAGTCTCCAACCATCATGCACCTGCTCGCCGCGGCAACTTTCGTAACTATTGCGCTGATGACTGCCGTGCAGGAACTCAGATCCGACACCGATTGGGGATGGGTGTGGCGCACGGCTCACCTGGGCATCATCGCCGCCCTGTACGCGGGCACATGGAAAATTCGCAGGCGGCATTTCATCCTCATCGGACTGGTTCTACAGGCCGCGGCAACGGCGCTCTTTGTGTACAACAACCTGCCCGACAGAGATGCCGCGCTGTATATCCCGACACTAACCCTTGCGCTGCTGGTACCAATGCAACTCCTGTTCCTGGCGCTCCGTCGTCTTGAGCGCGCATATCCCGTCTGGGCCTCGATGGCGATATGGAGGATGGCCCGGAATCCGTTGCAGTACAGCTGGCTGGTACTCCTGATCGTCATGGTGACCGGGCTCGGCGTGCTGGCCACGACCGTAGGCGGAACGCTCGACCGGTCATACGAAGAGCGCGTACTGTACGACGTGGCTGCGGATATTCGGGTGACAGGCATTCCGACGTACTTCGCTCGCGGTACGGACTCGCTCAAGGAGAAGTACCTCGACCTGCCCGGTATAAGTTCGCTGTCGCTGGTCTTGAGAGCGGGAGGATCGGTTGGCGCGACCTACTCGGGCAACAGTTTCGGCGTGCTGGCCGTCGAGTCGGACGAGTTTCCGTATGTCTCATGGTACAGGGACGATTTCTCCGAACGGCCACTCACCCAAGTGATGGGCTTTCTCAAGACGGGCGCCGGCCTTCCGCCAATCGAAGTGCCCAGGAATGCGGACAGGATTTACGCCTGGGCCCATCCGGATGAAGAGTACTCCAACATATTCCTGTGGATGGTGCTGAAAGACAGGCGCGGCATAATCAGCACCGTTACCCTGGGGCCTCTGCAAGGGGCTGAGTGGACACTTATGGAGGGGAGGATTCCCAACAATCTCATTTGGCCGATCAGCCTGGTCAGCGTCCAGATATACGAGCCCGCTTTCGGCCCGGCCGGGACCGCCGGAACCTTGTTCCTGGATGACATCCAGGTATCCGTCAGGGGTGAGACGGAGAGACACATCCTCGACGACTTCGAGGGAGCGAGCAAGTGGACCCCACTGGCCACTTCGATGATTTCCAGAGACGTCATAGGAGCCACCAGGAGCGAAGTGAAGAACGGCCAAAGATCCGGCGTGTTCATCTTCGGGAAAGACACCGACCAGGGAATTCGCGGCTTCTACCGCAGCCCAACCGGAGGGCCTATGCCGGTGGTGGCAAGCTCCACCTTCATTGAGCGCACGGGAACGCAGATCGGCAGCTCGCTCGTGGTCAACATTCTGAGCAGCCTGGTGCCGGTGCGTATCATGGACACCGTCGAGTACTTCCCCACTATGGACCCCGCGGGCA
>DAOULF010000090.1:0-2528 GCA_034420555.1 Dehalococcoidia bacterium
ACTTTCCGACAGCCTTAACAATCTGCTGGCAGAATTGTTCATCGAGAATCTCATCGCTCCACACACAGGGGAGACACCCGAACAGATCAGAAGCCGGCTTTCCGTCCTGGCCGCGCGGAAAACTGCTACGGCTATGGCAATGAACACGCCGACCGAGACACCCACAGCCGCCCCGACGCCGATACCTACTCCGACCGTGCCTCCCTTGACCGAATGGGATACATACAAGAACGGCGTCTATGGATACAGCGTAGGCGTCCCGCCCGGGTGGGCGCTGGACGGGGATTCTGAAACTGACGAGTATGCCTCCTTCTGGTCGCCCGACCGTAAGGGCATCAACGAAGTGTGGATTGAATACCCGCGCGCGACATCAACCCTTGAATCTCTGGGCGAAAGGCGACGCGATAGACTGACCAGTCGGGCGCAGGCCAACTCCTGGCCTGTATTCGAGGTGACCTCGGACGGCAGGAGATACGCGGGTGGGGGAGAGTTCTACGAACTCGTCTTTCGCTGGCAGTCGGCAGAGGAATACTGTGTCAGCCACGTCGTCGAACGACTCCGCCTCGTGTCTCTATACCCGCCCAGCCTCGATGGACTCAACCCCATTCTTCGACCCGGTTTTAGGTTTGGATTCGCCAGAGACCGAAGCGCCGACAAACATTCCTACGAAGTCGGCGTGATAGCGCGCGCCGGGATATGTGAGAGTCATCTGGGCACTTACTCAGCCGTCGCCGGAACGTTTCAGGACAACTTCGTAGTATGGGATAGATATTGGGATGAGGACCATGGATATGGTCTGAACGTACCGCCGGGCTGGTCCGCGCAACAAGATTTTGGCGGCGCGACGTTTACATCCCCTGACCGGAGCGCATTGATCGAGGTCACAGGCTATTATTATTCCAATCCGTACTCGACCATTGACGATCTAAAGGCCCAGCGTCTCCAACAATACCGCCAGTATGCGAACACATGGACGTTGTTTGAGTCGAAGGGCGGCATACAGAGCATAGGAGTTCGGGTTTACCCCGGTACGACGCGCTCCGACGGTACGTATCAACGTGGGCCTATCAAGCCTGAGAAATATCTCGCGACCTTCAGAGCGCAGGTTAGTTCGCAGTACTGCGTCATGGACTATTCGGAACTGATGGTCATGTCAACATATCATCCCGATCATCCATACGGGTTCCTCGTAACCGCGTCCGTGTGCGAGAACAGCCCATATCTCCAAGAGAGCCGTGAGATGCTGGAAGGCTTCAGATATTGAGGAGCGCATAGCTTGCGCAAACAGGGAGGCTTGAAGTTATGAAGAGCTACCTGCTCGACCTCCGCCAGAGGGATGAGCGTACCACGTCCGTCATACAAGAGAAGCACGAAGATGATTTAGTCCTGATAGAGGAAGCGCTGGAACTGCTCCTGCATGGCTGGACTGAATTTGCTTCTCAGAAGCAGAGACCGGACAATCGGCTGGAAAGCGCGAGGCTTTTCTTGGTAACGCGAAGTTTCAACTCACTCCGAATGGCCTTGCCGATATTGGAGCAGGGGTACTATCAGCAGGCCATGGCATTGACGCGCATGGTCATGGAAGACCAGTTGATAGCGCATGACATAGAAATCCACACTTCAACCCTGAATACCCTGCTGGACGGTAAAGGTAACCTCAGTAAGCCAAGTATGGCTAAGCGTATTTCCACTGAAGCCAAAGCCACATGGGATTCTGACTATAGTACGCTTAGCCGATATGCAACACATCCGGAGTTCACAAGTTTGCAATGGCTTAATTCAAACGGCCCAGATGGTCTCCCCAATCTTCTTCCGGGCAGTTCCTATGATAGGGAGAAATTTCTGGTCGCGCTGTACTACTTGCTGGGCGAACTTGTGAAAGTAATGGAGACAATGGCGAAAGTATGCAACTCAGCGGGAATTGACTGGGATGCTAACCTTGTGTCTGGCTATATCTCAGTGATGGGGAACATTGAACGTCGTCGGCAACATATAAGTGAGTGAGCCAGGGAACAAGTCGAAGAATGGGCTGAAGGCGTTGAGAGCTAGACCGCCCGCGTCTTCGAAGGCCACTGGCCCGGCTGATCTCCGCTCGGCAACCCGACCATCCTATATACATCTCGACCATCCTGTAAATCCTGCTTCTGACCGGGGTCCCTTCAAAGCCTTCCCAATTCTCATAGGACTACACTTTCACATCCTGAATACGCTATAATCCGAACATACAAACTAATTGCGGGGCGTGACCGACGATGATCCTGAACCAAGACATACATAAGTATCAAGTTATGCTGACCCAAAATCGGAGGGGCGAAAAATTTTCCCCAAAGCTAACGCAGGTGATTAACAGGTGGATCTCTGGTGTTCTAATCACCTGTTGCCCACCTGTTGGTCACCAGTTAAGCCACCTGTTCCCACCTGTTGATTTATAAACGGGGATATATAAGACCGCGAGAACCGAACAAGATTGCCACCACCACATCGGAAGCATCAAATATCTGGTGCGTGTCCAACGCAGTATCCAATAC
>DAOULF010000091.1:0-1698 GCA_034420555.1 Dehalococcoidia bacterium
GAATCGTCCCACTCGAACAGACGCGCTTCCACCACCCGGTTCGCGTCTATCCCGACCACAAGCTGTTTAACAGGATACGCCGGCCCGTCGCCCCAGGGATCGGTGGCCACCCGCCGGTCGGTCTCCGAGAAGTAAGCCCGCCCGTTTGGATGGGAGTGGTAAATCACAAGCGGAGGCTCATCCCCGTCCAGGGTTCGGTTCAGTTCGAGCAGGTCATCACCGTCAATCACGTAGGCCGACTCAGCCGTCCGGTCTGACGCCGTCGGATGAGTCGCGGGGTCGTAGGCATTTCTGGCTCGCCGTACCCGTTCGACCGCATCGCCGTCTCTGGGTCCCGTCAGCCAGCCACAGCATTCGTTGGGGAACTCCTCGCGAGCGTGCCGGTATATCTCCTCTAAGACACTTTCAGGGATGTTTGTCATGCTTGTCTCACTCTTCTAATATCATTCCAAAAGCCGCCGGACAGATCACGAGGAATACCGCGTCGAATACGGCGAGCAATGTTGTCCATCTTACTAGATTTGTATCGTCGTTCGACCCCAGCAGCGCCCCGGTGGATTCGACTGCCCCTATTATCACAGGAACTATCACAGGAAAGAACAGCGCCGGAAGCATCACCTCCCGCGAGCGGGTGTTCACAGACATGGCGCTGAAGACCGTTCCCACCGCGCTAATCGCCAATGTCGCCAGCAGTACGATAGGTATGAGTCCCGGAATCCACAATGGCAGGTTGAAGATAATCGCGAACGCCGGATACACAATCGCCTCGACGATCAGCATGAACACGAAATTGCCCAGCATCTTGCCAAAGTAGATCGTGTCCCTGCCGACAGGCGCCAGCATAAGACCGTGTAGATTGCCCCTGTCCTTCTCCAGGCCGAACGAGCGGTTCAGTCCCAGCACTCCGCCAAACGTGAACGACACCCACAGAATGCCAGGAGCGACGGCGGCGACCATTCGGGGGGTGGGATCAATCGCGAAGTTGAAGACCACGATAACCAGCAGCCCGAACATGACCATAGATACCAGGATGTCCCTGGTACGGAGTTCAAGCAGCAGGTCCTTGACCAGTATGGCAAATGTCGCGCGCAGGTAGTCCTTCATGCGACGGACTCCGACAGATCCAGGTAGGCTTCACGCGCGGTCTCCGACTTGGCATCACCTGAATATGACATTCGCCCGTCGGAAAGGACTGCCAGGCTGTCACCCAGCCTGATAGCGCGGTCGAGATCGTGGGTGGTCATTATAACCGCGCGGCGCGGGTCGGAACGCTCGGAAATTATCTTATCCAGAAGGTTTACGGCTTCATGGTCCAGCCCGCTCTCTGGCTCGTCCATCAGAAGTATCGGCGGGTCGTGGAGAAGCGCGCGAGCGATGCTGAAACGCTTCTTCATCCCGTGCGACATGGAGCCGATTCTCTGGTTCAGCCTGGACTCCATTCCCACCATATCGGTCACGGACTCGACTCTTGCGTCCGCGTCGGCTACGCCGAACATCCGACAGTAGAAGTTCAGGTTCTCACGCCCCGTCAGGTCGTCGTACAAGAGCGGGTCGTGCGTGACCACGCCTATTCGCTTCCTGGTCTCCGCGCCGCTCCTGTCCGGCCTGAGCCCGCCGACCACGATCTGCCCCGAGTCCGGCTTGGAGAGCGTCGCCAGTATCTTCAGCAGCGTCGTCTTACCCGATCCGTTCGCGCCC
>DAOULF010000092.1:0-11538 GCA_034420555.1 Dehalococcoidia bacterium
GGCTGCACGTCCAGGCCGAACAGCATATCGCGCATGGTGGAGTTGCCCACTATCACGACCTCGTAGATGTGGCGGCGGTGGAAGCCGAGCGTCCGCGCCATGTCGCCTATCTCGAAGTTGATCGAGGACAGCATCACCTGCCTGAGTTCACCGTGGTACTCGCCGCCGTCGTAGGAGATCCTGTGCATGATGTCGCTGCCGCCGAACCTCTGCGGGTTCTCGAACGACGCGGTGTGCAGAATCGCTCCGGTTTCGAGATCAACCAGGTTCATCACGACGGTCGTGGTGCCGACGTCCACCGCCAGGCCATAGACCCGGCCCCGGTAGGTGTCCAGCCTCTCGCCGCGATGGTAAACCGCGTCGCCCTTCCGGACCGTGAGCGGGTCGAGCGGCACGTCGCGGCGAATCGAGTGCGTGAGTATTCTGGGCTGGCGACGCAGGACCGCGAACTCAACGTCGGCGTCGGCGTCCTCGACCACGGCCTGGCACGCAAGCCGGTAGTTGTCGCGCAGGAATCGCTCGGCGTCCGTAGTCGGGCTGAGCGCGTCCATACCCCGCCTGATCTCCACTATGCACTCGTGACATTCGCCCGTGCGCCCGCAGGACGTCGGCACCCGCACGCTGAGGCTGTCGGCATAGTCGAAGATGGAACGGCCTGGAACATGGTCGAGCGTTTGGCCTGAGTGGTAGATGGGGGACATATCGAGGGCTTCCGGCTTCAGAGTTTTTTCGTTCAGGTGTCCATTGTAGCGCAGCGGGTTGCGATTTCAACGAATCAACGGATACCATTCTGCAAATCTGCGAACGAGACCGGAGTCCTCCATGACCACTATGACCGGAAAAGCCATGACCGTAGCGGGCCCCGTCGAACCCGACCAGCTCGGCTTCACTCTTATGCACGAGCACCTCTACCTCGACCTTCGCAAGAACCACTGGCCCGACCCGGACTCCACCGCCACCCAGCTCGACGACTGGTTCGCGCCGCTTCAGCTCTCCAACCTGCATCTTGCCCGCCGCGTTCTGCCCATCGTGGACAACTATCTCCTCTCCAGCGAAGCCGACGCGATAGCCGAGATCTCCGACTTCGCCAGGCTCGGCGGCGGAACGCTGGTTGACGTCACCAGCAGAGGACTCAGAAGAGACGTTCCGGCCATCGCCAGGGCGGCCGAGGCCGCGGGCGTCAACATAGTGCTCGGCTCCGGCTGGTACCAGAAGCTCTTCCACCCGGAGGACATGGATGAGCGTAGTGTGGAGTCGCTCACCGACGAGATAGTCCGCGACATCACCGTCGGCATACCCGGCTCTGGCGTCCGCTCCGGCATCATCGGCGAGATCGGCGTCAACGGCGACCCCATAACGCCCAACGAGGACAAGAACATCCGCGCCGCCGCGCGCGCCAGCGTCGCCTCCGGAGCCGCGATCTCCTTCCACTCACCGCCGCTCAAGGACGAGAAGCGCGCAGTCCTGGACATAGTGGAAGAAGAAGGCGCCGACCTCACCCGCGTCATCCTCGGCCACTCCGACCACATGGCGGACGACCTGCCCTATATGCTCGGCCTGCTCGAAAGGGGCGTCTGTATCCAGTTCGACACGCTGGGCGTCGTCAGGACGACCGAGACGGGACGCGACCACATCGTAGCCACCGCCATTCCGAAGATGATAGAAGCCGGATACGCTGACCGCATCCTGCTCTCCCAGGACGTGTGCTGGAAGATACACCTCAAGAAGTACGGAGGCGCGGGCTACACCTACATCCAGGAGACCTTCTTGCCATACATCAAGACGCTCGGAGTTTCGGAGTCCGACATCCACCGCATCATGGTCGAAAACCCCAAGCGTCTGCTGACTTTTGTAGAATCACATTAACGCAAATCTGCTAATATAGCTCTTAGCGATACTTCATGGTGAACACTATGCCCACATACAGCAAGAGCGAATTCTGCGCCAAGTCTTCTGAGATACTTAAGAGCCTTGAAAACGGTGAAGAAGTCGTTATCACACAGCGCGGGAAGCCATGGGCCAAGCTCACTCTCTCACATAATTCTAGCGAGGATCGGAAAGAGAGAGAGCCGCGGTTCAATAGTCTCAGGGAAGCCCTTATCCATGTGAGGGGTGGACGTGAATTGACCGGAGGGCGCGAGGCGACTGAGGAAGATTTCCAATCAGTCAAGACCATGTGGAGAATGCCACCTCCCAACTCGGACGATATGCCTCCCGACCATGCAAAATAGTCGAATGCGATACGTGGTGGATACCCATGCCCTATGGTGGCATATTGACTCGTCCGAACGTCTCTCGCACACCGCGTCCGACATCTTCCAAAAGGCCACATCCGGCGAAGTGACAATCGTGGTCCCCGCGATAGTCGTGGCGGAGTTGTACTATCTCTCGGTCAAGTTGAGTAAGCCTGTTATACCCTCCGAACTTATGGACGCGGTGGATTCGATGACAGGATTTGAGTTCTCCGACCTGGGCATGGCGCAGCTCGAGAAGCTCGATGATCTCCAGGAAATCTCTGAGATGCACGACCGCCTCATCGCAGCCGAGTCTCTGGTTCTGGACGCGCCTGTGATAACGCGAGATCAGGTATTCTCCGACTCACCTCAAATCGAGACTGTCTGGTAACCGAAGACCTCGTATCTTTATTGACTGTCCGCATCCCCATTGTTTAAGGTTGCACGATTAGCCGTATTACAAAATATGTGTGATCCTGGAGGACTAAATGACACGCCTTAAACTCATACTGCCCGTGCTGGCAGTCGCACTCGCGGCTCTGGCGATTGCGTGCAGCAGCGAAACAGCGGCGCCTGAACAGCCACAGGCCCCGGCCGCGGCGGCTCCGGCAGCTCCCGCGCCGGCCGCGCCGGCCGCTTCCATGGCGCAGCCGCAGGTTCCGGCTCAGCCCGCTCCGGCGGCTCCGGCCGAGGCTCCACCCGGCGCTCCGGCGGCTCCCGAACCGATTATCCCGTCCACCGCGCCCACATCCAGAATGGTGCCCGTGTCCGACGCCGACTCTAACATCTTCTCCGATGACAGGTTCGGCGGAACGCTCGTATGGGTGCCGCAGGGCACGGTGCCCAACCTCGACTCCATGACGTCCGGCACGGCCATCGGACGAGGCGTTTCCTGGCACTTCTGGGAATCACTCGCTCAGTGGGACGCGCAGGGGTTCATCCAGCCCGACATGGCCGATAGCTGGGAGGCCGACGGCAGCACCTACACCTTCACGCTGCGCGACGACCTGATCTGGCACGACGGCACGCAGGTTCTTCCCGAAGACGTGGAAGCCTCAGTGGGTCGTTTCCTCGAGTGGGACAATTCCTTCGCTCCCGTGCTCAACGACATCTGGGTGGGATTCGAGACGGTTGACGACAAGACCTTCACTATAGAACTCAGCGAGCCTTCCGCCCTGCTGATGACCGCGCTCGGTTACGTCGGTGGAACTCAGCCCAACATCATGCCCAAAGAGACAGTCGAGGCGTATCCCGCAGGTGAACTGGCCCAGAGCTTCGTCGCCTCCGGCCCATACGAGTTCGTAAGCTGGGACCCGGGCAACGAGATAATCCTGGACAGGTTCGAGGATTACGTGCCGCGCCGCGAGACGCCCAGCTACCGCGCTGGCGCGAAGCTCGCCTACTTCGACCGGCTCGAGATGAAAGAGATTCCCGACCAGCAGACGCGCGTGTCCGCCGTGCTCACCGGCACCGTGGACTACCTCGACGTCGTGTCGTCCGACTTCTATGAAGAGGCGCTCGACAACGCCGACCGCGTATCCGTACACATCGGCATACCCGGCGCGCAGCCCGATATCGGCTTCAACACCCGCGACCCGCTCATGGGCTTCGACGACAAGGGAAAGGCGCTCAGGCAGGCTATACAGGCCGCCGTCAACGCCGAGGACATCATGAAGGGCTATGGCGACGACCGCCTGTGGCAGCTTTGCCCTTCGCTCCAGATGTGCGGCACCCCCTGGGCGGAGCACACCAGCAACGAGGAACTCTACAACCAGGACAACCCGGAGAAGGCCAGGCAACTGCTTGAGATGGCAGGGTACAATGACGAGCCGATCATCATACTCGACCCGACCGACTTCCCGACCATCCACCCAATCGCGACCGTCCTGAAGGAGCAACTGACGGCAGCCGGCATCAATGCCCAGATCAAGGCGACCGACTGGGCCGGGCAGATCGCCACCTTCCGACAAACCGACGGCTGGCACATCTTCACCAACTGGAACAGCAGCAACCTGTACCATCCGCTGGTAGCGACCCACTACCGCGTCGGCGAGACTGAGTACACCGAGGACTCCGAGACCGGGATGCTGATGACCGAACTCAAGACCAGGTTCGCCAAGGCCGGATCGCTGGATGAGCAGTTCGCCATAACCCGCGAGATAGCGGACGCGGCCTGGGCCGACCCCAGGCGTGTCACCTTCGGCCAGTTCTTCCAGCTAAGGATCTACGACAAGGACGTCATGGACGTAGAAATCCGCGGCGCGCCCGTCGGCTCACCCCTGTTCCTGAACATGTGGTGGGGCGACGCCGAGCGGAGGTCAGAAGACCCGCGCTAATCGCGCTCGGCATTAGACGATAACGTAGAATTTGGGGCCTCTTTCCTAAGAGAGAGGCCCCAAATTACTTCTGAACACTGTAAACTAACCACTGACAACCGAAACTAAGGACCAACAACCCACTTGCTTCCCTATCTCATCCGAAGACTGCTCGCCACGATTCCCGTTCTGGTCGTCGTTGGACTGTTCACGTTCTTCCTGCTTCGCTTCACTCCGGGGGATCCCGCCGCCGTCATGGCCGGCAATGAGGCCACCCAGGAGGAGTACCTGGAAATCAAGGCAAAGCTCGGCCTCGACGACCCGATACACGTACAGTTCGGCAAGTGGTCCGCCCAGATACTGCGCGGCGACTTCGGGACGTCCATCAGGTCTGGCAAGCCCGTCTTCGACCTCATAAAGACACGCATCGGCCCGTCAGTATCGCTGACCATAGCCACCGAGATCATCGCCGTGCTGGTCGCCATTCCGCTCGGCGTTCTCGCCGCCTGGAAGGCCAACTCCTTCATAGACCGCGCGGTAATGGTCTTCGCCGCCATCGGATTCTCGGTTCCCATCTTCTGGCTTGGATTCATCCTGATATGGATATTCGGGCTATGGGCCTTCGGACTCGACAACCCGATTCTCCCCGTGGCCGGATACTCCCGCATTGACGACGGCTTCCTGGAATATCTGCGCCACCTCGCCCTGCCCGCGTTCAGTCTCGGGCTTGTCGTGATAGCGCTTGTAGCTCGAATGACCCGCGCCAGCGTCCTGGAGGTGCTCAAGGAGGACTACGTAAGGACCGCGCGCGCCAAGGGCCTGACCGAGAAGACCGTCCTCATAAGACACGCGCTCCGAAGCGCGTCGCTCCCCATCCTTACCATCATCGGGCTTGGACTCGCCGGTCTTCTCTCCGGCGCGGTCGTCACCGAGAGCGTCTTTGCCATACCCGGACTCGGCAGACTCGCGGTGGACGCCATAGCCACCCGCGACTATCCGATAATCCAGGCGCTGATTATCCTCATCGGCACATTCTACGTATTCATAAACCTGGCAGTGGACATAGCCTACGCCGTTCTCGACCCCAGGATCAGGTACTGATGGCGCGCGTCGAAGAACAGGCGGCAGCGCCGTTCAGATCTCCGCTCCCTGTCCGCGTCTGGCGTTCGGCACGCAGCGTCGCCGCGCGCGAGCCGACCATGACGCTCGGCCTGGCCATACTTGCCGTTCTCGTCCTCATAAGCCTTGTCGGGCCCGTGGTGTCGTCAACAGACCCCAGCAAGATAAACATGGACGCCCGTCTTCAAGCTCCCTCCGCGACGCACTGGTTCGGCGCCGACGAGTTCGGCAGGGACGTCTTCAGCCGCACCATCCTGGGCGGTCGCATATCCCTGTTCGTCGGAGCGACCGTCGCGCTGTTCACCATGCTGCTCGGCGCAGCCTTCGGCTCTATCGCGGGCTACTTCCGCCCTGTGGGCGCCGTTCTCATGCGCATCATGGACGGCCTCATGGCCATACCGACCGTCCTGCTCGCCATCGCGCTCACCGTGATACTCGGCGCGAACCTCCAGAACGTCATCATCGCCATAGTCGTCGTGGACACCCCGCGCATGACCCGTGTAGCGCGCGCCTCAGTCCTAAGCCTGCGCGAGCAGCCCTTCGTGGACGCCGCCCGCGCCATAGGAGCGCAGAACAGCCGCATCCTGATTCGGCACGTCATACCCAACCTGCTCGCTCCCCTCATCGTCATGGGCACATACGTCGCCGCCGGAGCCATGCTCACCGAGGCATACCTCAGCTTCCTTGGCGCGGGCATCCCGGCTGACGAACTCCCAAGCTGGGGCAACATAATGGCCGAGGGCCGCCGCTTCATCCGCAAGGCCATCTGGGTAATCTTCTACCCCGGCCTCGTCCTCGCCGTAGCCGTAACCGCCATCAACCTCGCCGGCGACGGCCTCCGCGACATCCTAGACCCCAAGCTCGCCCACCGGATGTAGGCGCAGACTGGCGCAATCTTGAGGATGCCTATCCCGTCCCCCTGAGCCGCGGGTCCAGCAGGTCCCTCATCGCGTCGCCGAACATATTCAGACTGTAGATGACCAGCGTCAGGCACGCGCCGGGCCAGAACGCGAGCCACGGAGCGACCTCCATGAACTGGCGTCCTTCCTGGCTGAGCAGACCGCCCCAGGTGGGAATCTCGCGCGGCAGTCCGAATCCCAGGAAGCTGATCGAAGCCTCGCTGATTATCACGCCGCCAATCGTGATGCTGAATCCGATGATGATGATGGGCACGATGTTGGGCACCACGTGTTTGATGAACGTTCTCCACCTCTCAGTGCCAATCGCTTCCGCGGCCAGGATATAGTCGTTCTCCTTGATGCCGATGACGGCGCCCCTGAGAATCCGCGAGCCGCCCAGTCCGCCGGAAATCCCCAGCACCAGGATCATCTGGAGCAGCCCCTGTCCGACGATTGACATCAGCGTTAGCAGCAGCAGCAGCCCCGGAAACGCTATGTAGGCGTCCACGAACCGCTGGACCGCAAGGTCGAACTTGCCGCCGACATACCCCGAAGTTCCTCCCACTATGACCGCGACGGTAATGTCGAGTGCGGTGGCCGACAGACCCACGGCCAGCGAAATCCGGGCTCCATAGATAACCCGGCTCAGCAGGTCGCGCCCAACGTGGTCTGTGCCCATGGGGTGTGCCCACGACGGGCCTTGCATCCTGTCAATCAGGTTGAGTTCGTAGTGCGGGAAGGGCGCCAGCCAGTCGGCGAAGACTGCCATTACGATCATCGCCAGCGTCACCGCCAGCCCGAACGTGCCGAGCGGCTTCTCCTTCACCAGCCTGGACAAAAACCCGAGGAAACGGTTCCGCCGCTCCGCGAAGTCTGCCAGTTCTGCCGCGCCTGTTAGCATCCTAAGAACTCACCTCTAGCGATACCGCACTCGTGGGTCGAGATACGGGTATATCAGGTCAATGATCAGGTTGATGATCAGCACAACCATGCCGAAGAATAGATTCACTCCCGACACCACCGGGTAGTCCCTGTCCAGGAGCGCCTCAAGGGCCAACTGACCCAGCCCCGGAAGATTGAAGATGTTCTCGATGATGACCGACCCGCCGACCAGCAGCGGAAGCTGTAAGCCGATTCCGGTTACCACCGGGATGAGCGCGTTCTTGGTCGCGTGGCGCATAATGACCACTCGCCCTCTGAGTCCCTTGGACCACGCGGTCCTGATGTAGTCTTGCCGCAGCACTTCCAGCATCATCGTTCGCGTCAGGCGCATAGTTCCGGCGGCCATGCCCGTCCCGAGTATCAGGCTGGGGATGAGAGTCCCGTACAAGCTGGCTAGCGGGTCCTCGGTGAACGACACCATCTCCAGGGGAGGAGACCAGCCCCACCAGAGCGCGGGGAATATCATGACGAGCGTCGCGAGCCAGAAGTTGGGGGTTGCCAGTCCGAGGACCGCGATTGTTCGAGCGATGTAGTCCGAGACCGTATCCTGCCGGACTGCGGAGTAGATGCCCACAGGGAGCGCGATCAGCATCCCGATTACGATTGCCGTGACGCCTAGCTGGATCGTCACCGGCAGCCTTTCGAGTATCCGCTCCTCGACACTCCAGGCTCCCATCAGCGAATCGCCGAAGGTGCCCTCCAGCAAGATACCCTGCATCCACTTCAGGTATTGGATGTATATGGGAACGTCGAGCCCCAGTTGCTTCAGGAGGGTTTCACGGTCCAGGTCCAGGGCAAGATAGTCGGAGCTGGCGACCATGGCGTCAATGGCGTCGCCCGGTATGAAACGCACCGTCAGGAACACAATCGTGCTCAGGATGAACAGCGTCGGGATGAACAGCAGCAGCCGTCTGATGATGTAGGCTCTCACGTGACGTTCCTAGTCCGTGTTGACATTTCTCGTCATTTGTATGTTGAAAATTCCCTCTCCCTCAGGGAGAGGGCTAGGGTGAGGGTGAACTGTAATTCAGTCATTCCCACGAAAGAGGGGAACCCCGAAGGGCTCGCCGCTCGGCAATCCAGGGGTGGGGCAGGTTCATGAACGGCAAGACTAACCGGCGCTGTACTACTAATGATGCGCTCTGAAAGCAGGTTGGGGGAGCTGAGAAGTCTCGGCTCCCCCAATACTGGTACTAAACGGTCGGTCCTTGAAGAAAGATGGCTAGTTGGTGGACTGCGCCTTCAACTCCTGGTCCAGCCAGAAGCGGGCGAACAACTGCGAGAATCGCTGCTGGAGTCCCAGGTGATACTCGCCGTTGTACCCGATCAGCCAGGGCTGTACGGCGTTGAATGCCTGTGCCTTCATTCCCCAGACGTACAGGTGCTGCCTGGAGAGTTCGATGTCGAGATCCTTGATGATCTGCTGCCTCTCTTCGTAGGTGGACGCAGCCTCGGCGGCCTCGATCATCGCGTCAAACTTGGGGTCGCGCACTCCGGTGTAGTTGTAGCCGCCTTCAGAGTGAATGAAGGAGCGCAGGATCGTGATAGGGCTCCTGTCGTAGCCCATGATGGCCGATCCCACCATGTCGTGCGGGTAAGTGTGTTCCCGGATCCAGGTGCCAACCGTCGTGTTGTCCGGTCCCTTGACCGCCTCGATGTCTATCCCAACCCTCCTCCAGTAGTCCACGAAGATGTCCGCGAGCGCTAGGTCGGAGGTGGCGTGGAACACCGATGAACCACTGATTCTCACTCCGTTCTCGTCGGGCGTGTAGCCGGCCTCTTCGAGCAACGCTATCGCTCCTTCGGGGTTGTACTGGTAGTAGGGCTTGATGTCCTCAGGCCACTCGTCGAACGGCGTAACGTACTCAATCGCGCCCGTGCCGATCTGTCCCATCGGCTCAACCGTCGCCCAGCCCTTGTAGTAGATCGTATTGATCGTGTCGAGGTCGAGCGCCATCTGCATGGCCCGCCTGACCCTGACGTCGTTGAAGGGAGGCTTGTCCACGTCGAACGCCGTACTAGTAGTGGACCTGTACGCGTAGGGTATCAGTCTGATGTCGGGATTCGTCTTGACGAGCGCTTCGGCCTGGTCCGTTGTGGAAATCGCCGAATTGGCAAGCCAGCCCATGTAGTCGGCCTTGCCCGTCCGCATTGCCGCGATACGTGTCGCTTCGTCCTTCATGATGAGCGCCCGCGTCGCGTCCGCATAGGGAAGCTGGTTTTCAGGGAACTTCTCGTCGGTTCCCCAGTAGTCCGGGTTCTTCTCCCAGGTCATCGAACTGCCGTCCACCCAGTCCGTCAGCATGAACGGCCCGGTGCCGACCAGATTCCTCCAGTCCTGGATGTCGCCGTGCTCCTGGACGACCTCGGGAGGGAGAATATGCGGGGAGTAGCTGGTGAAGAGGATGGTGAGCGTGTCTATGTTCGGTTCCTCCAGCTTGAACACGACGGTGTTGTCGTCGGTTGCCGTGACCGATTCCCACTTCACGCTCTTGAAAGTGCAGCATGGCCCTTCCTGGTCGGCGTACTCATCGCCCAGATGCAGGTAGCGCTGGAAGTTCCACGCCACGTCCTGGGCGGTCATCTTGCGTCCGTCCATCGGGGCCTTGTTGTGCCAGTACACGTCGTCCCTGATGTTGATCGTGTACGTGAGAGGATCGTTCTGCACCCAGCCGGTCGCGAGCTGACCTTTCATCACCCACAGGGGGGTTGGCCGTTTCATATGGTCGAACACACTGCGGTCTATGCCCCAGTCGGCGTGAGCGAGCGATTCGGTAACTCCGTCCGTACCGTTAGCCGCATGGTGTGTGAAATATGTGTCGGTGTGTGGGGGCTGGTTCGTTTGAAGCCGGATTATCGTCCCGCCGTACTCCGGCGCGGGAATGACCTTGTTGGTCGTCGGGTCGGTCACATACTTCTTGCCCGGAATCTGTACCTCTTTGACCTCTGTAACCTTGACCTCTTTGGTGACGACGCGCGCCTCTGGAGTCGGCAGGGCCGAGACCGCCGCCGAGACGATCTGACGCACTTCGTCGGCGCTCAGCGGGTCCGGGCCTTCGGTCGCCGACTCCGCGACCGCTTCCGCGACGAGCGTCCGCACCTGGTCCGCGGTGATCGCGTCCTGGCTGGCCGCGCCCACGGCAGCCTCCACCATCGCCTTGATCTCCTCCGCGCTGGTGCCTTCGGGAACCGCGCCCTGCACGGCAGCTTCTACCATTGCGGTCATCTCTTCCATGCTGGGACCGGCCGGCGCGGGGGCGGCTGGCGCAGGCTGGACCGACTGCATAGCCTCTTGCAGCGCGGCGGCAAGCTCTTCCTTCGTAACCGCGTCCGAAGCCGGAGCAGGCGTAGGCTCCGTGCTCGAACATGCAAGCGCCAAGAGCATTGGCGCTATTGCGACGACTACCAGCCAGCGAAATGAAATATAGGTACGCATATATCTGTCTCCCTAATGGTTCAAGTCTCAAAGGAGGCCGATTGTGCGGGCCCCACCGCTCGAACCGAATCGCGCCAATTCAAGCATACCGCCTGGGCCATGTCAACCAAACAATTCAGGAAAGGTCATTCCAGAAATGTTGAGAAGGCTTCTGATGCCACTACAAATCCATCCAACCCTGTGCTACAATACCCACGCGACAGAACAACAGTACGCCAGTATAAAGACAGACTTATTCGGAGGTACGATCCCCAGGGAAAAACCCTCTGAACAGGTAAATACAGGCTTTTGCAGGTGAATTGCATGTACCAGACCCCTCTAGCAGGGCGCCAGCAGTCACCAGAAGAAGCCACCAGCACACTATAAACCAGAGCATATACACCCCAATTCACCATTCCCAGGCGGAGGCCAGCCATGAGACTTGAAGGCAAAGTAGCGATCATAACCGGAGGAGCGCGCGGACAAGGGGCCGCCGAGGCCAGGATGTTCGCCCGCGAGGGCGCGAAGGTCGTCTTCGGCGACATCCTCGACGATGACGGCAGAAAGGTAGAGGCAGAGATCAACGAAGCGGGCGGCGAGGCCACCTACGTCAC
>DAOULF010000093.1:0-3502 GCA_034420555.1 Dehalococcoidia bacterium
TCTCCCAGAGGGAGCTGAGAGGGGTAGGCATTGAAGTTGGATTGGCGGAGTCACCCCCATCCTAACCTTCCCCCGTCAAGGGGGAAGGGACTTTTGCCTACCCTTGTGAGCCCAGAGGGAGAGGGAACGAATCCAGCCTGGCTTTCAGATAATCGAATGACCCTGGCAGGACATATAGTTGGACGGGTGAAGGATGGTTCATGGTGAATCGAGAGCGGAGGAGAGTTTGTTGGACTTAGAGGAAGTCGGCCTGGGCGAGATGGCACTGCTGGACGGCGAACGGGTTTCGGCCAGGTTGAATGCCAATGATCAGAATGGGAGGCGGTCTTTCAGTGAGCCCGGCACCCTGTTGCTCACCACCAATAGAGTCATTCACGTTACAGGTGAAGAGGGCAGGCGCCAGACTACTATGATCTCAGTCCAGGATGTGGAGTCGGTGTCGGTCAGGCTGATCTTCCCGGAAGGGATTGGGCCTTATGTCTGGGCGGCGTTGTCTTTGGTCATGAGTCTTATCCTCTTCTCCTATATAGAGCACAGCATCGCCCGGATTGCCGTCCCGCTGATCATCCTGACGATGGGCGCTTACCTGATAGTGGATCGCCTAACGGCTCGCGGTCGTCCTACGGCTATCATCAGAGCGCGGGACGCGGAGATACATTGGCCGTTCGACCATGACAAGGAATCGAAGCAGGTCTATGAGTTCATCAATTTGCTGTACCGGCAGAAGAGGCAGTCGGCGTACAATATGGACGAGTGGCTGTCGCTGCACTGAAGGCTGAGGAAGGCTGAGCCTTCACCCATCAAGGGCTGAGAGGGGTAGGTGTTTACCCTCACCCTTTGGGAGCTGAGAGGGGTAGGCATTGAAGTTAGATTGGCGGAGTCACCCCCATCCTAACCTTCCCCCGTCAAGGGGGAAGGGACTTTTGCCTACCCTTGTGAGCCCTTTGGGAGAGGGGACTCTTCGACACAGCTTAGTACCACTTCCATATGTTTCTGGCGTATAGAACCCAGCCCCCACCCCTGGATTCCCGCTTTCGGAGACCTTTGCGTAACCCTGTTCCACTTCGTCACGGAGGTCTGGGTAAATGAGTAGATGGGCGAATTCATAGCTGGGTAGGCCACCCATCCACCCCTGGATTGCCGAGCGGCGAGCCCTTCGGGGTTCCCGTTTTCACGGGAATGACGGTAGTTGTGCAAAGGTCTCCTTTCGCGGGAATGACGGTTAGCGCTTGGAGTATTGCAAAATCAGATTGAACATGTACTAGCCGAGCCTGAGACTGGGGATGACGTCGAGGTCCCACTGGAAACTGGCGCCTCTGTCGAGCGAGAAGTATGCGGCGGCGCCAATCATTGCGCCGTTGTCGGTACACAGGCCGGGGCGAGGAACGATCACTTCTACAGGGGATTCTTCGGTCATCTTCTGACGCAGGTGGGAATTGGCGGCTACGCCACCGCCCAGAATAATGCCGTTCACACGGTACTTTTTGATCGCGTCCATCGTGCGGCGCACCATGGAGTCAACTATGGCCTCCTGGAAGGCGAGGGCAACCTCGGAGACCTCGGCGGGATCGAGTTCGCTTTCTTCGGGCGGGGGGTACATTCCCTTGAGCTCGGCGCGGCGCAGGACGGCGGTCTTGAGTCCGCTGAAGCTGAAGTCAAGCGAGTTTCTTATGCGCGGACGCGGCAGGTCGGGTTCGAGTCCGACGGCGCTCTCGGCGACGCGCTGGATTTCGGGGCCGCCAGGGAAGCCGAGTCCGAGGACGCGCGCGGCCTTGTCGAACGCTTCTCCGGCGGCGTCGTCCCGCGTTCTGCCGATGAGTTTGTAGATCCCGTGTCCCTCCATGAGTATGAGGTCGGTGTGGCCGCCGGAGGTTATCAGGCACATGAGGGGGAAGCCGGGTCGGGCTTCGGGGTCAACGCCTTCCTCGAGCCAGGCGGCGTAAACGTGGCCCTCGAGGTGGTTTATGCCGATGAAGGGGAGGTTGTGGGAGAGGGCAAGGCCCTTGGCGGTGTTGACGCCTACGAGCAGCGCGCCCGCGAGCCCGGGGCCGTGGGTCACGGCTACGCCATCGAGTTCGGGGAGCTCCATGCCCGCCTGTTCGAGCGCGTTGTCCACGACGGGGAGCAAGGCCCGCATGTGTTCGCGGGAGGCGATTTCGGGGACGATGCCGCCATACTTAGCGTGCATCTCGACCTGTGTGGCGACGACGTTGGAGACGATGTGTCGGCCGTCCTCGATGACGGCGGCGGCGGTCTCGTCGCAGGATGTTTCGATTCCGAGGATTTTCATTATATTCCTCTCTCGCCGGGTGTGAGCGGTAGGTAGGGATGGGCGTCGGCTACGTCTTGGTTGAAGGTGAGGCCGAGGCCGGGGCCGGTGGGCAAGTCAACGTAGCCGTCTTGCTGTCGGGGGAGGCCATCGAATACCTGGAAGTAGTGGGGCTCGTAGAACTCGGCGTGGTATTCCTGTATGAGGAAGTTGGGGGTGGCGGCGTCGAGGTGGAAGCTGGCGACCGTTCCGACGGCGGAGTTGGTGTTGTGCGGGGCCATGAGCACGTGCCTGGGCTCGGCGATGGCGGCTATCTTCTTGAGTTCTGTGATGCCGCCCGCGTTGCACATATCGGGCTGGAGGATGTCCACGGCGTCGGCCTTGACGAGTTCGTAGAAGGGGAATTTGAGGTAGAGTCGCTCGCCGGTGGCTATGGGGATGTTGACGTTCTGGCGGACCTGAGCCATCTCTCCGACGTTTTCCTGGGAGACGGGTTCCTCGAACCAGAAGGGGCGGTATTTCTCCAGACGCTGGCCGAGGTGGACCGCGGTGTGAACGCTGAACTTTGCGTGGACTTCGACGAGAATCTCGACGTTGGGGCCTACGGCCTCTCTGACCGCGGCCACCCTGTCCTCGGCCAGTTGCGCCTCCTCCGGGGAGATGGTGTAGTAGTTGCGCTGGCCGAAGGGGTCGAACTTCATGGCGGTGTAGCCCATCTCGACGACGCGGAGGGCCTCTTCAGCGTTCTGTTCGGGGGAGCCGGGGTTGGTGTACCAGCCGTTGGCATAGACCCTGATCTTGTCGCGGATGGGGCCGCCGAGCAGTTGGTAAACGGGGACGCCGAGCGCCTTGCCCTTGAGGTCCCAGAGCGCGATGTCTATGCCGGAGAGGGCCGTGGAGAAGAGGCGTCCGCCGCGGTCGGCGTTGTCCTGGTGCATACGCATCCAGTGGAGTTCGTGGGCCATGGGGTCTTTACCAACGAGGTAATGATCCGTCCAGGCTTCTAGCAGGCTTGCTACGAGGGGGTCGTAGGAGAGCATGGACGCCTCGCCGATGCCCTCTATGCCCTCGTCGGTCTGCAGCCGCAGGATGAGCCAGTTACGCTTGGCGTTTCTGTGCCGCGAGGAGAATATGTTGGTCTTTATTCCGGTTATCTTCATTGCGCTGTCCAATCTGTGGGGGATGGCGTTGCCATATACTATACTTTATAGTGTACAGGTGGGGTTCCAGGTG
>DAOULF010000094.1:0-26114 GCA_034420555.1 Dehalococcoidia bacterium
TCAAGATTCAGCCCCGAACCTCGCGCCACCTTCATAGCGAACTCGCGGGTGAGTAGATCCCCCGGAGCGTGAGCGTCCGAGTCCAGCACCAGCTTGGCTCCCGCCGCCCGCGCCGTCTGCACCACGTGGCCGTTGGCTGTCGCGTGCCCACGTCTCCCCGACACTTCGAGGAATACGCCATTTTCGGCTGCAATTCGCGCGTCCTCTAGCGTGATAAGTCCCGGATGCGCCAGTATGTCAACATGGCTACTGGAAACGGATGCGTGATTCGTCCCTTCTACGACCGGCTCCATTATCGTTTCGCCATGTACGTTGACGACCTTCGCGCCCAGTCTGCGGCACTCGCGCGCCATGTAGTCAATATCCTCGCTTGGCGTGTGCGTGATTTCGACGCCGGGCAGCGCGAGTATGTCCCAACGCTTGTTCACCATCTCGCAGTCGGCCACGAGCGTCTTCAGAATGAACTCCATGTTGCCTGGCCCGACATGGTCTGTAATCGCCATCACACGGTAGCCGATCTTGATAGCACGCCGGACAAGCTCTATCGGCGCCAGAACGCCGTCGCTCAAAAACGTGTGGGTGTGGAAGTCGAACATCCGCTACTCGCCTCTCAGTTTATCCGTCATTTGTATGTTAAAAATCCCCTCTCCCTCAGGGAGAGGGCTAGGGTGAGGGTGAACTGCAATTCAGTCATTCCCGCGAAAGCGGGAATCCATTTCCGATACGTTGACACAACGCAAGCTAATTATCTCTGAGTCGTTCAGCCAATCGCCTCATCTCCGGCCCGGTCTTGCCCATATAGAAGGGCGGGGGAGTCGGCGGATGGCCGACCTTCATGCACACGAATATAGGCCCTGGCTGATCGAATATACGGGGCAGTTCGCTCGCCAGGTCTTCGAGGTCGCTGAACTCGTAGGACTCGGCGAATCCGGCGTCCCTGGCCATCCCTGCCAGGTCCACGTTCCCGGACCCGGGCACCGGCTGTCCGCCCGTCGTGAAGTAGCCGCCGTCCTCGAACACGAAGTGGACGAGGTTCTCTGGGGCTGTTCCCGCAATCGTGACGAGCGTACCGAGGTTCATCAGCAGCGATCCGTCGCCGTCCAGGCACAGCACCTTCCTATCCGGCTGGGAAATCGCAATGCCGAGCGCGACCGAAGACGCCTTCCCCATGCCTCCGAATATAGGGAGGTCCAGATCGGGCTTCTCCGTTACCGACTCCCAGTACCTGTTCGGCGTCATGGTTCCGACCACCACGGCGTCGCCCCGGACATCATTGATAGCCTTGACCGCATCAAGAGAGGAAATCATGTTGAGTAACTCCTTGAGAATAGGGTAGAGCTCCCTGCAATCTCGCGCGCTCAGGATACCAAATTCAGAGAAGCGGCGGGGATTTATTTATGTGGTATGATACATTTCTACCGCGTTTCAGAGCGACAGGAGAGTGAGATATGGCGCAAATCGCTAATGTCTCGGAACAAGGTACGGTCAATGAGGTCGAGGGCGACAACATTGAACTTTCGTTGATTTGGGAAGCTATCGGCAATCTGGCCGAGGAAGACTATCGCAAATTGAGGAAGTGGATGGAAGAAGAGGAGGAATGGGACAGGGAGATGGAAGAGGCGGCAGAGAGCGGGGCTTTGGATTTTCTTATTGAAGAGGTCAACGAGGCGAAGGCAAAAGGGTTGCTGAGAGAACTCTAGTGCATCGCGCAATTCCTCGCTTCTGGCGATACTTCAACGATCTTCCTGAATCGGTACAAAGGCTGGCGCGACAGAAATTCCAGCTACTCAATGAGAATCCGACGCATCCCTCACTGCGGTTGAAAAAGATTGGTCCGCGACATTGGAGTGTGCGCGTGGGACGTGGATATAGGGCGGTGGCGGTTGAGGAGGATGAAGGGCTTGTATGGGTCTGGATTGGCGCGCGCAGAGATTTCGATACATTCCGTAGGTCTTAATCTCACCGAGGATTCTTCGACGCAGGATTTCCCATGCCCTCACGCCAGATCGAACAGGCAGCCAACATCGCCCTCGCCGCGCTGCTCCAACGTATGCTCCCCACCTGCGCCGTCAGGGTCGAAAACACCCGCGTGATCGCCGACAGTCCCGCCCTCCGACTCGACATCCTCATAACCGCGCCCGACCGCGCTCCGGTCGTCATTGAGGCGGAGTTCATGCCCGCCGCCGACGCGGAGAAAGAGGCCCTGGACAGGCTTGGCCTCGAAGTAGTGGACGGACGCCGGCCCATCGAAGCGGCCATCGCGCTGCGTTACCCTGCGGGACTCGAATTCTCGGACAGCATGAACGAGGCCATGCGCGATGCGCGACTCGAGTACGCCGTCTTCCACCAGGACGGAACTCGATTCCCCGAGTCCGGCTGGCTCGAGGGTTCTCCCGAGGACCTCGCCGAACTCGCGCGGCTGGTCTCGGTGCCGCAGGAGGCGGTAAACAGCGCCGCCGACGCGCTCCAGAACGGGATAGACCGCGCTGTGGAGGCGCTGGACGACATGGCGATGCTGAGACCGGCGATTACCCGCTCGATAGCCGACCTGCTCGGAATGTCTGACGTGCGCCAGACGCGCCGTATGGCCTGCGCGATCATAGCGAACGCGATGGTCTTCCACGAACAGCTTTCAGGTATGCACGATGAGGTCAGGCCGCTGCGACTCGTGTGCGGGGACGGGGTGGCGAATCCGCAGGAGGCGACACTGGATGCCTGGGCGGTGATACTGGGCATCAACTACTGGCCCATATTCGCCATAGCGAAGGACGTTCTGGAACAGCTTCCGTCCGGGGACGCGGCGCGGATTCTGCGGACGCTCAGGCGCACCGCCCAGAGGATTGACGCGGCTGGAGTGACCAACGCGCACGACCTGACCGGGCGCATCTTCCAGCGGCTGATAGCCGACCGCAAGTATCTCGCCACCTTCTATACGCTGCCCGCGTCCGCCGCGCTGCTCGCCCGGCTCGCGGTCGCCAAGATGGACGTTGACTGGTCCGACGCCGACGCCATAGCCAACCTGCGTATCGGCGACTTCGCCTGCGGAACAGGCGCGCTCCTATCAGCGGTGTACGACCAGGTAGCGGCCCGGCACGAGCGAACGGGCGGTGACTCCGCCAACCTGCACACCGCCATGATGGAGGAAGTCCTGTACGGCTGCGACGTGATGCCGTCCGCTATTCACATAACAGGCTCCACGCTCTCCGGGATGTACCCTAACGTCGGATTCGGACAGTCCCGCCTCTACACCATGCCCTACGGACGCCAGGAAGACGGGACCGTAAAGATAGGCTCGCTCGAACTTCTCCAGTCGTCCTCTGCCCTGACGCTGTTCAACACCTCCGACCCTGCCCTGAGAACAGGCAGCGCGGGCGAAGAGACGGCTGCGCAGGTCATCGTTGACGTCCCGGACAGTGGCTTCGACCTGGTGATAATGAACCCGCCGTTTACGAGGGCGACGGTACATGAAGGCGCACACGCCACCGTAATAAACCCTGCTGTCGCTGCCTTTAACGCCAGTGCATCGGATCAGACAGCAATGGGAAGGCGTATTAAAACGCTAGGTACAGATACTTGCTACCATGGTAATGCAGGTATGGCTTCGATATTCGCGGCGTTGGCTCATAGAAAAATCAAGCCCGGTGGAGTGCTTGCTCTAGTATTGCCTCTGGCCGCAGCTGCTGGTCTGTCTTGGCAAAGATTTCGACAAATGCTGGCTAACGATTACATAGATTTGACTGTACTAACGGTGGCAGCTTCTGGAAACGACGATTTATCGTTTTCCTCTGATACAGGTATGGCCGAGTGCTTGGTGATTGCTCAACGCAGAACATCAAAGGACTCGTCTGTCCAAGATAATTCACATTTGAGGACTCGATTCGTTTCCCTGGAACGCCGCCCCGATGGATTTGTTCACTCTTCTGAGTTGGCAAAGAGCGTCCTCAACTATGAACGTACAAGAAGGCTTGAAGATGGTCCATACGGAGGGACACCCATTTTGATTGGAGACAGATTAGCAGGCGAGAAAATATCTACTTCAAGCGATTACTCCGAATCCACATATGGAGCAGTGCGTCTGTCAGACTATTCTGTTGCTCAAACTGCATATGCCCTGTCTTTATCAAAGTTGTGGCTACCCGGGGAACCTTCCGATCACGAACTCAAAGTAGAAACTCTAGGTACTGTCGGTAGGCTTGGGATGGTCCACCGAGACATTACTCCCCCACCAAGAGGACCTTTTGTTAAAACGGAATATAGTCCAACCTCAACATATCCATCCCTTTGGAATCACAATGCAAGACATGAAACTCGAATAGTATGTCTTCCTGATTCACAGTTGCGCGTACAACAAGGGATGGAAGAAAAAGCCGCCGAAATCTGGGCTACTGCCAGTCGTGCTCATCTATCGCTAGGCTTCAGATTCAACTCTCAACCACTTTCGGCTTCAGTTACTGACCAGAAGACAATCGGGGGAACCGTCTGGCCCAATGTCATTTTCGACGACCCCCGCTTTGACTTTGCATTTGCACTATGGGGAAACACCACAATGGGCCTGCTTCTCTACTGGTGGCACTCGAATAGACAGCAAGCAGGACGTGGTTGGGTAACAATCCGATCCGCCGAGTCCCTGCCCATCCTCGACCTCCGCGCCCTGAGCGACGACCAACTGGACAAAGCCGAAGACATCTTCGACGAATTCAGGGACAAAGAACTCAAGCCCGCCTACATCGCGGACGCAGACCCGAACCGCGCCCTCCTAGACAAGCGCGTCATCTGCGACCTCCTCGGCTTCAGCCAGGATACCTACGAGGCAGTCCGCCGCCTCTCCGCCAAATGGTGCGCCGAGCCATCCGTCCACGGCGGCAAGCGCAGGCCGAAGGGCGCGGGGCTGGTGATGTGATATGCTACGCGCCAAGGAAATGTTCAGTTGAATCTTCTGCTTGATACAAACATACTCATCGCTGCTTACCCTCGGGGTCCTGGGGCCGTCGAAGCTTCCTCGAACTTGGCCAGCGAACTCATAAGATTGGCTAATGAACAGGGACATACTACCTATATACATCCCTTCACGACGCGGTATGACCTGAGAATAGAAAATCAACAGGATAGACAGTGGCGCATACTTCTGATCGACAAACATCCTGAACTTGAGTCCCCGCCTCCTATACAGGCGACCATAACCGATAAACTAGGCGCTGCCGAGCATGGCTCGAATGACTGGGTGGACCACAATATGCTTGCGGCGGTACTGGGTAACTCGGTAGATGCCCTGGTTACGCTGGATAAAGGTGTTCTTGCCAAGTCCAAGAGCCTGGATCTGGGCGAACGAGTAATGAATATTGAAGACGCCCTGGCTATGCTGAAGGGCCTCATGCCGCGACAATCGAATCCGATGTTGTTGGCAAGGCAGGTGGAAGCCCATCTCATACAGGAAGCGGACCCGATTTTTGAAAGTCTCCGGGATGACTATCCCGGATTTGATCAATGGCTTGCCAAGTGCAAACGAGAACACAGAACCGCGTGGCTGGTTGAAGATGATCAGCAGCTAGCGGCTTTGACTATTGTGAAAGACGAAAATCCCGCTGAATACAACATACTTGGGAAAACGCTAAAGATTGGACTGCTCAAAGTGTCGGAAGACCATCCGGGCATGAGATATGGAGAAGCGCTTCTCAAAGCCGTCTTTGATTACACACGTTCAAACTCGTACGAAACCGCTTACGTTACTGTATTACCTAAGCACGAATACGTAGTTGACTTCTTTGAAGATTTCGGATTCAGAAAAATTGACCAAAGAACAGAGCTTGATGAATTCGTGCTAGTGAAATCATTTACGCCTGCGGATAACTCAAGTTCGTTGAGTTCTCTCCAATATCATATTGCATACGGACCACAGAATTACCGCCACGGCGTACCGGCATTTGTAATACCTATACGTCCAGAATTCCATGAGCAGTTGTTCCCTGAACTGGAGATCAATTTCCGATTGCCTGGAATGCTGGATTCGCATCCATTCGGGAACAGTATCCAAAAAGCATATTTATCAAAAGGAAACATTCAGTCGATAGTTCCAGGTTCTATTCTGTACTTCTACCGCTCTGGTGATTGGCGTAAGTTGACTGTGGTAGGTATAGTAGAAGACACACTATCATCACAACGTCCAGAAGAGATTGCGAGCTATGTAGGAAAGAGGACCGTTTACTCATATTCAGAAATTGAATCCATGACACGTGAAGATAATCCAAATGTCTTGTCTATTCTGTTTAGGCAAGCGCTGACAATCAACTCGACAAATATTGACTATGACAAATTACATTCGGCTGGAATTTTAGCTGGACCTCCACAATCTATAACACAAATATCACAGGAAGGTGTTCAATGGATTCAGAACCAGATGCTTCGGTAGCGTTACTGTCAATTCACCCCGAGTATGTTGAATTGATGGCAACTGGGAAGAAGAAGGTTGAGTTTCGGCGCACTCGTTTCTTGAGACCTCTAACTCATGTGGTAGTTTATTCTACCAGTCCAGAGAAACGACTTGCCGGTTACTTTGAAGTTGAGAGTGTCGAGATAGATTCACCTGAGTCAATATCCAGTAAGTATACAGATATAGGGGGCATATCTTCCGAGAGATTATCCAGATACATGAAAGACGCAACTCATGCCGTAGCAATTACAATAGGCAACTTCCACTCCTTTAGTAAGAAAATCAATCTCGATGATATTGGAGTTCTATCACCGCCAAGAAGTTTCAGATATCTAGATCACGACATACTCAAGACACTGGAAACCTATGTATAGAACTTGACTTATGTATTCGAGGAGATCGCTCAACGCCTGAGTATAGCTGAAGTCAAACAAGCTATGGACTTGTGGGTTGATACCGCGCGGGAGTTCGGAGACCCAATCCCGGAGCCAAAGGGGGAGCGGTTGATGCTGGCGTGAGTGGATGAAAGACCCAAGATGCTCTTAGCCCTCTGGATTATAATCACTTCTGTCAGCGTATCTTTTGGAGTATCGTCTTCTTGTATCTATGAATGACCATATAGCTACCCCGAGGCTGGAGACTCCAAGAACTATTCCCATGGATAATTATGAACGCATCCATGTTTAGTCACCTGTGATTCTGGACTTTCCCACCTTCCTGCTCCGCTCCCGCACATAATCCGTCATGTGGTCATTGCGGACCATCCAGTTGCGCCCGAAATTCTTGCCCTTCAGAACGCCCCTGCCAATCTGGTGTCGCAGGGTCGTCGGCAGCCAGAGGCCGAGAGGGGGGCGCGACTGGTGGTATAATGACATTGGTAAGGAGATGTGCGCACGGAGACCACTATGCGAAATGGATCAGGGCCACTATCATACAGTCTCCATGCCCGTGTCGCTATGGCAGAGCGAGAGATACCAACTGAATGGATAGAACGAATAGTATCCGACCCTGAATTGCGTACCGACGATCCAAACGACCCTGAACTTGAGCGTTTCTTCGCCCGTGTGCCGGAGCGAGATGGCCGCGTTCTGCGTGTGGTTGTCAACACTCGTGTTATACCTTGGAAAGTCGTCAGTGTGTTTTTCGACCGCAGAATGAGGAGAAGAATATGAAACTCCACGTAGATAAGGAAGCCGATGCACTGTACCTGCGCCTTGACGAGTCCGTGATTGTGGAGTCGGAAGAAGTTGCTCCGGGGGTCATTCTGGACTATAACGACTCTGACGAAGTAGTCGGGGTAGAGTTTCTGTATCTATCGAAGCGGTCTTCGGAACTGAATCTGTCCGCCCTGCAATTCGAGACGAACTGATCCAGCCACCGAATTTCCCAGCGCGACTACACACTCATCCCCCTCTGTGCTACAATACCTTCAGGGAAGAACATAAGAGCGTTCCATAAGCCCAAACTTATAGACGAAGCCCCGAGCGAAGAAAAAAACTCGCTGAACTGGGAAATACAGGGATATGCAGGCGAAATACAGGTACCAGGCTCCACTAGCAGCATATCAGTAGGCCACCTGCAACCCACCTGCACGCTCACCAGAACACTATAAACTCAGATATATACGGACAGAGGCGGAATCATGGTAATGGCGCGAGCGACGAAACAGTATCTGGACGCCAAGATAGAACGGCAGCGAGAGAGATTCCGTGAGGAAGGTCGAGAGGAAGGCAAGGCCGATGAACGTCAGGCCTGGGTGGACTGGAACACGCGCCGCCTCGACGCCGAAGCTCGCGAAGAACCGTTCGACGAGCCGCCTCCCGGGGTGTAGTCTCTACGCCCCGTACCGCATCCCATCGGGCAGTTCCGATATGACCCCCAGCGCGAGCAGCGTGCGTTGCGCCGCGTACTCCGCCACGTCCGCTATCGTCTGGTGTCTCAGGTAGAAGGCGGGTTCGGGCGGTATGATAGTCGCTCCCAGCCTGGCGAGCCGTGTGAGGTTCTCGAGGTGGATGACGCTCAGCGGGGATTCGCGCGGAATGATGACTAGCGGCCTGCGCTCCTTGATAGTTACGTCCGCCGACCGCCGGATTAGATTGTCCGACAGTCCCTGCGACACCGCCGCCACCGTCGCCATGCTGCACGGGGCCAGCGCCATGCCCCGCGTTGGGAACGTGCCGCTTGCGATTGGCGCGGCGATCTCGGAGGCCGCGTGATAGCTGAATATGCCCGAGCCCGTCCAGCGTTCCAGCGCCTCCCCGAACGACTCCGTCATCTCCTGCTTCCACACTATGCGCGCCGCCGAGGACGCGCAAGCCACGACCGGAACGCCGTTGTCCAGCAGCGCCTCTATCGTATGAAGCGCTATGATCGAGCCGCTTGCGCCCGTGATCCCCACCACGACGGGGCGGCTGTCTATGTCGCCGGCACTGGTCATAGGTATATCGCCAGAATCGTTCCAATCAGCATCGTCGTGGAGACGTATGCGTTGATGCGTCCGAAGGCCACCCCCATTCTCGACAGGTCAGTGGGTGAAACGAGCCTGTACTTGTACCACAGTATGCAGGATGCCACGCCGCAGGCCACGAGGAACGGCCACCCCAGCCCCATCCATGCCCAGAGCGTCACCAGGCACGCAACCGCCAGGACGTCCAGTGTCCGCGCGATGCGAAATGCGTTGACCACGCCGAAGCGGGACGCAACGGACTTCAGCCCGTTCTCACGCTGAAACTCATAGTCCTGGGTGTGATAGAGGATGTCGAAACTGCCCGCCCACAGCGCGACCGCGAGCGACATTAGCACGGGTTCCAGCGACAGACTGCCGTTCACCCCAATCCACGCGGCGGACGGGGAGATCGCCAGCGCCCAGCCCAGCAGCAGGTTCGCCGTCCATGTGAAACGCTTGGTGTACGGATAGAACACCAGGTATGCAGCCGCGACGGGCGCGAGTACGAAAGCGAGCATATTTAGCTGGTAGGCTGCGAACAGGAATATGCCGAACGCGACCGTCGCCAGCGCCGTCATCTCGGTAGCCGAAAGAAGTCCCTGGGGTATGTGTCTCTGCGCCGAGCGAGGGTTCTTCGCGTCTATATGGCGGTCTATCACCCTGTTGGCGGACATCCCGACCGTTCTTGCGGATACCATTGCGACCGTAATCCATGCAAAGGTTCGCCAGCCCGGGAAGCCGTCGCCGCCCGTGTGGACGTCGGCCAGCGCCATTCCGATATAGGCGAAAGGCAGCGCGAATACGCTCTCCTGGAACTTGATAGCGTCCAGGAACATCGGCGCCTTGCGCCAGATTGGTCTTGCTGTCGCTTCGGTCGTCAGAATCCGTACTCCTTCCAGCGGCGGTCAACCAGGTTCTTGATGTCTTCACTCATGATTATATCCTGCGGCCACTCTCGCGTCCTGCCCTCGCCCGCGAATTTGGCGGTGGCGTCAATACCCATCTTGCTGCCAAACCTGGGGGTGGGCGTCGCGTGGTCGAGGTCGTCTATCGGGCCTTCGCTGAAGATGACGTCGCTCGCCGGGTTGATATTGCAAGTCACTCTCCACGCGACCTCTGAGAGATCCTGAACGTCCACATAGTGATCTACGACGACGATAGTCTTGACCAGCATCATCAACCCAAGACCCCAGAGAGCGTGCATGACCTTCTGCGCGTGGCCCGGATACTCCTTTCTGATGGAGACGATAACCAGGTTGTGGAAGATGCCCTCGGCCGGCATGTTCATGTCCACGATCTCGGGCAATGTCATCTGGAGGGCGGGCAGCATAATCCGCTCCGTGGCCTTGCCCATGAAGAAGTCTTCCGAGGGAGGACGACCGACCATCGTGGTAGCGTATATCGGGTCGCGCCGACTCGTCATTGCGGTAACGTGGAAGACCGGGTACGGCTCGGCAGGGGAGTAGTAGCCGGTGTGGTCGCCGAAAGGCCCTTCGTCTCTCATTTCACCCGGTGTTACATATCCCTCCAGTACGTACTCCGACTGCGCCGGTACTTCCAGGTCAACCGTCTTGCACTTGACTATATCCACCGGCTCGCCCCGGATGACGCCCGCAACCCCGAACTCGTCCATGTCCGGCGGCAGCGGCATAGATCCGGTCCACATCGTAGTCGGGTCCGCGCCTATCGCAACCGCGACTTCCAGCCGCTCGATGCCCTGGTCTTGCGCGCGTCGGTCGTGGCGGGCGCCCACTTTGTGCGTCTGCCAGTGCATACCCGTCGTCCGCTTGTCGTACACCTGCATCCTGTACATACCCACGTTGCGCCTGCCCGATTCCGGGTCGCGCGTGATGACGAGAGGAAGCGTGATGAAGGGAGCGGCGTCCAACGGCCAGCAAGTAATGACCGGCATGGTGAACAAGTCCACCTCATCGCCCGTCAAAATCACTTCCTGGCACGGCGCCCGTCTGACCAGGTTGGGCTGGGAGCGCGCCAGCCCGATCAGGTCGCCCAGCGCTCGCATCTTGCCACCCAACCCCGATGGAGGCCCCTGGGCCATGCTCAACAGTCTTCGGACCCTGTCCGCAAGCTCCTCGATGTCCTCCACGCCCAGCGCGAGCGCGGTGCGCTTGTGAGTTCCGAAGATGTTGACCAGCGCGGGCGCGGAGTGCCCCTTCACATCCTCGAACAGCAAGGCGGGCCCTCCGGACTTCACCATCCGGTCCGTAATCTCGGTGATTTCGAGGTGAGGGCTGACCGGAGCCGCGATCCGCTTCAACTCGCCCCTGTCTTCGAGCAGTGAAACAAACTCACGCAGGTCTTTGAATCTCATTTTCCTTCACGCAACTATGCTCTTGACGTATGACATTCAGTTCAGGGACTCGTTTCTGATCTGCGTGGAAGATATGTCCTCGCGGAACGCGGACTCCGGGATCTGCGTGAACATTCCCGCGTATTCGGGAGGGACGGGCAGGTCTTCAAGGGTCCTGAACGCTCCGCCTTCCACACGTCCCGCAACCAGGAAATCGCAGCGAAGATCGCGCAGCTCGGACAGCGCCGACGTCATCCGCTGTCGGCTGTCCCCATAATATGCCGGATCAACCAGGCGAGTCATCGTGTCATACCCGATGACGAACGTCGAGCCTGGAAACAGGCGCGCCTTTTCGTAGAAAACCGGAACTCGCGTAATCGCTATGTCAGCCTTGCCCTGGAACTGCTGGACTCGACGCCTGATCTCAGAATGTTCTAGGTCCGGCTTGTCCACGTTGGAAATCGAGATTTCATAGATGGCGGGCTTGCCGAACATTCTGGAGGCTACATTCACCAGGCGCGTGTGCCCCTCGTGCAGTGGATTGAAAGAGCCGGAGAGAATCACTCCACTGAAACGCTCGTCAGCTAACTGCGTTCCATCCGCGTGGACTAGCAGGTGTCCTATATGCCCGGCAGACAGCGCTTCCATCGGCTCATCATACCGATGCCCTGTCGGGACGATCCGCTCATCGCTTGACAGGCCACGGTCAATCCTCTCATGCAGTCCGAACGACTCTGCCAGCGAGTTCAGAATCAGTCTGCTCACCACGTCGTCCTCTCCGTCGCGCGTCCGCAATCCCTTCGTGAGCGTGAGTGTGGAAGTCGTCCAGCCCATTGCGTCATAGGCGGATACGTGGCACCTGTGCTCGCCGCGCTTGGGCCTGTCCGTTGCGATTGTGGCAGAGCAGGAGAGACCGACGACGGGGACGCGGCCTTCTCTCAACCGGACGGCGCGGCGGTAGGCGGCACTGGCCAGGTCCAGGGCGGCCTGTTCTGAGACGTACTGTTCGGGTTCGGAGCCGAGATAGTCAATCATGGCGGACGATGCGTAGGGAACCTGTATGTCCAACACGGTGCGTGACGCGCCCGCGACTCCCAGGATCCAGCTCATAGCGGGCGCGCCCGCGCCCGCTATGACAAGCGACGTCATGCCCTCGACCGAGTGCAAAGACTGTACCAACTGTCGAATTTCACTATCCATCCGGGCGACCCTATGCGGTCACTATAATCGGGGTACTCGGCGGACGCAAATGCGCCGGAGTCGGATTCCGCGCGCCCTTCCGGCTAGGCTGTGTTGACATTTCCGGTCATTCCCGTGAAAACGGGAATCCAGAGGTGCGGGATGTACCTATGCCGATACGCCTTATAAGAGGGTTGAATCATAGAATATCAACAGAACCTAGAGGAGGTTGATCATCTTGGGTTTCAGTATGACGCGGATGATGCTCAGACCCAGGGCGCCGATCAGGACGAACGCTATGGCCGACCACTGCCAGGGGTCAATCACGATTCCGAGCGCGACCCCTGCCGCCGGCGGGTGCTCGGTATTCGTGGCTACCATTATCAATATGCTGAGCCCTACGGCGAGCGCGGCGGTCACGCTGGGCACCAGGGTCATAGTCTCCGCCGCGGATTCTAGCGCAGGAGTATGGAGTATGGCGAAGAACATAGCGCCTGCCAGAATCGCTACTATCTGCCCTCCGATCACTCTGCGAGGCGTGGACGCGATGCTGTCCGGGAACACGAAGATGGTGAAAGCGGCAGAGGCGACCGAGACCACAATCGCCTCGCTGAACAGCGCGCTCTGGACCATCAGAATAGCTATCAGCGAAAGGATCGCCAGCCCACATTGGAACAGGTAGTTCTTCATCTTGGGCTTCAGGTTCTTGTCGAACAGGAACCAGATAGTCTCCGGCCTGAAGTGCGGGTGTGGAATATGCGGGTGAGGTATGTGAACGCCGTGCAAGTCCGGCCTGTGAAGGTGAGGCATGTGGATATTCGGGCGATGGAACAGCCGGGGCCGATCCGAAGGACGGTTGGACATTTCTAGGACCTGACTAAAATTTTGACTCGTTCAAGATTAGTTAGCTGGGAGAGAGTATGCAAGAAGAATCTGGGCGGCTATATTGATGGGGCTCATCTCACGCCGCCAATTGACAACTCGTTGAGGTGGAACCTAGAATCGCGGTAGGCTATCACATTCTGTTGGTCTTCCCCAGACATATACCGACGCAGGAGACCGTTTAGTGCGTTCTTCTTGGAATCCCAAGCCAGGCGACCAGTTGGTCAGACAGCCCAGACAAGCTGAACTGGGCCCCGTGACTGTCGAGGTAGAACAGAGAGAGACCAAATCCAGGGCATCCACCACTCCGATGCTCCTGATCTATTCCTTCGCCGCGCTGGTACTGATCGCGACGCTTCTGCTGTCGCTTCCGTTTACGCATCACGGGGAGAACGGACTCGATCACCTCTTCGTCGCCCTGTTTACCGCGACCTCCGCCGTAACCGTAACCGGACTGGTAGTACAGGATACCGCCACTTACTGGACTACCGGCGGGCAGTTGATACTGGCCGGAATAATTTTCGTGGGCGGGCTCGGTTTCATGACCCTGGCCACTTTCGCCATTGTTCTGATAGGTCAACAGGTCACGCTGTCCCAGCGTCTGCTGATACAAGAGAGTTTCGGGGGCGAATTGATGGGAACGGGACACGGAGGACTCGTCCGACTCGCGGTCGGCATCGTGACCTTCGCCGTCGTCAGCCAGGCTGTCGCGTTTGCAGTCCTCGCGATCAAATTCTGGGGGATATACCCTCCCGGCCAGGCCCTGTTGCAAGCGCTGTTTCAAGCGGTGTCTGCCTTTAACAACGCGGGTTTCATAATTTTCCCGCATGAGGAAGGGATGGCCGCGTTTCAGAGCGACGGAGTCGTCATCGGCGTTACCGCCTTTATGATATTTCTGGGCGCGATCAGCTATGGTGTCCTGTTCGATATAGTGAGACACCGGAAGGCTCGTCTCTTTGGATTGACCACCAAGTTAGTGCTCGCTATGACTGCTGTCTTGATTCTTCTGGGCGTCGCCGTCTTCATGGTGTTCGAGTATCGCAATCCCGAAACTCTGGGACACCTGCCCGTCAGCCAGAAGGTGACCACTTCGCTGTTCGAGTCGGTCAGCGGCAGAACCGCCGGGTTTTCTACTCTTGATTACTCGGAGACGGAACAAGAAACCAACTTCATGATGACCGGCTTGATGTTCATTGGGGGTGCCTCGGCCTCGGTCGCGGGAGGTCTCAAGGTCAATACTCTCGCCGTCGTGCTGGTTGCGGTGTTCTCTACTATTCGCGGCATAAGCGCCACGTCCGCTTTTGATCGGGAGATTCCCGCAAGGCAGGTCAGAAGCGCGCTGGTAATAGGCGCGATTGCCACCGCGATTGTATTCGTAGTCGTAGTCTCGCTTAGTATCACCGACGGCGCATTCGATTTTCTGGACCTGTTCTTCGAAGGTGTTTCCGCCTTCGGCACGGTCGGGCTGAGTACCGGGGTGACGCCTGTGCTCTCACAGTGGGGGCAGTTGATTCTGATTCTTGCGATGTTCATTGGGCGAGTCGGACCCTTTACCATAGGGATAGCCATGGCTCAGCAGTCGGACGTGGACAGGTATCGGTTCGTCGAAGAACGCGTTACAATAGGGTAGTTGAATTTTCTGGCTTGGTTTGAAGAGCCTTTTTGGATTCAGGGGCAGTTTCAATGAAGAGGCAAATAGCGATTTTGGGTCTTGGTAGATTCGGCTCCAGTGTGGCCCGCTCTCTATACAATCTGGGGCACGATGTACTCGCGATGGACAAGGACGAAGCGCGTGTCCAGAGCATTGTAGGCAAGGCTACATACCCACTTACCGGAGACTGTACGAACGATGCCGTACTCAAGGAAATTGGGATAACCGACTACGATGCGGTGGTAGTGGCAATCGGCTCTGACATCGTGGCAAGCGTTATGACTTCGGTGATTCTGAAGACCATGGGCGTCTCATACGTAGTCTCCAGGGCCCACGACGAACTTCACGGCAGCACCCTGTCGCGCATTGGCGTGGACAAGGTGGTACACGCCGAGGACGAGACGGGAATCCGGTTGGCCCATAGTATGTTCAACCCTAACGTGGAAGAATATCTTGAGATAACTCCCAACTTCGGCATCAGCAAGTTGCGAGTGCCTGACAGATTCTTCGGGATGAGTCTGAAGGAGCTAGGGTTTTCCGGCCCCAGAAACAAGTACGGGCTTACCGTAATGGCCATACGGCGCGGTCGGAATGTCACTCTGAATCCGCATATGGATGACGTAGTGAACGCGGGGGACTGGATGATTCTGGCAGGACAGGACGAGGTACTGGACATGGTAGGAGATACTATCCAGGGAATCGTGCCTTTAGACGAGAGCGCATAGTTATCGGGTTCTCTCATACCAGACGCAACGGAATATGTATAAACTTAGTAGGCGTGCCTGTGGTACCAAAATCCCCTCTCTCTTGATGGGAGATGGCTAGGGTGAGGATGATTCCATCTACCGGCCAAACTGATACAGCATCGCGCAGGGGTTTTTAATTTGCTCAATCGCATAAGACAGGCTGCTCAGAGACGCGATTCGGCTCGAAACGGTGTCCGGGTTCCGTCGGTGTTGGTTCCTGTAACCGGGGCGGAGAACGACGAGGAAGTTGTGAGGCTTGGGTGTGAACTGCTTGAATCGAGTCAAAGCAGCCTGCATATTCTGTATGTGATCGAAGTGTCCCGCGAGTATCCGCTTGATGCCGCTATGAACTCAGTCTATGTGTCGGGCGAACGAGTGCTCAACAGGATGGAGGAGGTCGCGAGCGATTACAAGTGCGTCCTGAGCGCCGAGATCGTTCAGGTCCGCAGGGCGGGAGCGGCAATCGTGCGTGAGGCTGTGTTCAAGGAAGTGGACGCAATAGTAATAGGGTTGTCCTATAAGGAGACCTATGGTGTGTATTCATTGGATGAGCACATTCCGTACGTGCTGAGATATGCTCCCTGCAGGGTGATAGTGTCGCGTGAGCCCTTGTCGTCGGGAGTCTCATCACAGGCTACTTCTTCTCGTAGGCGAAATATATGACCAGCAACACCGAACTTCTGGCCAAAAGGGTAGTTATTGCGGGCTGCGGTCGCACCGGCGTGGCTTTAGCTTCCACTCTGTGTGAGTCGGGTGGTCTTGTGCAGGTGTTGGACACGAATCCCTCCGCCTTCGACCGTCTGCCGCCGGATCTGGTCGGTAGTGGAAGGGTGCAGCCGCGCCTGGCGGACGTTACTCTGGCGTCGAGTCTTCGCGGCGCTCGCGCCCAGGACGCGGATATATTTATTTCCGTGACCGGCAGCGACTCCATGAATGCCACCGCGGCTCAGATAGCTCACCACATACTCAGAGTACCCACCGTTATTTGCCGGACTGACGACCCGGTAAAACGAGGAATGTATGAGGCTCTCGACATAACCGCCGTTAGCCAGGCCGATCTTATCCGCGATATGGTTATTCGGATCGTGCGTGATGGAGGAACGGGCCAATAGCCCGACTTATGTACGTGATAATTGTTGGAGCGGGAAGAGTCGGAACCGCGGTTGCTCGTCGGCTTCTGGAGGTTGACCAGGAGATTACTGTAATCGAGCGCGACCCCGGAAGGTGCGCGGCGCTTGAGTCCGAGATTGGAGGTGTTGTCGTACAGGGCGACGCGACCGAATTCAACGTGCTCACCAAGGCGGGCGCCATGCGCGCGCAAGTACTGATTGCCACCGGCAGGAGAGACGATGAGAACTTGGTCATCTGTCAGATGGCCAAACATCTATTCAATGTCGGTCGCGTAATGTCCATTGTGAATGTGTCCGAGCACATCGAGCTTTTCGACAGACTTGAAATTGATGTCTCGATTGATGCCTCTTTGATGTTTGTGGATTCCTTCATGCACGGTATGGAAGGACTCCTGGATGAGGAAACCGGAGGCGCATGATGAAAGGGCAGGCATGAGACTAGCATATCTTGGGCCGGAAGGTACGTACAGCGAACAGGCCGCGATTGACTATGCCGCCGACTCCGAGCGAGTTCCGTACAGCGGAATTCCGGCGGTCGTGAGGGCTGCGGAACTTGGAGAGGTCGAGGAGGCCATTGTCCCCATAGAGAACAGCCTGGAAGGGGTGGTTACGTACACTGTTGATCTTTTGATCCACGAATCGCCGCTAAAGATCAGGGGTGAAGTTGTAGTCCCAATCCATCACCAACTTCTGATGCCGCCGGGCGTAGGTGTCGAGGACGTTCAGGTTGTCTATTCGCACCCGCAGGCTATCGCCCAGTGCCGCGGATTTCTGAACCGAAACCTGCCAAACGCCGAACACGTGGCATCCCTCAGCACTGCCAGCGCGGTGGAGGACATGAACTCCAGCCGGTATCCAGCAGCCGCTATATCCAGCCGCCGGGCCGCCGAGCTTTTCGACGCGAGGATAGTGGAATCGGATATAGAAGACATCCGAAACAACCTGACGCGGTTCGTCGTTCTTGGAAGCGAGGATGGAAAACGTACCGGACGGGACAAGACTTCCGTCTGTTTTGACTTCGCCCAGGACGCGCCCGGCACTCTGTACCATACTCTTGGCGAACTGGCGCATCGGGAAATCAATATGATAAAGATAGAGTCGCGTCCTGACAGAAGAAGCCTGGGCAAGTACGTGTTCCTGATAGATCTGGACGGACATCGCGAAGACCCCGTGGTATCGGATGCCCTGGACGCAATGAGGGCGCGCGCTTCGATCTTCAAGATATTCGGATCGTATCCGAAGGCTCGAAATCCCGATTAGGACTACCCAAAAATAAAGGGTGGGAACTTTCTTCCCACCCCTTGGGATCAACCGGCTCTATCGCGCTACGCGTTCTCAGATTCGGAATCCTGGCTTCCTGCCTGCTGGTTGTTGCCTCGATGTCGGACGGCATCAACCCTCTGTCGCGCGGTGCCGACCGCTTCCGCCCCGGTTTCGCGAACATTCTCCAGTGTAGTGGAACCACGCTCTTTCAGCGAGTCCACCGCAGGTCCGAAGCGCTGGCTCACCTCTTTAGCGTGCGCCATTCCTCTGCTCCGCATATCGGCAGCCATCACGTCTGCTCTGGACCTCCATGCTTCCCCCTTCTTCAGAAGTTCGGCCCTGGTCTCGGAGCCGGATTTGGGCGCGAGCAAAAGCCCAACCAAACCACCGATTATCCCACCTATCAACAGGCCCGTTACGAACCCGCCACCATTTTTGTCACTCATGTCTGGTCTCCTTACACTGACCCTTTAGTTTCAATCTTTATTTCTCTCGCTTTCGCCTGCGGACCATTCCAAGTAGGAAGCCGAAGAATCCGCCGAGCCGGCGCATCGCGCCGGCATTGGACGTGGTGGGTTCCACCACCTTCTCCGAGACTGTATTCACGGTCTCCTGTACCGAGTCCACCGTCTCTTTCACTGTGTTCGCGGTTTCCTGGATCGTGTTCAGGAGCTGCCGCACCTTGGCGAGTATAACCAGTAAAACGATAAGCGCAACTGTCAGAAGAAGCAGGAATATGACATCCCTCACCAGCCCAACCACGATTGCGATATCGGATACGATGTTCAATTGACTGCCCTTTTGCTTGGGTATTTAGAATAAGCGTAGCATGTGCAAATGTGCATCGCAACGCAAACAGGATTCCCAATAACGGGAAATCCGCGCTTGAAAGGGGCGCGGATTTCTAATGTAGCTATATATCGTCTGGTGACCCTATGACTGAAAGGTTGGAAACCCCACAGGCGCGACCGACCTTTAAGGCTTTATCAGCATCCTCGTGGTTCCGGTCTCATCCTTCCGCTGTGTCAGAACACTGTGGCTGGCTTCCTCGGCCCACACGACCACGTCGTATGTGTTGAGCACGTCCGGGATGATCACCTCGATGAACGACTCCGAGTCCTGCTCGATCTGGGCGGTAAGAGCGGCCAGAATTCCGGCGCATGTCTTCCCGGTTCCGTCTATCACTATCCAGCCGTTAGAGCCATTCGCGCCGTTCGCGTCCGCGCTGTTGCCCGCCATGATCCGCGCCTCTCTGACGCTGATCTGCCCTGTCTCCCGCATCCGAAGCTGCTTGGTGAACTCGGCAACCGCGTCGCGGTGGACCGCGGCGTCCCTCTCCCCCTTCTGGCAGACGGCTCCGCGGACCCCAACGATGTCGGGATTTATGCGCGCCAGTTCGTCCAGGTCGGACATCTTCAAATGGCCCGAAAGGGCAGTGGACATTCCACTCTTCTTGCCGGACAGAACCATGTCCCTGAGTTCTGGCTCTGGGATGAAGTCGAAGAGGTTCCTGCCGTCCTTGGTCAGAGTATCTATCAGCCAGCCGTCGCACTTGCTGGCCTCGGCCAGGTCCACCATGTGGCTGGCGTCCAGGCCGTCGTATAGAGGGTTGTCCGCGAACAGCGACCCTATCAGCTTGGTGTCGAACCCGCTCAGCGCCTCTTTGCACTCCAGCAGAATCTCGACCGCCTGGTTGTATTCGGTCTTCATGAATCCGACCTTCACCGAGGTCGCGTCGAGTATGCCCGCCGTGTAAACGGCCATGGCCACCGTGCCCGCCTGGTTCGGGACCACGCCCAGCGTTACGCTCGCGTGTCGGTCCATGGGGATGGAATCTCTCACCGCCTTGACGGTGAGCGGATGGGCCGAACCTACCAGGGCTTCCTGGAGATTCTTGACATCCACGATGTCCGCCCCGCCGTGGAGCGCCTCGATAGCTTCATTTAGATTCTGAACGCTTACCATGAGCAGCATAGGTGTCCACCTCTATGCGAGTTGTCGGTTGATAGATATTGGTATCTGCGGAGCCGTATTTTGTATCGCTACGGCATCTGGGAGAGCGCCGCTTCCACGTCCGACTTCAGTTCAGCCTTCTCCTCCTCCGACAGATCGGAGAGAGGCGGCCTTACGTGTCCGTGCGCGAGTCCCATCAGTTCGCCCCAGTATTTGCACATTGACGCGGGAAGCGCGCCGCCGAACTTCTGGACCGTGTATCCCCACCACTTGTCCGAGACCTGCTTGATGGGCTTGACGTGCGAAGCGTAGAAGTCGTCATCCAGGTCGCCGCGCATCGCCTTGTCTATGAACTGGACATAGTAGTTCTTGTCCGGGGTGTCGAATCGCCAGTCCGAGGTGTTGGCGAACATTACCTGCTGTTCGAATCCGAGCTCACGCCCCTTGAACAGTATCCACTCGTCGGGGGTGCTGATTATAGCGTCCTGCCCGACTAGCTGGTGCGTCTCGATGGACAGTTCCGGGTTGAAGCTGGCCTCCTTGACACCGACCACGCTGGGTATTTGGCATATCCGCTGGAGTCCCTGCGCGCTCATCAGCGTGCCGAACTGCGGGGAGTTGTAGTACATGATGGCGAGATTGGTGTTGTCCGCCAGAACCTTGACCCATTCCACCACCTGGTCTTCCAGGTTGGTTACGAAATACGGCGCGGCGACTATCAGCAGATCGAACCCCACGCCCTCCGCGTGCTGGGCCAAGCTTACCATCTCCTTGGCCGAGGTGTGGGACACGTGCGCGCCTATCGGCCATTCGCCGCCCGATTCCTCCGCCACGATGTCATACACCCTCAAGCGTTCCTCTCGGTCGAGACTCCAGAACTCGCCCATGCCCCAGGTGCAGCCGGCCCCATGAGTGCCAAGCGACCGGACGTGGGCTATGTTGCTTCGCAGACCCTCTTCGTCGAGTTCATCGTCGGCGGTGAAGGGCGTCATTAGTGTGGACCATTGGCCGCGAAGATTCTCTCGCGCCCAGTCCATTGCTTCGGTCTTTGTGTACTCGGCCATTTGTCGCTCCGCAGCTTGAAACTCGGACAGCCTCGCCAAGCGAAACCGTCAGCAAATCCGACAAAAATATCTTAGCTAGGGGAGTATGCAGTGTCAATAAACGGAGCGGGATACGATTGCAAAAGTCCCTTCTGCCTTCAACGGGACTCACAAGGATACGCAATTATGCGGTCAGCTATGAATATCAGTCAACAAACCCCCTCTCCCTCAGGGAGAGGGCTGGGGTGAGGGTGGTCCCTTCAGGCGGTTACTCGCTCGTCCGTGGTGCGGCCCAGACCGGACTTCAGCCCTTCATCATGGCCTTGTTTTCGGTCCTCAGGCATCGCGTGCAAATATACATCCTGGTCGGCTTGCCATCGCGAATCACGGTCTGGCGCTGCACGTTGGCAAGCCAGCGAGTGCGCGTGTGCCGCTTCGAGTGGCTGACGTTGTTTCCTGACTGTCCTGCCTTGGCGCAAATCTGGCATCGGGCCATGTTGACCACCTAATTGGGATTAAACTATACTGCGAAAAATCGGTGAAAATTAACCTTTAGACCATAGCACAAGCCCGAAAGACAGGGCAAACCCTTCCTCCTATGACTTCCTCCCCAACCTGCTCACGACGATATGACGGTCCCGGACTGCTTGCCATGTTCGAGTCGGCCCTTCAGCTCATCGAGGCGAATGTCTCCGAACTGAACCGGCTCAACGTGTTCCCAGTCCCGGACGGCGATACCGGCACCAATATGTACCTTACGATGAGGGACATCGTTTCCAAGTCCGGCCCGCTGGCCTCCGAGTCGGTGGCCGACACCTCCCAGGTCATGGCGAGGGAGGCCCTCATGGGAGGGCGAGGCAACAGCGGAGTGATCCTGTCCCACTTCTTCATCGGCATGGCCGAAGCTCTGGAAGGCCGCGCCGACTTCGGGGCAGGCGACATGGTGCGCTCGCTGGCGTCCGCGTCCGTCCATGCCTACGGCGGGGTCGGCCACCCGAGAGAAGGCACCATGCTGACGGTCATGCGCGAGACCGCCGATTCCGTCGAGGGGAATAACACGGACGACCTTTCGACCATTCTGGGAACCGCGTCCGAAAATGCCTTGGCGTCTGTCGCCCGCACACCGACCCTGCTGCCCGTGCTTTACAGGGCCGGATTGGTGGACGCTGGAGGATATGGCGTCTATCTGATGATCGAGGGGATGCGTCGCCACATAATGCGAGACGCCGAACTGGACGAGCAACTGGTTCCTCCGCAGCCGGATATGGGCGATGGCAACATCTCCCCCGACTTCCTCGACGAGATAGAGGAAGAGGAATTCGGGTTCTGCACTCAGTTCCTCTTGCAGGGAGAGGGCCTGGACAAGGACTCTCTGATGGCGAAGCTCCTGGAAGTTGGCACTTCTCCGGTCGTCATCGGCTCCGAAGAGATGCTCAGGGTGCATGTACACACATACAGCCCCGACGAGGTGGTTCAGTATGCCGCCTCTCTGGGCAGCGTGTCCCACGAGAATATCCAGGACATGGACGAGCAGCGCCAGCGATACTCCGCCGACCGCAGGTCCGAGATTGAAGGCGACGATTCTACCGTCGTGGCCGTCGTCCAGGGCGAGGGCCTCGAACTGATATTCAGAGAACATGGCATAGAACACTTCGTCACCGGCGGCGACACCATGAATCCCAGCGTCGCCGACCTTCTCAAATCCATCGAGGACGCCCCGACCGAAGCGGTGGTGATGCTGCCGAATAATCCCAATGTCGCGCTGGCCGCCGGACAGGCTGCCAGCCTGTCCTCCAAGCGGGTTCGCGTCGTGCAGAGCCGCACTGTCGTGCAGGGCATAACCGCCGCGCTCGAATACGTCCCAGAGGGTCTGACGCTGGACGCGATTGCGGACTCGATGGAAAGTAGGCTGGGCGATGTGCGGACCGGCGAGATAGCTCTGGCCTCCAGGGACGCCGACCTCGGCAACGTCGCGGTGGAGGAGAACCAGGTCATAGCTATGCTCGACCGCGAACTGGTCTTCGCCTCCGACTCCATAGAAGACACTCTCGCCGGGCTGCTCCAAAAAGGTCTGGACGATGACTCCGAACTGGTCACCATGTACTGGGGCGACCTGCTGGACGAATCCGACGCCGAGGACATGATGTCCGCCATCGAAGACAAGTTCCCCGAAATCGAGTTCGAGCTTGTCCACGGCGGACAGCCCCACTACCACTTCTTCATATCCATCGAATAAGGCCCCCCATCTGTACGTCGAAAATCCCCTCTCCCTTAGGGAGAGGGCTAGGGTGAGGGTGAACCACAATTCAGTCATTTGTACGTTGAAAAGTCCCTTCCCCTTGACGGGCTGAGCGGGGTAGGTAAGTCCCTTCCCCTTGATGGGGGAAGGTTAGGATGGGGGTGAAACCCCAACGGAGGACGAACATGGCCGTAAAAGTAGTCACCGACAGCGTATCCGACATTCCAGCCGACATCGTGAAAGAACTCGACATAACCGTAGTTCCCGCGTATGTCCGCTTCGGCAACGACGTCTATAAGGATGGCGTTGAACTCACCACCGACGAGTTCTTCGACAGGCTCCTGAACGGCCCGGAATTTCCGGCCACCTCACAGCCTGCGATTGGCGACTTCTCCGAGACCTACGAGAGCATCGCGGACGGCGCGGACGGGATCGTGTCCGTCCACGTTTCTAGCAAGGTCAGCGGCACCTTCAACTCTGCCCAGCAGGGATCCGGCGTCGCCGACATCGGCTGCCCCATCGAGGTCGTGGACACTCTTCAGGCGTCCATGGGATCAGGGTTGGCCGCGATAGAGGCCGCCAAGGCCGCGCGAGACGGAGCCTCCTTCCAGGATGTCGCCGCGGTCGCCGCCGACGCCGCGCGCAAATGCCAGTGCATCTGCCTACTCGACACCCTCGAATACCTCATCAAGGGCGGCCGCGTTGGAAAGGCGCAGGGCATGATAGGAAGCCTGCTCAAGATAAAGCCCATGATAATCCTGCGCGACGGCGAGGTGGACAACTTTGCCAAAGAGCGCACCCGCAGAAAGGCCGTCACTCGTCTTCAGCGCGCCGCGGGCGAATTCGGCTCCGTCCGATCCCTCGCCGTCATGTACAGCACCTCCAGAGACGAAGCGGAGAGCTTGGCCGAAACCCTGCGCCCCGCCGTCTCCGGCGACACCACGATAGCCCGCTTCGGCCCCGCCCTCGGCACCTACGTCGGCCCCAACGCCCTCGGCATATCCCTCCTCACCGACTAACCCTGACGCCCGCAAGAACCAATCGCGCTCTCCATGACGACAGGCCAGCGCATTTCTATTATCTGAAAACCAGGCTGGTCAGTTCCCTCTCCCTTGATGGGCTTGCAGAGGTATGAAAACGTGCAAACCGACTGTGCCAGAATCCCCTCTCCCAAGGGGCTCACAGGGGTATGTAAACGTGCAAACCGCCCATGGATGTCAGCGAAAAGTCCCCTCTCCCTCTGGGCTCACAAGGGTAGGCAAATGAGCAAATCGCCCATGGATGTCAGCGAAAAGTCCCCTCTCCCTCTGGGAGAGGGTTAGGGTGAGGGCAAATACATACCCCCTCTCAACTCACAAGGGGAGAGGGGTAGGGTGATTCCAGTCACCGCACCGACACCTTTTCCACAGATCGCGCTATAACCGTCTAGTCACGTATTCTGAAACGTATCGTCCGCGTATCGGACTTGGAACTCCAGCCTGCCGCCCATAGGTGCGTACACCATATCCCAGAAATTATGTCGCACCTGACAAAGGGCTGTCCCTGTGCGTCGAATTCGCCAGTTATCATAGAATCATAATTGGAGGATCAGGGTCTAGAATAGGTCCCTCTTCTCAGCCATATCGCCGATCCTTCCTGCTGATTCTACACCCCTGACGCATCAGCCACACCCACATTCTACCATCTGAGCGGACGGATGCACTCAAAATTGCCCTTTACACAACCTACATGATACTATACTCTACCCAGAGAACATATATTCCCAGAACCGATAACTGGTGGTTGAGAATTGAACAACGACACCCTGACACCACGAGAACGACTCGCAAAGATCGTCGCCGAAGAAACCGACGGCGGCCGTAGAGTCGTGCGCTTCTTCGTATCCGTCACTCAGGGTGAACACGAAGAGTTCATGCCACACCACCGCATGGACGCCGCCAAAGAACTCGTCAAGATAGGACTGGAGGAGTTCGAAGACTACATACAGGCCAACGCATCCACGACCCGGCGACGCGCACGCAAAGCGAAGAGTCCCGCCGCGTCCGACACCGAAGCCTCTCCCGAACTCCAGGCCGCACGCTCAGAACTCGCGCAGTACGCCAGGGAACTAACCGAAGGCGGTCGAAAGATGGTCCGCTTCTACTCCGATGTCATGGACGGTCTCAGGGCAGACGAAGGCTTCAAGCCTCACCACCGCATAGCCGCGGCCCAGAAACTCATCACAATCGGCTTCGGCCCGGAAGCGGAACTCCAGCCCGTCCCCGATTCAGCGCCCGTAGTAGAGGCCCGAAACGCCGCCTCCCATCATCTGGACCCGGACTCTCCGCCCTGGACCATGTACCATCCCCCGCTCCCTGAACAGGAGCAGACCTCCGACGTCTTCAGGGAACTTCTCTCCCCCGAACTCATGGAATCCATCGAGAGCGACGAGCCTGTCGAATGTCCCTGCATGGACGACGACGAATACGAAGCCTGTGTCGGAAAAGAGGGCAGATGTGCCAGCGCCGACCTTGAGTTCCCAGAATTCAGCGAGGACGACAAGATCAGGATCAGAGAATCAGTCAGGCGCGGACTCGACAGGCGAATGGAGATAGTCTGCGAGCAGACCCAGGGCCGCCTGCCATGCCCCGCCCACCGTACCCAGTCCAAATACGACCCCTGACCGTCGAGAACCCGAAGGCCAATCGCATATCCCGGTTCCCGTAGGGCGTCCCTTGAGGACGCCCCCAGTCCCCTCTCCCTCAGGGCTCACAAGGGTAGGCAAAAGTCCCTTCCCCCTTGACGGGGGAAGGTTAGGATGGGGGTGACTCCGCCAATCCAACTTCAATGCCTACCCCTCTCAGC
>DAOULF010000095.1:0-13196 GCA_034420555.1 Dehalococcoidia bacterium
CGGGAGTACGTCAGTCATAGCAGAATAAATTACCGTATGGCCGGAAATTTTTGTCGCCGCGGCACTGGACACCTCCCGCCCGTCGGCGGTCTCGTAGATTGTCTTCACGCTCACGCTGGCCTCGCCGCCTACCTGGTACTTGCCCGACCGCCGTAGCAACGTGACGCCGATGGCCCAGCCGCCCTCGCTCCGGCCGTCGGGCAGACTCAGCCGAAAGTCGTAGGCGTAGGTCTCGCCCCCGGACCACTCCGGAGCGTCCCACAGGAACGTCACCCGGTCCGTCTTCGCAATGCAGCGCAGGTTCTCCACCACCGGCGGCTCGTCCTGCGCGCGCGCCCACGCAGGCCACAGCGCAAGCGCGGTCAGCAGCAGCGCCGAGACGGCCAGAACCGACAGGAACGCCTGTCCGGTGGCATACGAATGGAAGGCGGTCTTGGGAGAAAGCGCGTTCATGTATTACTCCTGAAATGTTCTGTATCATGCCCGGCGACGACGCGGGGGAGAGGACATTACCATCCCGCGCGCCGCCGTCATTGGGGTGCGATGGGTTCAGCCGGAGGGCACCAGGTATGCTCGGACGACTTCCATCAGCTCCGCGGAGCTGATCTTCTCGGCGGCGTAGTCATTGACTGCCTGCCGATACTCCGGCAGGTCAATCGAGCCGTCCCCGTTCGCGTCGTAGCGGGCCGCGGCGTCCGAGAGCGGCGAATCGAGAGTCGGCTCAGGCGTCGTCTTGCGCAGATTGCGAGCGGATGTGAGCAGGAGAGATGTAGGAGCCTCATATCAACCTCCAGACGTCTGATGTAACCGGATTTACGATGGTTTGCGCCCGCGCCTATCGACACGATGTTCGCTGCCGGACTGCAGCTCCAACTGGATGTGAAAGTGCAGACGTGTAAAAGGGAGGCAGTTATACAGTTGCGGAGCCTTGAGATTCCATCCTATATTCGTCCTAGTCAGGTTATGAAGGAGTAGGCTATAGAGATGTGTGTGTACGAGAGAAAACAGTTGGTAACGAATTATACATATTTGTAAATAACTTATGGGTAAATATGCGTGTTATTATTATAACTTAGTGATAACTTATGACTCAATGCTCTATAATCAACCCCAAACAGGGTCCCGGGAGGTGAAAGTTGGAGAACGCCGGTCAGCAGACCCCAGGGAACCGAACCCGCGGGAGACGCCTCGCCCGCCTCAGCGAGACCAGTCTGCGCATCAACGAGAGTCTCGACGTCGGCACGGCGCTGAGGGCCGTGATGGATGTATTCCTCGAACCAGCCAATATCGTAGGATTCGAGTCTGCGAGCCATCCGTATGGCGGTCGGGACGTTGAAGTTGCCGTGCGCGTCAATCAGGATTTCCACATCCGGGCCGATGGCCTCGCGCATCGCGGCGATGGTATCCGCTCCGAGCGCCGCGCCTGCGGGAGAAATCTCACCCTTCATGTAGCGGCGATGGCGCTGCCTCACCTCCGGCATGAAGGGGGTCGGTCTTGAGGGCGGTGAAGCCCTCGTCGGCAAGCTCCCTGGCCTGAGCGGCTGCGCGGTCGGGATCTCCGGGAGCGACATGGGTGTACATCGGAACGTCGTCCCAAACGGGGCCTCCGAACAACTCGTATATGGGACGATTCATGACTTGTCCCAAAGAGCTATATCAATGCCGCTGAGAAGGGTGGTCACGAAGCCTCCGAATCCCCCACCGCCGGTAAACCGGCGATACAGCTTGTGCCAGATTCGGTCTATGTACTGCGGGTCCTCACCGACCAGGGACTCGCGGAAGTCCTCGCTGGCGGTGGAGTCTCGCAGAAATCGGGCCATGTTGCCTACGATGACGCTGCCGCCGCGCCCGAACTGGTCGCTTCGCCGATTCCTGATACGCCCTCGTCGGTGTCTATCCTGAAGAAGACGAATGAACGTCCCTGCCGCTCCGGCCTTGTAACCCAAACTTTCAAGTCTGTAATCTTCATAGTATGCTCCTATTCTGTCGGGACGTTCGGTCGAGAGACTCTTTTTTTCCTCGAATTGCGACAATACTCATAACACAAATCAGGACTGTCTGAAACCATGCTCAAACTCGATGTCGTACTGCCCGGACTCAATGAGGAGGCGGGACTGGAGAACACCGTGCAAACGCTGTCCGCTTTCATGCGGGAGAATATGAGCGAGTACGACTGGCGAATCATGATCGCGGACAACGGGTCCACGGACGCGATGCCTGAGATCGGGCGCAGGCTCGCCTTGGAGCGCGGTCGGGTCGAGTACCTGCGCCTGGAGCAGCGCGGACGCGGGCGAGCACTGAAACACGCCTGGTCGCAGAGCGACGCGGACGTGGTGGCCTACATGGACATGGACCTGTCCACCGACCTTACGTACCTGCCGCCGCTGGTGGAGGCCGTGGCGGAGAGCGGGCATGACGTCGCAATAGGGTCACGGCTGAAGCGCGGAGCGCAGGTGATAGGCCGGTCGCCGAAGCGCGAGTTCATTTCGCGCTGTTACAGCCTGATATTCAGGACGATGTTCCTGACCGGATTCCAGGACGCGCAGTGCGGGTTCAAAGCGGTGGGACGCAGAGCGGTGGAGGAGGTACTGCCGCTGGTGAAAGACACGGGCTGGTTCTTCGACACAGAGCTTCTGATACTGTGTGAGAAGAACGGGTACAGCGTGGCGGAAGTACCAGTTCGGTGGGTGGACGACCCGGACAGCAGGGTAAGGATTATCAGCACGGCATACGAGGACCTGAAGGGGCTTGCGAGGCTGCGATTCGGTGGGCTGAGAGAATCGCGTATAATGCTGAGCAGGCTAAGACAAGATTCATAGTGGGATGGATATATGCACGCTTTCTTCTGGCTTCTGATATTTGTGGCGTCGCTGTGGGTGGTGGAGATAGCGGACGCGCTGACCAACCTGAACCTGGACCAGTACGGGATTCTGCCCCGCAACACCACAGGGCTGCGCGGGATTCCTCTGAGCGTGTTCCTGCACGGCGACTTCAGCCATCTGCTATCGAATACGGGGCCTCTGGTGGTGCTTGGCGGCCTGATTTCTCTGCGCGGACATGGCAGACTGTTCTGGTCGTCGGTGTTCATCGCTTTTGTGGGGGGCGCCTTGGTATGGCTGACAGCAGGGATAGTGACAGAGTACGGCATCCACATCGGGGCGAGCGGGCTGGTGTTCGGGTACTTCGGATACCTGACGGCGCGGGGGCTGTATGAGCGCAGCCTGAGTTCTATCCTGATCTCCATCGCGGTGATAGCAGTGTACGGGACTATCATATTCGGCGTGCTGCCCATACAGGAAGGCGTATCGTGGGAGGGGCATCTGTTCGGCCTGATAGCGGGTGTGCTGTACGCGGGGCTGGTGGGGAAGGATGATCGGGAGGCGAAGGAGGGGGAAGGGGAATAGCGCCGGCTCTGCTCTACAGAGGTTCTGATGGTTCCATGTCATCGTATTCCAAGGGATACCAGAAGATCTGTCCATCATCAATTGCAGGTTGAATGAGTCTGTCCAGGCGCACTCCGGCAATAACGGGCCATGCCTCTTGTCCGGTAAACCTGGTCAGAAGTTCAGCGTGAGTCAATGCTCTGGCGGTATCTCTGCCGTTGCAGGTGTAGGAAGCCTGCACTGCGATATAGAAGGTTGTTCCATCCGACTTGGCGACTTCCATTACAAGGTCGGCCCTATAGAAGCTCCGCCTCTGTTCCAGCGGTATGTTAGTGAGTTTCTCGGAGCCGTACTTCCTTGCCAGCGCGCGCAGGTCATCGCCGGAGAGGACTCTTACGGAGGTCTCATCTATTCCCAGTGATTTGGATTCGTTCAGCATGATGGCTATGTCGGCGGCGTTCTTCACAGCCGCGGACTCGGCATAGTTGCCCCGGAAAGCTCCGAAGTCGTTGCTAAGACGCCTGTTGTGCTCTTCTACGTTGTCAAGACGCCGTAGTATCTCGTTCTGGGTCTCAAGCAAATTGTTCTGAGTATCACGCAAATCGTTCTGGGTCTCAAGCAAATTGTTCTGAGTATCGCGCAAATCGTTCTGGGTCTCGCCCAGTCCGTTCTGGGTCTCGCGCAACTCATCTATATGAGCCAGTATCCTGTTCCGAGTCTGGCGAGCTTCTTCCTGTTCGGCGAGTATCCGGTTCTGGGTCCGGCGGGATTCTTCCTGCTCAGCGAGTATCCTGTTCTGGGTCTCACGCAACTCGTTCTGGGTCTCAAGCATCTCTGCGAACTGGGCAGGCAGCGCCAGCAGGTCGCTGGTGAGCAACTCGCGCCTCAGCGCGGCGCGGTACTCTTCGTTTTCACGAACTATCCGCAGAAAATCGTCTATGGTATTGATGGTTGCCATGTGTTTCCCCTGTTCTGACCGAACGATTATACAGGATCATGGTCGCCACTATGTAAGCGGACAGTCATAGCTGCCTGAATCGAAAGAGACGGCCTGGGTGGGCCGTCTCTGGATTATAGCGCGTATGTGCTATGGATGGCTACACGGTTGCGAACTCCGGTTCACGGACGACTTTGGAAAACCCCAGCTCCGAGCCGTCTTGGGTTGTGTCAGCGGTGATGCGGTCTCCCTCTGTGAACTCGCGGGCGAGTATCTTGCGCGAGAGCGGGTTTTCTATGAAGCGCTGGACAGCGCGACGGAGCGGCCTCGCGCCGAATGTCCTGTCGTATCCCTCGCGGGCGAGCCAGTCGCGGGCGGCGTCGGTGAGTTCGATGGTTACACCGTGCTCGGACAGGCGGTTCGCCACCTCGGACACGCTGATGTCCACCACATGGCGGATCTGCTCTTCGGTAAGCGGATCGAAGACTATGGTAGCGTCTATGCGGTTTAGGAACTCGGGCCTGAAGGCGCGCTTGAGCGCTTCCTCGACAGCGGCGTGACGGCGTTCCCTGTCGCCTCCGTTGGAGTCGCGCAGGAAGCCGACCTGCGTGACCGGGTCTGAGCCGGTCCCGAGGTTGCTTGTCATAATGACGAGCGTGTTGCGGAAGTCCACAGTCCTGCCGTGGCCGTCGGTCAGGCGTCCGTCCTCCAGGATCTGGAGCAGGATGTTGAACACGTCGGGGTGGGCCTTTTCGATCTCGTCGAACAGGATGACACGGAACGGGCGGCGGCGCACTGCCTCGGTGAGCTGACCGCCCTGGTCGAAACCGATGTATCCCGGAGGCGCGCCTATGAGACGTGAGACGGTGTGCTTCTCCATGTACTCCGACATATCGAGACGCACCATGTTCTGCTCGTCGTCGAATAGATACTCGGCGAGAGAGCGGGCGAGTTCGGTCTTCCCTACCCCGGTCGGGCCGAGGAATATGAAGCTGCCGATGGGCCGCTTAGGGTCCTTCAGACCGGCGCGGGCGCGACGCACGGCGTCGGAGACGGCGACAATCGCCTCCTCCTGGCCGATGACACGCTCGTGCAGACGCTCCTCCATGTGTAGCAGCTTTTCCGCCTCGCTCTCGAGCAGGCGGTCAACGAGGATGCCGGTCCAGGTGGCTATCAGCCTGCCGATTTGCTCGGGGGTGACAACCATCTCCACCTCCGAGTCGGGAGTCTGGGCGCGCAGAGCGTCGCACTCCTCGACGAGGCGCATACGCTCGGAGCGCAGTTGGGCGGCCTGCTCGTATTCGGCGCGCTGGGATGCGGCGAGTTCTTCGTCCTCGAGCCGCTGGATACGGGTCTCGGTCTCTATCAGGTCGGATGGACGCGCCTGGGCGTCTATGCGAAGCCGTGACGCGGACTCGTCTATGAGGTCCACTGCCTTGTCGGGCAGAAGCCTGTCCGAGATGTAACGCTGACTGAGGTTCACGGCGGCCTCGAGAGCCTCGTCGGTTATCTTCACCTTGTGGTGCGCCTCGTACTTGGGGCGCAGTCCCTTCAGCATCTCCACGGCGATTTCGGCGTCCGGCTCCTCTACCAGGACGGGCTGGAAGCGTCTTTCGAGCGCGGCGTCGCGCTCGATGTAACGGCGGTACTCGTCCTCGGTGGTGGCTCCGATGGCCTGGAGTTCACCACGAGCGAGGGCGGGCTTCATCATGTTGGAGGCGTCAATGGAGCCTTCGGCGGCCCCTGCTCCGACAACGGTGTGAAGCTCGTCTATGAACAGGATGATTTCGCCCTGGGCCTCACGTATCTCGTCCATGACGGACTTGAGGCGTTCCTCGAATTCGCCCCTGAACTTGGCTCCTGCGACCAGGGCGCCCATGTCGAGCGAGAGAACACGCCTGTCCCTGAGTTCCTCGGGCGCGTCGCCTGAAACGATGGACTGTGCGAGTCCCTCGGCGATGGCTGTCTTGCCGACACCCGCGCCGCCTATCAGGACGGGGTTGTTCTTGGTGCGCCGGATGAGCGTCTGCATGACGCGGTGTACCTCGACCTCGCGCCCGATAACCGGGTCGAGTTTTCCGCCGGTGGCAAGCTCGGTCAGGTCAATCGTGTAACGCTGGAGCGCGCCGTAGCGACTCTCGGCCCTTTCGTCGGTCACCCTGTGAGAGCCGCGCACTTTCTGGAGGGCCTGATAGACCTTTTCGGTGTCTATGCCGAACTCCCTGAGCACGTATGCAACGGGGCCGCCCTCCTCCTGGGTCATGGCTATCAGGAGGTGCTCGGAGCTTACGAACTCGTCGTTGAAGCGGTCGGCTTCGGCCTTCGCGCGGGCGAGGGCGCGGTCGGCCCTGGGTGTCATGAAGACCTGGTTGGACTCGCGCGCGAGCTTGGGCGCGGTGTCCAGCAGCGCGTGAAGCCTGGCGCGCATGGCGTCCGCCGACGCTTCCAGCTCGTTCAGCATGGCGGCCGGAGTGCCTTCCTCCTGTTGGAGGAGCGCCATCAGAATGTGCTCCGCGTCCCACTGGGCATGGCGGTAGCGGCGCATGATTTCCTGGGACTCGCGGAGGACTTCGCGGGCCTGCTCGGTGAAGTTTTCGGGACGTAGTACCATGGTGAGTTCCCTTTCGATGGTCAGTTTTGAGTTATCAATTATCCATACAGGTGAGGATATATGATTAAATTGTAGCAATAGACTTGATACGATACAACTCAATTTCTGACGATTTGAGAGAGTTTGAAAAAAGCGTGCCTTTGCGCCGAGCGGCGAGTGGTTTGGGATGCGAGGCTCAGGGACGACGGGGGTGTGCTAGAATTGGAGAAGAATCGCGGATGGTGGGCTTTGCTATGCGACTACAGACGCCCGCCCAATTTTCCGGCTGAGGGAGATCATGGTAATTCCTGTTCTACGATACCGGCTGGAAGCGTCGCTCAGAAAGGCAAGACTATGATAATGAAGGTAAGAGCTAAATTCTCTGACGGTCATATAGTACCGCTCGAACGCCTCGACATAGATGAGGGCGCGGAGTTGTCTGTTGAGATAGACGTCCAATCTCGGAACTCGGACCAGGAACGGATGGAGAGAACCATGTCCGCCGCCGGTGGCTGGAAAGGGCATCATGACCCGGAAGAACTCAAACGGACGCTCTACGAGGCGCGCCTTAGCGGTTCGCGAGAGAGACCGATTCTCTGATGGCCGGGATGCGGTATATCGTAGATACGGATTGGGTCATAGATTACCTGCACGCGGTTCCAAGAGTGGTTGATCATTTCAACGGTCTTCTGCCGGGGGGCATTGGTCTCAGCATCGTGTCGCTGGCTGAACTCTTCGACGGAGTTTTCGGATCGGATACATATCGGGAAGACGAGCGTGTACTCAGAGCATTTCTGGATTTCGTGGAAGTCGTACCACTGGATGAGGTCGTCTGTCTCATATTCGCCAGAGAGCGTGTTCGTCTGAGAGCCGTCGGCACACCCATCGGCGATATGGACCTACTGATAGGAGCTACGGCCATTCGCCATAATCTTACTCTGCTTACCAATAACCGCAGGCACTTTGGAAGGCTGCGCGGTCTCAACATAATATCGGTGTAGTCCCCTCCGCCCTACTGCCAATGCCGAGTAGTTCGGCGCGCGAACATCGCCGGCGGACTGAGTGTGTAGTTATGTTAGAATTGGTCGGGAATCAGGAAATCAGGACTGCAAGCGGACGCCGTTGATAATAGACATTCATACTCACACCTACCCGACTTCGGTTGATAGTTTCATTGATGCGGATGAGCTTATCGAAGAGGCTAAGCGCATAGGGCTGGACGGGGTTTGCATTACGGACCACGACGGGTTCTGGGACCACCGGGAGGTGGAGGACCTGTCGAAGAGGCACAACTTTCTGGTTCTGCCGGGCTGCGAGGTTACGACGGAGGAGGGACATCTGCTGGTATATGGGCTGCGGCGGTACATCTTCGGGATGCACAGGGCGGGGTTCGTGAAGGACAAGCTGGACAGGGAGAACGGGGCGATGGTGGTGGCGCATCCGTACCGAAGAACGTATCGGAAGGGGGCGGATGTTGACGCGGAGGCGTACCGCGAGATGCTGGAGCGGGCGTCTCGGAACGGAGTGTTCGACATGGTGAACGCGGTGGAATTGCTGAATGGGCGCGGATTGCCGGAGGAGAACTCTTTCAGCCACGACCTGGCCGACTGGTTCGGGCTGCCGGGCACCGGAGCGAGCGACGCGCACAAGTTGGAGGACATCGGCACCTACGCGACGGAGTTCGAGAGAAGAATCACGTGCCTGGACGATCTAATAGTGGAGTTGCAGGCGGGGCGGTTCAAGCCGGTGGTTCTGGACAAGGGTCGGCAGCCCAAGCGCGTCGAGTTTGGGATGTCGCAGGCGGCGGGGTGATTGTCTGAATCGGGATTTAGAGGGGATTTTCGTGACGCGGGCGTATTGATTTAGTGGAATCTTGAGGGCAACTGAGTAATGCCGCCACTTTTGGAGATACGAAACCTTCATACCTACTTTGCCACCCGCGAGGGGGTGGTGAAGGCGGTGAACGGCGTGTCGCTGTCGCTGGAGGAGAACAGCGTTCTGGGCGTGATGGGAGAGAGCGGGTCCGGAAAGACGATGACCGCGCTGTCCATCATGCGGCTGGTGCCGTTCCCGGGAAAGGTGGTGGGCGGCGAGATACTGTACGAGGGACGCGACCTTCTTCGGATCAGGGACAACGAGATGCGCCATATTCGGGGACGGGAGATCTCACTCGTGTTCCAGGACGCGACTTCGGCGCTGAATCCGGTCATCACTATCGGCAAGCAGGTCGAGGAGCTAATGCTGGAGCACACCGGCATGAGCAAGCGGCAGGCGCGAGACATCGCGGTTGATCTTCTCTCCAATATGGGGATACCCGACGCCGGGGGTATGCTCAACAGGTATCCGTTTCAGCTAAGCGGCGGAATGGCGCAGCGCGTAATGATGGCGATTGGTGTAGCATTGCGACCAAGAGTGCTGATAGCCGACGAGCCGACATCTAACCTGGACGTAACGCTCCAGGCGGAGATTCTCCAGAGAATGCGCGAACTCCGGCAAGAGAGCAAGACGGCCATCATGTTGGTTACTCACGACTTGGGAGTGATCGCGCAGATGGCGGAGAAGGTGGCGGTGATATACGGTGGCTACGTGGTCGAGTTCGCGGACACCGTAACGCTGTTCCGACGCCCGATGCACCCGTACACGTCGGGCCTGTTCCAGTCGGTGCCCAGGTTGGACGCCGCGGGCCAGAGGCTTCAGCCGATGACGGGCGCGCCTCCGCAGATGCTGGACCCGCCCGACCAGTGCCCGTTCCTGCATCGCTGCACCAAGGCAACGGTGGAGTGTCGCACGAGTCCCAGGCCGCCGCTGCTCGAAGTGGAAGCCGGTCATACGCTGGCGTGCTACAACCCTGTGGAGATAGAGGAGACGGCGGCGGACTAGCATCGAGCCTAGATAGCCAGGGATTCGATGAGGTAGCTGGGACGCTGGGATTCGGGTAGTAGCGACACGTCATAGCCCGAAATGCCGGTGCTGATGAGTGCGGAGGCTATCCCGAAGTCGTTCGCGCCCTTGATGTCTGTCTCTACCTGGTCGCCTATCATCACCATGTCCATCGTGCCGCTGCGCCTGAACGCTTCCCTGTATATGGCAGGATGAGGCTTACCGAGCCGCGTGAAACGCAGGCCGGGCCGGTCGGGGTAGCGAAGGGCGAGGGCGGACTCGAATATCATGGCGACCGAGCCGCTGGCAAATCCGAATCCGTCGCCTTCGGGATAGATGAGGTCAGGGTTGGGCAGGATGAGACGCACCGTTTCACCTGCGTCAATCTTCCTGAACAGCGCGCTTAGAACGGTGTCGGCGGCTTCGAGGAAGGGGAATCCTGACTGGTCGCCTACTACGAGCGCGTCGAAATCGGCGTCGTATGGCACGACGTGGCCGCCAGCAGCCTCGACGTAGCGGAGACTATCCGGCGGGCCAAGCACCACGCAGCGCGAATCGGCGAGGTCGTGTTCGGCAAAATATCTGGTGAGCAGGCTTCCCGACGTTATAATCCGGGACTTGTCTATCGGAAGTCCCAGCGATTCATAGCTGGCGGCCCTGGTCTCGGCTAAGGCGGACGAATCGTTGGTGAGAACGAAGTAGGGCTTGCCCAATTGGTGGAGCAGCCCGATGGCGTCGGGAGCCTCCGGCGCGATAGAATTCGAGCCGGCCAGGACTCCGTAGGCGTCGAACAGGATTACTGAATAGCGTTCCGCCAGCTCGCGGAAGCTGATCTGAGGTATGGACGGCATCTGCTATTGGGCCGTGTACCCGCCGTCTATGATTATCTCCGACCCGGTCACGTAAGAGGACTCTTCGGAGGCGAGGAAGAGCGCGCCATACGCGACTTCCTCCGGCTTGCCGTAGCGTCCCATCGGGGTGTTGTCGGCGACGGTGTAGTCGCCTATGCGCTGGGCGTTGGCGCGTCCGTCGGCAGTCATCGGCGTCTCTATCGGCCCTGGATGTATCGTGTTCACGCGGATGCCGTCGGCGGCGTGCTGGACGGCTGCGGACTTAGTGAAGATGCGGACTGCACCCTTGGAGGCGTTGTACACCGCGCTCACCGTGTCCTGTCCGATGTTGCCGCTGATGGAGGATATGTTCACGATGGAGCCACCTGTCCCCTGCTCTTTCATCTGGGCTATGGCGGCCTTGGTTCCGAAGAAGACTCCCTTGGCGTTGATGTCCATCACGCGGTCCCAGGCTTCGACTGTGGTGTCTTCGATGGAGTTCCTGTAGGCGATACCTGCATTGTTGACGACTATGTCGAGCTTTCCGAACTGCTCTATCGCGCGGCTGATGGCGGCGTCCCATTCGGACTGCTGAGTAACATCGAGTCGGACGAAGATGGCGTCACCGCCCGTCTCGTTGATTTCGGCCTCGGTCTGGCGTCCCTCTTCCTCGAGGACGTCGGCTATGACAACCTTCGCGCCCTCGCGGGAGAAGAGTTTGGCCTCGGCGGCCCCCATGCCCCTGGCCCCGCCTGTAATCAGGGCGACTTTGCCTTCTAGTCTCATGTTGGTCCTCCTTGGGAGATGGGCTATGGGATTAGTCGGCTCCGACTGGCTCGCCTTCAAGCTGTCTTTGCAGAGTAGCGAGGACGACCTGGTTCATGGTACTGACACTGCCAAGGATCTCGGAATGACCACGCTCTACCGCTCGCAGGCGTTCGTCAATCGAGTCAAAACTCAGGCCATGCTCAGTGGCGATATTCTTGAGTTCAGACTGGCCGGCCTTGAGTTCAGTCTGACCTTGCTCGACCGTTCGCAGGCGGGCGTCAATCGAGTCCACACGTCCGTCGACCGAGTCGAAACGCCGTTCAATCGAGTCAAACCGAGCGTCGTGTTCAGTTGCGATAGCCTTGAGCTCAGCCTGACCCTGTTCGACGGCTCTCAGACGAGCGTCAATCGAGTCCAGACGCTTATCAACATCGTCTATTCGCCTGCTGATCCTCCCCTCCATTCTATGTAGAGATACTAGAATCAAGCCTGTGATTGAAATACCCATCACGATGATTGCAATTAGTTCGGCTGACATACTCTTACTCCCCTGGGGCGCATTATACCCTACTTCCAGGCGTAAGATGAGCCAGGTTCAGTCTCTTTCGCGGCTGACGGTTACGGCAGTGTGCAGGCCGCCGCGCACTTTGTAGTCGAGCGCGATGGTCATTCTGCGCGGGTCGCAGAGGGCGAAGAGGTCGTTCAGGATGCGGTTGGCGGCGTGTTCCTGGACGATTCCGACGCCGGTGTAGCTGAGCAGGTAGTATTTCAGGGACTTGAGCTCGATGCAGAGTCGGTCGGGTACGTAGCTTATGGTGAGTTCGCCGAAGTCGGGCAGATTTGTCCAGGGGCAGACGGCGGTGAACTCGTCTGTGTCTATGACGACCTCGGCGCCGCTGTCAGGGTAGTCGTAGTCGAAGGCGAGCAGACTGCCGGGATCTATGTCTTCCTCGGTGCGGGTGGGTTGAACGTGAATATCGTTCAGGCTTTCGTACTGCCGCTGAAGTTGCTCTATCGTGGCCATCCTATACCCCCGGTTCTTGCAACGATTCGGTTTGTTTGTCCGTGAATGGGTGATTATGGGATTATAGATATACTTCTGATTGGGGGTCAATTTGGATGGCTGAGCCGACTGAGATAAGAACCGAGCGACTTCTGCTGCGCCCGTTCAGGCTAACAGACGCGGACGACGTGTACACATACGCTAGTGATCCTGAATGGGCTCCCTACCTGCCGATCCCCTCGCCCTACGAATACAAGCACGCTGAAACTCATGTTGCCATGAGTTTCCTGGTCTCATGGGATACCCACCCTACTTTCGCTGTCAGCCTAGAAGATACGGTCATTGGTACCGTACAGATCAGAATGAACGCTGACAATGTGACCTCGGAGCTTGGTTACAGTATCGCCAGAAAGCATTGGGGCAAGGGATTGATGGTGGAAGCGGTTGCCGCTGTCATAAACTGGGCGTTTGAGGAGTTCGATCTTGTTAAGGTGAGCGCCAGGGCCGACATACAGAACAAGCAGTCGTGGAGAGTGATGGAGAAGCTCGGCATGAAGCGGGAAGGAATTCTGAGGAGTCAGGAGCCACCCAATCCGGCAAACCCGGAGAAACGCGCAGATATGGTCCACTACGGGATACTCAGGGAAGAGTGGGAGCTGCAAGCTGGACGATAGGAGCGACAACGGCCCAGGGACGGACGCGAACGCGGATTACGCCGTCCGCATACGTGGAATCGTCAAGTCGTTTGGACGGACACGGGTCCTGCGCGGCGTTGACCTGGATGTGCCCTGGGGACAGACTCTCA
>DAOULF010000096.1:0-9796 GCA_034420555.1 Dehalococcoidia bacterium
CGCGCTCCGAATCGCTGAGGCTATCCGTAACGCGGAACGCCTCCACGCCCTGCTCGTAGTTCAGCAGGTTTACGGCCCTGGTCCAGTCTGTGCCCCACATGCACCGCTCCAGGCCGAACGCCTCGAATATCTTCCCTAGCGGCTCCCAGATGTCCGGGTAGGGGAACGGCTCATGGGAGAGTGTGCAGGCCCCGGATATCTTGATTGCCACGTTGTCCAGGTTGGCCATGGAGAGAACGCTGTCCAGGTCGGCGAAGGGTTCAGGCGGCGCGGGCGGCTCGAAGGGCTGGGGTATTCCGAGGTGGTCTATGACTATCTGGGTACTTGGATTTCTCAGGGCGAGTTCGCGCAGCAGCGGCAGATGGCCAGAACTCATAATGTTGATCGGCACGCCCGCCCGGGCTCCGGCGGCAAGAATACGATTCAGGCCCGGATGGTCAGCTTCGTAGCTGCCGTAGCTGAGCATGATGCGCGCTCCGACCACGCCGGGCGTTCCGGCCCACTCGGCCATGTCGTCCTCTATCGTGTCGGACTCAGGGTCGAACGGCCTTATCAGGCCGAATTTGCCCGGATGTTTCGCGTAAACCTCCAGAGCATAGCTGGCGTCGTATCGGTACATGGAGTACGGCGAGACCAGCAGCGCGCCATCCACGCCGACCGCATCCATCGCGGCCACCATGTCGTCGCCGGTTACCTCTTCCGGCCCTGTCAGGTGACCTTGCCAGGGGCGTTCCGGGCGGTCGCGCTCGTAGGCGTGGACCTGCGAGTCAATCGTGGGAGTTCGTGTCGTCATCGTGTTCTCCTATGGACGAATTCGCCCGGTCATATACTTTCGTTTATAAAGCGACAGGTGGCAACAGGTGGTTTAACTGGTAACCGACAGGTAGGCAACAGGCGATTAGAACACCAGAAATCCACCTGTTAATCACCTGCGTTAGCTTTGGGGGGGATTTTTCATCCCTCCGATTTTGGGCCAGCATAACTTGGCATTTATGTCTGCCGAGGTTCAGAATCATGGCCGGACGCGCTCCTCAATTAGTTTCTATGTTCGTATTATAGCGTATGCAACGCACGAATGTGTAGTCTTACGAGAAACTTCCGAGAGCATAGATACTATCTCTAAGGCCCGTCCACGTAGTCCATCTCAGGACGCAGGTCCCACCTGTATGTGTCGGGTGGGTCCACGGTTTCCGCCCACTCCCTCATGATCTGCTCGTCACGCTGAGCCGCGGCCATCTTGCGGGTGACCTCGTCCGGATCCCACCCGTCCAGGACACGCTCGACGAGTTCATCCCTGATATTGGCGTAAGCAGGGTCCTCGGCCAGATCGTTCAGCTCCTGAGGGTCTTCCGCCAGATTGAAGAGCTGTGGTCTCATGCCATGGTAGTAGTTGAGTTTCCACTCCTCATAGCGGACCATTCGCTGCACCGACCCGTCGGGAGGAGAGTGTACATCGAAAGGCAGCCCGTCCCTCTGGGCGTACATGACAAATTCGGAGAAGGCAACATCCTCCCATTGCGTACCATCGGGGTCCCTCAGCAGGTCTATAAGGCTCCGACCGTTCGAGCGCGGCAGCGGCGGCGCGCCGATTGCCTCCAGCATCGTCGCGTTCAGGTCGAACTGGTTGATTACGCGGTCGCATCGTCCTCCCTGGGGCAGACCCGCAGGCCAGGAGACGATGGCCGGAACGCGCGCCGAGTCTTCGTAGAATGTCTGCTTCCACCACAGGTCGTGCTCGCCCACCTGCTCGCCGTGGTCGGTCGTGTATATGACCATCGTGTCGTCCTCGAATCCGTTGCGCCTGAGAGCGTCCAGCATCTCGCCGATAAGCGCGTCGGTGCGGGTCACGAGCGCCCAGTACGCGGTGCGACAGCGCATGATCTCTTCGTCCGAGACGTCTTCGATGCCTGTCCTATTCCTCCACCACTGGAAGTACGGGTGGAGTTTGTCAGAGTACGGTTCCCGTATCCGGGGCATTGGGACTTTGCCGGCGTACTCGTCGTAGTCCTCTTTGCGGGCCACGAATGGCTGGTGAGGAAGCATCATCCCGACTGACAGGGAGAATGGCTCGACCTCGAAGCCGGAGCGCTTCCTGATGCCCAGCCTGTTGATATAGTCCACCGTGGCGGCTGTGACGTATTCGTCATGTACTTCGTAGGCGCTCTGGCCGTAGCCAGACTTCTCCAGGGCTACTCGCTGAGGTCCGGCTGTACCCTCAAGCTCGCCGTGATCAACAGGGTGAAGGCTGCCCATGTGGTTCGGACTGTGATCTCCAACGTATCGCTCCGCGAACCCGTGAAGCTGGTCTGAGCCTACGAAGTGAAGCCTGCCGATTTGCACGGGGCGATAGCCCGCCGCGCCCATCGCGTGGGCGTAGGTCGGGATCGCCGAATTCAGTATCTGGGTGTTGCACCAGACCTCGTTTTCATAAGGATATTGTCCGGTCAGCATGGACATGCGTGAGGGCACGCAGATGGGTGAGGCGCAATAGGCGTTCGTGAGAACCGTCCCGCGCGCGGCGAGCGCGTCCAGGTTCGGAGTGCGGACGGTATCTTCGCCATAGCAGCCGGATATGTTGGGATTATGCTGGTCAGACTCGATATAGAGGATGTTCGGGCGCCGGGCGCCGTTCTGTGAGTTGCCGTTGTTTGCCATGGGTGTAAGTCCTCCGGGTTAGTCGAGGCCGCCGCGCAGCTTCGGGTCCAGGTGGTCCCTGAGCGCGTCGCCGAAAAGGTTGAAAGCGAGAATCGTGAAAGTTATAGCCATGCCGGGAAATACTACCATCCACCATAGCGGATTGAGGAACTCGTTGGATGCCGAGTTCAGCATATTGCCCCAGCTAGGGCTGGGAGGAGGCACACCCAATCCAAGGAAGCTCAATGCCGCTTCAGCGAAGATCGCGCCTCCCAAGCTTGCGCTGGCAACAACCATTGCGGGCGCGATGCACTGGGGCGCGACATGCAGAAGCATGACGCGAAGATGAGTCGCCCCGATGGCGCGAGCCGCATCAACGTATGGCATCTCCTTAACGGACAGCACCACCGACCTGATAACCCTGGTCGAGCCTGCTACTCCACCGATACTGATAGCGATGATGACCGTGACTACGCCGCTTCCCAGGGCTACCAGGAGCATGAGGGCCAGGATGATGCCAGGAAAAGCGAGCAGTATCTCGACGATTCGCTGTGTAATAAGGTCGAACCGTCCCCCCATGTAGCCAGATACGATGCCCCAGGAAAAGCCTATTGACTTGCCGATGGCCACGGCGGCGAACGCCACGAGCAGCGATGTCCGCGCTCCGTACATGAGTCGCGTGAGCACGTCCCTGCCCAAGAAGTCGTTCCCCATCGGGTGACTAGCGGATGGGGGATGGCGAAGCAGGGAGTAGTTGGCTTCGAGCGGTGGATACGGCGCTACAAAGTCGGCCAGCGCAGCCACGAGAACCACTAGTATGAGGAAGGCTACGGCAATCGCCCCAATGGGTGAGGTGGCCGTGAATCGCCTGACAGCCATAAAGATGGCCGATACCACGGAAATCCGCGTCAACTCCCGGCGTTCACCGGGTATGTAAGTGTTGTTGGACTCCACTGGAATATCCCCCAGGACGATTGACGGCTATCGGAAGCGGATGCGTGGGTCTATCAGCGCGTAGGCGAGATCCACGATCAGGTTAATCACTACGAAGATGACCGCGAACAGGAGGACCAGGTTCTGAATCACCATCCAGTCGCGGTCGCTCATAGCCTGCGCCAGCGCGGCGCCGAGGCCGGGTACCGAGAATGCCTTTTCGACCGCAACCGAGCCTCCCAGCATATTGGCAAGTTGAAGGCCGGACACCGTAATTACGGGGAGCATCGCGTTTCTCATCACGTGTCGCCACACGACCTTCTGCTCTCCCATCCCCTTTGCGCGCGCGGTGCGGACATAGTCCTCTCTGAATACTTCGAGCAGCGTGGCTCGGCTCATCCTGGCTATGATGGCCGCCATTCCCAAGCCCACCGCAATCGCCGGCGGGAGGGTCATCTGGAGGTTGCGCCACGGATCTTCCCATATCTGTACCAGTGTGATGGGCGGGCGCCACGTGAAGAAGATTACGGTAATCAGTATAAAGCCCAGACCGAGCCAGAAGCTGGGGGCGGCGAGGAAGAACGTGACCGTGAATCGCGAAACATAGTCCGTGAACGAGTTTCGCCACAGGGCACCGATGACACCCACCGGAAGCCCAACTACCCACGATATGATTACGGCGAATATGCCGATCTCCGCCGTAATCGGCCCTCTTCTCTGAATGGTCTCCCGTATGGGGGTGTCACGCCAGAATGAAAATCCGAGGTCTCCCCTGGCTATATCAAGCATCCAGCTTAGGTACTGCTGGTAAAGCGGCCTGTTCAGTCCGAGGGAGGTGAGTATCACCTCTTTCTGCGCCTCGGTGTAGGAGGTCGGACCGGACTCGTCGTCCACCATGGCCTGCAAGGGGTCGCCCGGAAGAACGCGCATCACCAGGAATATGAGGATGGATACCCCGATGAGCGTGGGAATAGCGAGGAGAATGCGTCGCATTATGTACTGTTGCATAGCACCTCACCGTGTCAACAAGTGGTTCAACATCTTTGGATTGACGGCTTATCTACCCTCACCCCCGTATCGCTGTACGGGGCAGGCTCTAACCCTCTCGCAGAGGGAGAGGGAATAAATCGGAATCTGAATATCCATCACAACTGAAGTGTCGCGGTACCAGTTCGGAGACCATTCAACGCCAAGGTGAGGGGAACTCAGTCGAATGAATTCCGCTCACCTTGTCTGCTGAGATGTCGCGCTGATCTACTGGTCCAGCCAGACTGTGTCCAGGCGGTCCCAGATAGCCTGAATCCGTATTCGGAAGGGCATACCCTTGACGTGATTGCCCCAGACCATGCGGTGGTTGCCGAAGTCGTACAGGACCCCCGGCGGGTTGTTGTCCAGCATTTCCTGGACCTGCTTCACCTGGGCCCCAAGAGCGGAAGCGTTCAGCTCCCCGTCCATCATGTCAACCAGGCTATCCAGTTCAGGGTTTGAGTAACCGCCCCAGTTCTGAGACGCGCCGGTCACATACATCGTTTTCAGGTACGGGGTGGGGTTGCGAAGGTGGTTTATCCAGACTAGGTAGCGAACTATCTCGAAATCCCCTTCGAGGTGGCCCGGAACCAGACCCCGCTCCACCGCGTTGAGCCTGATATCAATGTTCAGGTTGCGCTTCATCATGTCAATGAACGCTTCGTCAGCGACACCACCCTGCGAGACCATCTCCAGTTCGGGGAAACCCTCACCGTTGGGATAGCCCGCTTCTGCCAGCAGTCGTCGGGCCTCTGCCACGTCCTCGCTGTTGTCGGCACGGTATCCCGGCAGTGTCTCATTGACGGCCCGAGGCGTTACGCCCTCCGCAGAAGACGGGAACCACCTGGCAAGCTGGAAGTTGCCCTGGTTGACCGCGCCCATGTCGTGTCGGTTGAGAGACAGGAACATCGCGCGACGCACACGCACATCATCCAGCGGCGGCTTGCTCATATTGAAGAAGGCGTGCCCTCCACCGGTGTTGGGGACCTGCACGGTCTCTACAATGTCGCTTCTGCTGAGCGCCTCGTTATGTCCGTCAACCGAGACATTCCAGCTAAAGTCGGTTATTCCCGTTATGACCGCAATCGCCCTGTCTGTGCCGTTTGGAACGTGAAGGTGCCTGATGCCGTCAAGGTAAGGCAACTCTTCGTTCCAGTAGTCCGGGTTGGCCTCCAGGTGCAGGTATTCGCCTTCGACGAACTCACCGAACATGAATGGCCCGGTCCCCGGCGTCTCGCTCATGGAGATCGTTCTCAGGTCCTGGTTGTACTCCTCCAGTGTGTGCTTGGCGTAGATCGTCGGGGCGGGCAGAGCGAACGCTCCGAACTGCCAGGCCGAGGGCTGCTTGAGATTGAACTTCACGGTGTAGTCGTCAAGCGTCTCTACACTATCAACCGTACCGAAAACGTCGGTGATAGTAATCGCTATGTGACCGGGTGGGTCTATGATCCTGTCGAATGTCGCCTTTACGTCCTGCGCGGTGAAAGGCGAACCGTCGTGGAAATTAACGTTCTCCTCCAGGGTGAACGTGTAGCTCCTGGCGTCCGGCGCTATCTCCCAACTGCTGGCCAGGCTCGGTATGACGGAGGCCATGCCGTCGTTGGGATTCCGACGGACTAACCCGTTGTACATATTGACCAGGGTTCCCGCCCAGTTCTGGCCTGACGGCCCCTGATGGTAGTCGAAGTGGGGGAGAATGAATCCCCAGGAGGTCCTTAGCACACCACCCTGCTTGGGGAAAGGCTCCAGAGCGCGGTGGACGTAGCCCTCCGGCTGCGCCATAACCTCAACCTCCCGGATGACTTCAACCTCTTTAATCACCTCTTTTTCCACCACTACCGTCTCGCCCGGCACCTCTACCTCTTTGACCACTTCCTTCTCTACCACTACGGTCTCACCAGGCACCATTACCTCTTTGACCACTTCCTTCTCCACCACTACCGTCTCGCCGGGTACCTCGACCTCTTTGACCACCTCTTTTTCCACCACCACGGTCTCGCCTGGCACCTCGACTGTCTCAGTCACCACCTTCTCCACCACCACTTCCGTGGGCACTTCCTTAACGACCTCGCGCGTGCATGCAAGCGCGAGAATCATCAGGAGCGCCGATCCCAACAGGACGAATAACGAAAGTTTTCTGAGAGTACCTATCATGTCTGCCTCCGTGAAGTCCTTTGCGACTAGAAATTACTGAATTCGTGACTCGGTTGCGGTATGGAATCAAAATCGGCTTACTATGTCAAGCCAATAGTGAAAGTCGGAAGGGTCTTTTCATAGTCAGCGCTGTCCGGGGGCGACCACGCCTCCCCCCTGGATTCCCGCTTTCGCGGGAATGACGGTCCAGAGTCCTGGAGGAACTTTGCAAAGACCCTGGAAAGTCGGAAGCACCACAAAATCGGTTGATCACCCTCACCCTAGCCATCTCCCGAGGGGAGCTGAGAGAGGTATATATTTGCCCTCACCCTAACCCTCTCCCAAGGGGAGAGGGGACTTTCTGTTGACATCCATAGCAGCCTTGCTCATTTACCTACCCTTGTGAGCCCAAAGGGAGAGGGGACTATCTGTTGACATTGATAGCCGCTTTGCTCATTTACATACCCTTGTGAGCCCGAGGGGAGAGAGGACTTTCGCGCCGCCTTATAGATACTCACCAGATATATGACGCCCCCACCGTTATCTGAAACTTTTATGGCTCGCCCGTATGGTGTAGAATAGTTTCGGTCGTTTGGACGACCCCGCTAAGACTATTCAAGAGGTTCGCTTTTTGCCTGAATATGATGTATTGGTTCTCGGCTCAGGTCCAGGGGGATATGTAGCCGCTATTCGCGCCGGACAGTTGGGCATGAAGACGGCGGTCGTGGAGAGGGACGCTCTTGGCGGTATCTGCCTGAATTGGGGGTGCATCCCCTCGAAGGCCCTTCTCCGAAATGCGGAGGTGCTCAGCATCATCCGGCACGCCGACGAATACGGGATCGGCGTCGGCGAGGTGAACCCCGACTTCGGAAAGGCTATTGACCGCAGCCGCACGGTCGTCGGTCGCCTGACCCGCGGCGTCGCGTCGCTCCTGCGCAAGAACAACGTGGACCACATCCGAGGCACGGGAGCGCTCCAGGATGCGAACACCGTCCGGATTGCCGAGGACGGCAGCGTCCTGTCCGCGAACAACATCATCATAGCCACCGGCGCGAGCCAGCGGGACATTCCGGGTCTGCCGATAGACCGCGAGACGGTTATCACAAGCCGCGAGGCGCTGGAGCTCAGAGACGTTCCAGCGCGGGTTGTGATAGTCGGAGGCGGCGCGACCGGGTGCGAGTTCGCGTATGTGTGGAGTTCCTACGGCGCGGAGGTGACCATCGTCGAGCTTATGCCGCGTCTCATTCCCAACGAGGATGAAGAGATAAGCGCGCAGCTCGAACGCTCATTCAGAAGGCAGGGCATCAAGAGCGTCAGCGGCGCCCAAGCGAAGGTGACCGGAGTCGGCGGCGGCTCCGCGCAGGTTGCCATATCAACCGACGAGGGAGAGCAAGTGGAAGAGTGCGACAAGGTACTTGTCGCGGTGGGCGTCCAGGGAAACACTTCGGGCATCGGCCTGGAGGCGACGGGAGTCCGAACCGAGCGCGGCTTCATACCGGTTGACTGTTCGATGCGCACCAACGTCCCGAATATCTACGCGATAGGCGACGTCACGGGCAAGATGCTTCTGGCGCACGTCGCTTCGGCGCAGGGAGTCACCGCCGTGGAGTGCATCGCAGGGCTCGATCCCCAGCCTCTGGATTATGTCCAGATACCAAGGGCCATATACTGCCGCCCACAGGTGGCGAGCTTCGGCCTGACCGAAGCCCAGGCCAGGGAGCAGGGCTATCCGGTCAAGGTGGGCCGCTTCCCGATGGCCGCCAGCGGCAAGGCGCTGGCGATGAACGAGGCCGAGGGGATGATCAAGCTGGTGGTTGATGAAGAGATCGGGGAGATACTCGGCGCGCACATGATAGGGGCCGAGGTTACGGAATTGCTCGGCGAACTCGGAATGACGAAGTTGCTGGAGGCGACCACGGCCGAGCTTGGCTGGCTGGTGCATCCGCATCCGACGATCTCCGAGACCCTCAAGGAGGCGGCTCTCGCCGCTGAGGGAGAAGCTATCCATATCTGATGCGCTAACTAACTTACACATTGAGGGCGTCGGGATAATGGATTGCCGAGCGGCGAGCCCTTCGGGGTTCCCGCTTTCGCGGGAATGACGAGTGGTGTTGTGGGAATGACGGTAGAACCAACCGACTGAGGAAGTCCATGAAAGTAGCGATAAATATAGACAAGGCTCAGGTGGCCGACTTCTACCGGAAGATGCTGCTCATCAGAAGGTTCGAGGAGGCCAGCGGCAGGCTCTACATGCAAGGTCTCATCCGTGGCTTCCTCCATCTGTACATAGGCGAAGAAGCCGTGGCGGTCGGGGCTATCAGCCTCCTGGAGCCGCAGGACTACATCATCACCCACTACCGTGACCATGGGCACGCGCTCGCTCGGGGCATGGACCCGAAAGCCTGCATGGCCGAACTCTGCGGAAGGGCGACTGGCTCCAGCGGCGGCAAGGGCGGCTCGATGCACCTGTTCGACGCGGAACGCCACTTCATGGGCGGCCACGCTATCGTCGGCGGACAGATGCCTATTGGCGTGGGCATGGCCCTGGGAATCAAGATGAAGAAGCAGAACGGCGTGGTGATGGTGTTCTTCGGCGACGGCGCGGTGAACGAGGGAGAGTTCCACGAGTCTCTCAACCTTGCTTCGCTCTGGAAGCTGCCCGTCATCTTCATGCTCGAAAACAACCTGTACGGCATGGGCTCGCACGTGGATATGACCCACGCCGCCGGGCGCGACATATATAACTCCGCCGAATACTACAAGATACCCGCGACGCAGGTTGACGGAATGGACCTGTTGGCCGTGCGGGAAGCGACCTCGTAGGCTATTGACCGCGTTCGCGCCGGAGACGGCCCCGTGTTCCTGGAGGCGATGACGTACAGGTATCGCGGACACTCGATGGCCGACCCCGTGAATTACAGGGAAATGGACGAGGTGGAGGAGTGGAGAATCAACGACCCGATTGACCGCTTCAAGACGCTCGCCATCGGGGAGGGACTCATCACCACGGGAGAGCTTGAAGAGATAGACTCGCAGATCGCAGACGAGATTGACGAGGTGGTCAGGTTCG
>DAOULF010000097.1:0-5434 GCA_034420555.1 Dehalococcoidia bacterium
ACCCTCGCCCTGGCCTCTCTATTCGCCCGTCTCGCCTCGCTGTCCGCCCGCATCTCGGCATCGGCTGACTGGGCCTTGAGCTCCCCATGGTCCAGAAGAAACCTGCCCCGCTCGTAATCATAGAACCGCAGACCGCCCTCCACCCAATGCAAGTCCAGGCCCAAAGCCTCGCTCCTTCCCCAGATAGAGCCGTCCGCCTCACGATTCAGCTCGATTGGCTCATACGCTCCATCCACCAGCAGATCCCCCGCCAGCGGAGCGTCATGATACTCACCGCCACTCGGGTCGAAGCGCCAGTACTCCCCAACACCAAGCCGCGCGTACCCATCCCGCTTCACCGTATAATCCCGCCTGCCCGTGCTCGGCGACGCCACCTCCAGAACCAGGTCCGGCGGCTTGCCCACATCCTCTATCACATACCCGTTCTGGATATTCACTATCACATCCGCATTCACCCCTTGCGCGAACACGATGTCCGGAACGAACAGGTCCGAGCGCGTCCGCGCCTCCCTGCACAGATACCCCTCCGACCCCACCAGGACATCCTCCCGTCCCTCGAAGAAATCCTTGATGATGAAGAGAATCAACGCGATCAACGGTATCTGCTGCATAGCTTCAGGTTCCCTCGGCGGGTCCGGCAGTCTCGCCAACTTATCACTCGGCTGCGGACGCAGCCCCGACGGCGGCGGATGAACCTTTAACCTGGCTACCATATCTCACCTCCAACCAGTCTCCCCAAAATCCTACCCTCTCACCCTATCATAACTCCCCGCCCCCGACTAAACGACATCCTCCGCAAAACCATCCTCACCCCCCTGACCCAATTTGAGCCCCTCATTGAGACGATTACATAAGTCCCCTCTCCCCTTGGGCTCACAAGGGTAGGCAAATATGCAGTCAGCTATGACCATCAGTCAACAAACCCCCTCTCCCTCAGGGAGAGGGTTGGGGTGAGGGCCAAATGCCTACCCCTCCCAGCTCCCCTTGGGAGAGGGTTAGGGTGAGGCCGAACTACAATTCAGTCATTCCCGGCGAGGCGAGACCTTTGCACAACCACCGTCATTCCCGCGAAGGCGGGAATCCAGGGGCTGGGGTGGGGCAAAGTCAGCTTCGGATCGGCGACCTCCCGTATCCATCGAGACCACCAACTCGGAGTGAAGCGAGGTTACGCAAAGGTCTCCGAAGGTGCGGGAACCCCGAAGGGCTCGCCGTTAGACAATCCAGGGGGACATGGGGTTGAACCCTGGTCAGCGTCGACTATGAAAAAACCCTGCCACTGAGGAGAATAGAATCAAGAGACGTTCACCTCTCTAAGAGACGGACGGAATCGCTTGCCGTTGACATCTTGAGGGGACTATTAGCCAGAGACTGATTCGTTACCCGTTGAAATAGCGTCATCTTGATTTTGGTTGTGCGTAATTTCTTCCAATCTATCGGCCCAGGGAACTTGCTTCACGGCCTTGTCAAACATTCCTATCCTGCTCCGATACATACCCATGTAACCGATTAGCTGCAAAATCGCCAGTTCCAAGTATTCCAGAGTCAAGTGAGAGTAGTTCTGGATGTCGTAGAATGTCCCCCCGCCGGCGTGTGCATCAAAGTGAGACGCGCGTTTATCTCGCCATGCTTTGATGTCTGTGATGCCGTATTCTTGATCCTCAGGATTGCTCGGGTCTCGGGATCCGAATTCCTTATATTTGGGCTGAGTGATCCAGCTAGTAGCTCCTTCGGGGCGTTCCTGCAATCCAACTATCTCCTTAGGTGATTGCCATGCTCCATTCTGGTAGGATCCGAATGTCCAATTACGCTCAATCGGCGGTATGCCTCTTTTACGTAAGAAGTCCTCGAGATCCCCATCGCGCAGACTCCTGCCATCAGCCCGTCCCAAGCGTTGTTTGACCACGGATTCAAGAATGGCGAAAGATGCGTTGAGTGCGTCGTGGGGCAGTTCCAACACAGCTGCTCTGAGGTAACCATCAAGAATTGGGATCGGGGCACCCAATAATCCTTGAGGAAAAGGAAGAGCAGGGTCATAAAAATTGGCAGGCACATCATTGTCCTTGGAATGTTGGTCGTAATCGTGCTGGAAATGGGACAGGAATTGAGCTGCGAAGTCAGGAAAGTCCATCGTCCACTTCTGGGGAAACCAGGAGGACTTGCAAGAGAACTGCCTTGCTAGCGGTCTTGGCAGTTCCACATAAGACCATCCACCAGTATCGTTGTAACCAATAACGATGTCCACCGTGCGGAAAGTCCCGGAGCAGAACCCCAACAGATATTCCCACAGATCAACGATCCGACGCCCTTCATTTTGTTCGAGTTCCCTTTTGTCTGTTCTCCCAAAGCAGAAACGGTACTGATTTTTTTCGATCACGAAATTCCCCTCGTCGCGAGAGGAATTCACTCGGTCAATCGTACTCTCCAGTTCGTAGCTGAACCAATATTCCACCGGACCGGAGCCGTACTGGATGCTGTTCAGGGTGCAGGTGAAATATGCACCGGGATATGCACCGGGGGTTGTGTTCACTTCACACAGCTTGGACTCTCTGAGAGAGGGGAGGTCCGGCAAGTCATTGACTGAGAAGTGCCACTCCCGCCCCGGGGATCTCTCGTCCGACGACCACCATCGATTATCGGTAATCTCAACCCAGTAAGTTAGAAAGCTGGAGAGGCCATCGCTAGCGGGTGGATGGCGTTCAGGACGCCCAGAGGCATTTAGGAAATAGTCTGGCGCCGAAAGCACTCTGGCACGAAAGTCGTAATGAAAGCCGTTGGGAATGACAACGCGCAGTTTCAGGCTCATGTCGTCATGAAACCATCTGGCACTCCCAGAGGTGGAAGAATGTAGTCCCTCCGGGATATTGTCGGAATAGATTATTCTGGCTTCCAAGCGTCCATCGCTTCTCTGGAACAGAGTCACACTGTCCGACTCGAAGAAGTCATGATCATCAGCGAGGCCTCCCTTCAGAGGAATGCCACCGCGACGGTGATCCATTCTGAAAGGCAAGATTTCACCGAATAGTTTTCTCAGTAGGTACATCTCGCTCACCTCACATCTAAGCGGTAATGCTTTCGCAAACCGAGTTGAGACCGCATAATTCCGCCAAATTGTACCCTACCGCTCGGTCAAAACAGTATTGATGATCGATCTGTCTTGGTCTGAGCAACAACACTGCGATAGGACATTCTGCCCCCTTCTGTCCCATACACTTTGTTAACGGCCAACTCCCTCATAGCTGACCGCTTGACCCAAAAGCATCAACCCACCGATGCAACAGGACAATCACTCGGGGCGTCTGTCTGAGGAGTAACCGACCCAGATAGATGCGACATCAATAAAGCCCCCCTCATACGCCCCCTCCACCTCCATCGTCGCCAGCCACCTCGCCGCCTACACCCTGACCTCCCACCTGGATTGCCCTCGCTCACCACAATCTGAAAAGCATTCCGAGCGAGACATTGAGCACTTTCCGCCCCGGTGATGTTCCTAAAACAAAACCGCCCCCGATAACCGGGGACGGTCTCTCCATTCCTTGACTGTCCGCGCTGTTTAGCTTTCTACTTCACCAACTGCACTACTAGGCTGACCAGCGCCGTAATCAGACCGCCGCCCGCCACTCCGATCACCACCATCAAGAGCCGGTGCATATCATCCATACGACTCTTCAGCCCGTTTACTTCGCCTCTCAACTCACCAACCTCGCCCCGTAACTCGCCAATCTGCCCCTCTATGGTGTTCTGCGTCGCAGATAAGGTCATACCTGAAATCTCCTAAAGAATTCGTATGTAGTCACTATACGCAATAGAATGATTAGAGTCCATCCTCTTGCCACGTACAACACGTTTCTCCAATGGCATCTAACCCTGTCTGTTCCCCTAATCAAAGAGAGACACACATTCCTCCATCATACTGAGACACGTCGAAACCACGCAGACGCAGCCATCATCATGTAAATCCCATCAATCACACTAATCATAGTTCAGACCTTCCTTCCCCCGCCCCAGCGGTATCACCGCCACGTGCCTCCTCCCATGCCTCCGGTCCACGATCACAATCTTCCCATCCCGAACCTCCGCCATCTTCTCCCGCCCGCAATCATCACAGTAAACAGCGTTACCCTCTGCCATCCTAACCTCTCTCAGAATCATCCAAATTCCATCAATCACACTAACCCTCGAAGAGGCTCGCCGCTCGGCAATTACAGTTCAGACCCCTACACCCACAGCCACACCCCAGTCCTGTTCAACAGAAGCTCCGTCACCGCCCACACCAGCGCGTCCAGCCTGTCCGAAGAGCCATCCGACCCCGGCGACCAGATGCACATCTGGTCCTCCAGAGCGTCCAATCCGCCCACATGATGCACCTTCCCCTGCTCATACAGAGCCGACACCGGCTCCGCCCTCACATACTTCCCCCGGCTCGCGTGGACCGACTTATACGGCACAAACCTGTCCTCATAGGCCGTCCTGACAGTATGCTCCACCAGGTCGCCCCCATTATTCGACTCGCCCACTATCCGGTCCGCCCCATACTTATCCAGCATCCCTATCGCCCGCCTGGCCCAGCCGTCCGGCGACATCTGCCCCGAAGCGTCCTCCAGCACGTAAGCGTGCCCATCCTCATCCGCCCCCGCGACCACGATCCCCGTCTCCGACGAAGACCCCCGCGACGACACCGCCGGGTCAACCGCCACCACCACGCGCGCGAGCTCCGGCGCTTCCCGGACCCGCGCCGCCTCTATCCAGTCCCGCTTCCACAGCGCCGACTCCGACTCATCCAATAGCTCCGCGTAAATCTCCTGACGTCCCGTCCGCGTCCCCTCATACCGCCGCCTTATCTGCTCGATATAATCACTCGCCAGATTCGCCCTGTTCTCATAAGTCGAACCCCTCGTAACCATCACATCCTCCCTGTCCCTGAGCTCCCTCAGCAGACCTATCGGCTTCGGAGTAGTCGTCACCACGCACCTCGGACTCTCCCCAAGCCGCAGCCCGAACTGGAGATTGTCCCACGTCTCCCGCGCATTCTTCCAGGACGCCAGCTCATCGCACCAAGCCGTATCGAACTGAGGCCCGCGCAGCCTGTCCGGCTCATGGCTCGAAAAACCCAGCGCCGTAGCCCCGTTCGGCCACGTCAACTTCCGCTTCGACGGCTCATACTTCGGCATGAACCACGGCGGCGACACCCGCAGCAAACCCGACACCCCCTCCACCATCACATTCCGAAGATCATCCGGCGTCCGCGCCACCAGCGCGACCCTCCGTCCAACCCCCGAACTCACCCGTCCACGGACCCACTCCGCCCCCGCCCGCGTCTTCCCGAACCCACGCGCCGCCATCACCAGCCACACCCCCCAATCCCCCTCCGGCTCCTTTTGCTTCTCCGCTCCCCGCTCGCTCCACCTGTAAGCATCCCAAATCTCCCGCCTCGCTT
>DAOULF010000098.1:0-7514 GCA_034420555.1 Dehalococcoidia bacterium
GTTGCCCTCGGTCCTGATGTAGTTGATGCGTCCTTCGCGCGCCCAGACCCGGAGGGTCTGTGGATGCACGCCGAGTATGCGGCTTGCTTCTCTGGAAGGAACGTACCTCATACGTATATTATAGCATAATACTCAATAATCATCACTTATAATGGATACTGCTGATAGCCGCTTTGCACAAAAACCGGCGTTCGCACAGAAAGTACCCTGTTTTACACATTAAGTCCCGCTATCAGGCGTTTGTCTCTGTTGAGACCCGGTAGCCGTTGTTGCGCCGCGCACCTCCTGCGCCATGTCCACGAGTCCAATTGCCTCAACGTCCCTGGTGACCATGAACCGCTCCTCTCCTGGGTAGACCACGAACTTCGCATCCGGAGCGACGTCGGCGCCTGCACTGTGAAACCCGCGCCTAGGTCGGGGGTTCAGGCTCCGCTTGATCTCGATCGCCCATGTACTCCCTCCGGGCATGGTCAGCAGGAGGTCAATCTCGGCTCCGCCAGACGCGCGATAGAAGTTGGCAGCGGTGCGGCCGGGAGCCACCGACACCAGCGTCTCAACCACGAATCCCTCCCAGCTCGCTCCGACCACCGGATGGCCGAGTATGTCTTCCTTGGATTCCAGGCCGAGCAGGGCATGCACGATGCCACTGTCCCGGACGTAGATTTTCGGTGATTTCACAAGCCGCTTGCCGACGTTCTCACGCCAGGGCGGGAGCCGGCGCACCAGCAGCAGGTCGACCATCAGGTCCAGGTACCGGGAGATTGTCCTGCCATCGACTCCCAGGCCGCGGGCCAGGGCCGCCATGTTGAGTGTTCCACTCTGCGAGTGGGCCAGCATTGTCCAGAATCGTCTGAGGGTCTCTGCGGGGATACGCGGGCCCAGTTGCGGGACGTCCCTCTCGAGGTAGGTGCGAATGAAGTTGTCCCGCCATCGGAGGCTGCGGCCATCGTCGTCAGCCAAGAAGCTGTCCGGGAACCCTCCCCGTGTCCACAGCCGATCTAGCCCTCCTCCATCGACCTCGAGGGCGTCCAGAGGTCCAAGTTCGAGGTAGGCGATCCGCCCGGCCAGTGACTCTCCTGACTGTCTCAGCAGGTCCATCGACGCCGAACCCAGCAGCAGAAAGCGTCCCGATCGTCTTCCCCTCCGTCTACCGCTGTCGATCAGGCCGCGCAGGCTCGTGAACAGGTCAGGCGCGCGGTGCACTTCGTCCAAGATCACCAGCCGGTCCTCGTGGTCCGACAGGTAGAGCTCAGCGTCGGTCAATCTGGCCCTGTCGGAGTGCGACTCAAGGTCGAGATATACCGAGTTGGCCGTCTTTGCGACCTCGAGGGCAAGAGTCGTCTTTCCCGCCTGTCTGGGTCCGATCAGTGCAACCGAGGGGTATTCGGCGAGCAGGCCGTGCAGCTCATTTTGGATTCGCCGAGGTATCATCCTTGTAAATCTAACATGGATATTGTTGTATTTGCAAGGTTATAGTCGCTGACGAACACCACCGTGAACAGAATTAAGAGGCGATGTGCGGGGTGTCCAGAGACCTGGTGCAAATGTGGCACCGGCGGCTTGGGCTGGTTCGAGGCTACGCGGTATTGCACAAGAGGCGAGGCCGGGTGGCGGTTACCCATGAAGGCAAGCAGGTGAGCGTGAAGGCCCAGGATGCCGTGCTTCCGGCCAGCAATCCCGGCTACCGGGTCTCAATAGAGTAGCCTCGTGCAAAATTAACTCCGCCCGGAGATCGGCGCGATTCCCGCGTGGGATAGCCATATCATAGGCGATTCTGCGACGCTATCCAACTCATTCCCCAAAGTGGGTTTCCCACATACGTCAAACTACGGGCGCCACTCTCACAGAACATCGTGTCTTGAAAAAGTGTGTGAAGACCATTAGCGACTGCCTCTCGGTGTCGAAAAGCGGGGGCTTCCCATATTCAGTTGTCTTACGCGGCTATCGGCAGCGTGTTCGTGTTCTTTCTCTCCGCGATTCTGGCGGCGACGTAGGTGATTGCGTACATCTGAACCAGAAGCCTCACCCTCGAAATCCCTCTGAACGAGTGATTATCCAGGACACTGCGCTCCTTGTACCTCTTGAACACGCGCTCGACGCTCCAGCGCTTTCGGTACGTCATCTTCCACTCGGGACCGTCCCTTCGGATCGCCCCGCCGAACAAACGAATGTCGTCTGCGGGGTTCACACGGACCTCGTACTCGCACCTGGAAAAGCCCTCGAGCTTTCCCCCGCGCTCGCAGTCCGTGACGAGGCCGTACACGCGCTCGCCGGTCTCGGGGTCAACCCCGAGATACGGCCTCTCGCGTCCGCACTCGCAGAGGGGCGTTCCCTTCTCCGAGTACGTCTGCCCATTACGGGTGTGGAACCCGCTCTGGGGCCTGCGCTTGTGTATCACCGGCGCGATTCCCCGCCGGTGCAGCCACTCGCTGTTGTCCTTCGAGTCGTATCCTCTGTCCGCTATCACCACCCCGGGTCTGGGCGAAGTCTCCTCCACCACCGGCGTGAGATAGGTCGTGTCGCTCTGGCTTCCGGTGGTCACCGCGACGGTAAGGGGGATGTCGTGTCTGGCGTCCGCCACCAGGTGGACCTTGTATCCGAAGACCCACACTTCACCTCCCGGCGCGCTCGCGCTGTGCTTCAGACCCCAGCCCGCGTCCGGGTCGCTGACCGGGGTGCGGTTGGGGTTGGAGTTGGTCTTTACCACCGTGGAGTCCACCGCGACCTCTTCTCCGAGGTCGGGCAGGCGCTCCGCCAGTTTCTCCGCGGTACTTGCCAGCAGTTCCTCAAGCGTCTCCCGCATTTTGCCCATCTTGCCGAATACCCTCGAGAACGTCGAACGCGAGGGTACGCGGGTGATGAACCCGCATGCAGCCCGGTGAGCCGGGTTGTTCAGCAACTCCTCTCGCAGAGCGGATATGTCCGCTATGCCCCGGACGGGCATGGATAGCAGGGCCCTTATGATCGGGCCTCGCGGGTAGGGCCTCCGGCCCCTGGTTCCTGCCGGTCTTGTCAGCGCTTTCACCATGGGCGCTATGTCCACCTCCTTCAGTATGTCTCTGAGTCCCCTCAAGTCGGGGAACTCACCTTCTCCCGTAGTGCATGTCGCTTCCGTCCCCGTGTTCCGGGACGCGGAAGCCGGTTCGATCAGGATGTCCTGGTCGTTCCCAAGTGTGGGATCAGCCAAGGAGTCTCCCGTCTGTTAGTAACCGCACAATCGTAATGGCGTCTCTCCTTTCGTGAATGCGCCCGTGGGCCCTCGGTCGTTCATGGAGCCGGGACGCGGTGTGCGGACTTGATGGAATCGCGCGTCCCGACTAAAGCGCAGGCTATCACGGGAAATGAGCCATGAATACCCAACTTACTCATAGCTACGTTGGATGATCGGACGGCAGGGTAGAATTTGGAGAACTTGCGAGGTTAGAATCTCGTTACCCAGACTGCCCGACATGGCCTACTTGGAAGTATCATCGGACACCCGGACTTCCTCAACATGAAGGGAGACTCCGGACTCATTCATTGTTGAATTGGGGAACCGTAGCCTGGATAATGTCCTGAACCAACAATGGAGTATGCAATACACATGATTTGGGACCCACAGTCTCCATCGCTGCGTCTCGCATTCGTATGCTACGCTGACATTCTCGGGTTCCGCGAGATGACCAAAGGTGCCTTTGAATCAGGCAATGCGACGGAGTTTCTTGTAAAGGTCAAGGGTTCACTCGGTGCGGCGTACAAAGAAGTGCGGAAAGCTGCGAAGTTCTTTGAAAGAACTGCTCCTTTCGAAATGAAAGCTCTTACCGACAACATCTTTCTCGTGCATCCACTCACCCACCCGAGCGACGACCTCGGAGAGCCTGACCTAGGCACTATGTCGAGACTCTTGATGCACATGCAAGCCAGTCTTGCGGCCGACGGATTCTTCCTGCGGGGTGCGATTGCCATAGGTGAACACTATCAAGATCAGGATTTTGCATATGGTGACGCTCTCTTGGAGGCCGTTGACCAGGACAAGTCCGGGCAGCCACCGAGGCTTGTCATCGGGACTTCAATTGAGCCTCTGATCTCGAAGTATCTCTCATGGTACTCTGGTGTCTCGACACCGCACCATGCCTACCTGCTAGAGGACGCGAGTGATGGCCGGTTGTTCATCAATTACCTCAATGTGGCGTTTGAAAACTTCCCCGACAGCCCAATTGACTGGGATCTTCCCGCTGCCCACAGAGAGCATATCCTTGAAAGCCTGAACAAGTATGAGTCAAATGATCGCGTCTTGCCGAAGTACACATGGCTTGCCGCTTATCACGACTACATTTGCCGCATGTTCGCCGATGCTTATTCAACTCAAGGCTACGAGGAAGCCGATACTTTTGACATGGCAGTTGAAGCAGAAGCATGCAAAGCACTTGACTACCTCGTGAGCTCCGAGGAGCAACTGCCCTTTAGATTACTCTCAGCAGAACGCCTACCCCCGCTCTCCTCGATCTTGACCGATACCGGGAGTGACAGGTTGTAAGGTCATATGGACCAAGCGATGAGGGAGAGTGAGCCTACGAATTCAGGAGGACTCAGTAATGGGAATCCCCGCCGCCGCGGTGCCGGTTCGCTTTGGGCGGGCCGCGGGTACGCTGCCTGGGCGTCAGGCGCAGGGTGTGGAGCTGTAGCATGGGCCCTGGGTTGGCGATGATTTCCGCGATTATGCCTATGACGACAATCTCGCCAAGTTCTCATCATAGGCGTAATTTCGTCGCTAACGCCAGAAACGATCTAAGTAGAAGCAAGGCAGGCCACAGGAATATTAGAAAACCTGCTACGAATAGGAGAATCTGAACCAAGCCAACGAAGATGCCACCCGTTATGGGGTCAGTCTGTTCAGCGTATTCGCGGGCGGCGACCTCCGCATCCCCTCCGGAGACTTCGATTGCCACGCCAAGGGCTTCTATTACCTCTTTATGTGCCAGGCCCTTTGTCGCTTTGGCAATGGCCTGATGTGGACTATCGCCGGCGATAGCGTTCTGAGTGGCGCTGTCAACCAATGACTCTTGGACGGAATGTGGCTCTGACTGCGAGTCACACGCGATCAGAACTATAGCCAACCCTATTACGATGTGGATATGGAATCTATTGTTCATCGTCCAAGATGTTTCGTTTCATAGTCGTTACGATAGTTAGTGTATCATTCGACTCCTCCGTGCTTCCATCAGAGAAGTGGAATGAGAAATTTGCAGAGTCCCATGACTCGTAAGGGTTATCAAAAGCGTGTGGACATACCACAGGCTGCTGAGCATTGCCCAGTACAGGGACAGGTATCCTGCTAACTCAGCGCAGCATTCTCCAATTTCAGGTGTCCATGCCAGTAATTGTTGCCTCATTCCGAATCCATATTCGCCGTTGACATACTGTCTCTTCGTGATGTCTGGGTATTCTCCAAGAAAGCGTACCGCGAACCCACCAACTGGCTGGTTCGCGGTACGCCGGTTATTCGTTTCAACTCTCCGTTGCCTATTGCGCCAACCTCACTCCTCGGAGAAGGTGAACAGGTAGGTCGTCATCAAGTGAACACGAACGGGCTCCTCGACCATGTCTTTCGGATGAACAACCCAGTGGCCCTGGATTAACAGGTAAGGGCTGTCCAGGATAGCTTCGGGTATGGGATATATCTCTACGAATCCGTCATCGTCGAGGTGCGCGCAAGGCCTGTCTCCACCGCGTCCACACTCATATACGAGACGCCCATCACGCGCCATCCACCCGTTGTCCGGGTTCACGCTGGGCGCGGCGCCGATAGTGACACCCCGGGGAGGTATGTCCGCCAGAATCCGGAAGTGGCAGGGGCGCTTGCCTACTGTCGGATCCGGCCATGGTATAATTGTGGGATCTTCGTACCAGTTACCGTACTTATGAGCCCAGTCGACACTGTACCGCTTCCCATCAACGAAAGCCACGTCCTCTCCGTCCGAGACCATCATCTGGATTATCGGGGGCTCCAGGAGCGTATCCTCATGTTCAGTGTATGAATAACTCACCGGGTACTGATTCCACTCGTCATCCGGCCCCTCCCAGCCCCTGTGCTCACACACTTCCTCTTCCACTTCTCCTTCTTGCGGCGTCGGCGAGGCGCAGGAAGAAGCTACAAGGGCTGAGAGGGCCACTATCAGGCAAAAGACGGCGGCTCGACTAAGCAGGTGATTGACGCTCATTCCCCAGCCTCCATTCTACTAATGGTTACAGGGATTGTTTATTTCCCTGCCTTTGGTTGACGCGTAGTAGATCTTATTGTCCACATCAATGACCCAGCCCTGGCCATCGACCTGGTAGATCATATTCTCACAGTCAGCATTGGCATAGGCGGCTCCCTTTTTGACCCACTTGCGATGAAACGAGCCTGAACCGGCAACACTCCACTTAGTTGAACCTTCTTCTTTCTTCCTTAGTGTAGCGATATGATACATCTCTGGCACTTGAACCCTGCACGCCGCTTGTATCTTAGAATTTACATTGTCGGGATTTGAAAAGCGTGGGTCGTTGGGCCACTGTACGCAGTCCGATGGACTGAGCCTGAAATTTGCGGTGAACCACCGCGTAAAGAAGTTGCCGGAACTGCCCCGGCTCGTATAGGACGTCCCATCCGACGGCGATTCATCGGAAGGCGGCTCGTCGGCAAACGCGTCGCCAGCAGGAACCGACAGAGCGATTAGGGCGACTGCCAGTACCCCGATGTAGCCGACTACTCTCAACTGGTTTCCAAACTTATTTCTAATCTGTCCAATCATTTTGCGCCTCCTATGGCTTGTGATACACAGACCCTACAGGGCGCGTGTATTTTTAATGTAACGATCAGCCCCAAAAGTGTAACGATCTTGTATTGATTTCGGCCTTTCGGCCTCTGTGAGCGGTTTTTGGGGCTTTGTAGTAGAATCCAGCCCGCGAAACACGAGGGGCGCGATACAGGCGTCCGGAAAGCAGTGCAATGAACGAGCTTGACAGACTGAGACGCGAGAACGCCGAACTGAGCGAGAGACTGGAACGCGCCGAGACCGACCGACAGCGGCTTGAGGCGCTGGTGCGCTCTTCGCCCGTGGGAATTCTGGTCATAGACGCCGAGACTCGCGCGGTCGTATTGGTCAACGACGAAGTCGAGCGCATCATCGGTATGCCGGACAGGCTGGGCAGCAGTCTCGACCGCTATCACGAGATTACCCTCTACCGGCGGATGGACGGGCGCGAGTATGCCGCCGAGGAGCGGCCGCTGGCCAGGCTCCTGAACGGCGGAGAGCCAGCGCGCGCCGAGGAGATCCTGTTCGTCCGCCCGGACGGAGAGACCGTCGTGGTCCTTATCAACACAACGCCCATCTACTCCGAAGACGGGCGGATAGAGTCCGTGGTTGCCGTCATCCAGGACATGACGCCCATCGAGGAACTGGAAAAGACGCGAAACGAGTTCCTGGGCATGGTGAGCCACGAACTGCGCGCGCCTCTGGCCGCCATCAAGGGGTCGGCAGCCACCGTATTGG
>DAOULF010000099.1:0-22095 GCA_034420555.1 Dehalococcoidia bacterium
ATTATCAACCAATTACGTTCGTGGTGAGCTTGTCGAACCATGAACGGGCGGCCCTTCGACAGGCTCAGGGTGAACGACAGAAGTGGTATCGGGAAATAACCGAAAGACCCTGCCGGGACAACAGAGACCCTTCGCTTCCTTCCTCACCTCAACGCCGCCTCGGATCGGGATTGTTGGACACTTCCACTAAATAGAATAAATATTTATATATGTATAAAGTAAATACATCTAGTTTCCTTTATTATTTGTCCTTAGAATTAAGATAGCGGGAAGTCGCTGAAGAACCGCAACGATATATGAAAAGGGTATTCGGACATGGCAATGGATAAAGTCAGATATGCAGTTGTGGTCTTGTGCCTTGCATCCGCGGCAGTGATTCACGCCTGTAGCGGGGAACCGGCCGAGCCCATTCAGCCTCAGCCCGCCGCCACGGCGCAACCCGCTCCGACGACGGAGGCCGCCCCAAGAGCGCAGAGAGTTCCGGCCAGCACGCCGTCGCCCGCAGAGATACCCTCTCCCGCGAGCGTGGCCCCCACACCGGCGCCTACTCCGGTGCCTACGCAGGTTTCGCTCCCAAGCCCGACTGCGGCGCCGGCGCCTACCTCCACTCCTGAGCCAACTTCGGTGCCCGCGGACACCGGCAAAGTCGGAACGATGGCCGAACTGCCGCCTGAGTGCATCGCCGACGGTACGCTCGACCACCCTGTGTTGATACTCAGATGCGGCGGCGAAGCCATACAGCAGCTCGAGTCCGTTGTAGTCAATGCTACGATTGACTTCGGCGCGATGTTCGCGGGCCTGGCGCCGCCCGGAGAAGATCCCATGCCAGCCATGGAGATGGAGCTTAAGAGGGTCTTCCCGGACGATGTGGATGCCTCATTTACGACCCCGGACGGCGAAGAGGTCAGGATGATATTTCTGGACGGCGCCGCCTACGTCAACGACCCGATGTCCAATAGTTGGGCAAAATTCCCGGACGTGACCGATGAAATGTCCGAGATGTTCCTGACGATTAGTACATTCGAGCAGCAGACTCAGGAGGCCATAAGCGGAAATGTCGAGTGGAATGAGGTCATGCTCTCGGACGATGGCGCGAAATACCTGGTCTCATACAAACCCGATGTTGGTGACCAGGGAGCGATGTTTGGCCCCGTCTTACCTGAATTCAGGGTGACGCTCGACGCCATGAGTTTCCTGTACGAGTCCATATCCCTCGTTCCGGTAGATGACGATGGAACAGACCGCAAGATAGTGGATATTCAATACAGCCGGCACAACGAGCCGCTGATGATCGAGCCGCCCACCGACTACATCGAGGTCCCAGGCATGGATATGTCCGGTGGCATGATCGGTCCCGGGTCCGGTGGACTAATGGGGGAAGTCATCGAACTCTCGAAAAATGACGACGGAGACGTGGAACTCACATTCAGCGGGCCCGTTACCGTCATCGGCGACGTGTCTCTCTACGTGATTGATCCCGCGACAGGCGGCTGGGAACTTCCGTTACTTGCCGGTAGCGGCACCGACACCCTGACCTTCGACTCGGAAGCCGAAGGCAATCCATCACTTATACCCGGCGAGAGCGTAATACCGGGCCTGATCTTCACGACCGCCGAATCCGAGATACTCGATTCGGATGGAAACCCGGTCAACCCGGTCTTCGATGAGTGGACCTATCCCGATTGATCGCCCCGACGCAGGGGTTTTGGACATCCCAAACCCCTGCCGTCCGTGATCTACCGGCTGTCTAACGTGAGGCCCGATTCCAGGGCTCGCGGGTGAATTGAAGGTCGAGGCCGCGTTCTAGCTGACCCCACTTCTTCTCTTCGTCAGGCGTGATGAATGTTATCGCCTCTCCGGCTCGGCCCATGCGTCCGGTTCGACCAACGCGGTGGGTAAACAGAATCTCCGAGTCGGGGAGGTCGTAGTTGATGACCTGGCCCACGCCCTCGACGTCAATCCCGCGGGCGGCGACGTTCGTAGCCACCAGAATCGGCGCGTCTCCCGAACGAAAATCCGCCATCACGCGTTCTCGCGCGTTCTGGCTTAGATTCCCCTGGAGCGCTCCCACCGGGTATCCAAGCGTGTCGAGTTGGCTCGCCAACTTCCTTACGCCGCGCTTGGTCCTGCCAAAGACGATCACAGGATAGTCTTCGCGCTCATTCAACAGTGTCTGGAGCGCCCTGATCTTCTGGCTCCGCTCTATGGTGTAAACCAGATGATGCACGGTCGGCGGGGCCTGCAATTCTGCGTCCACCGACACTTTGGCCGGATTTCTCAGGTGTCGCCTGGCGGTCTTCGCCACCCACGTGGGCATCGTCGAGGATAGCAGCGCCGTCTGTCGCTCAGGCGGCGTCTGGTCAATAATCGCCTCTACGTCCTGGGCGAATCCCCTGTCCAGCATTTCGTCCGCCTCGTCCAGCGTCAGGAACCGGACCGAACGCAAGTCCAGCGCGCCCTGTCGCAAATGGTCCAGAGTGCGCCCGGGTGTGCCGACCACGATATGAGTGCCTCTCTTCAGGGCATCGTATTCCGGCTTCGCCGACCGGCCTCCGTACAGCAGCGTCACTCGCAGCCGACGCTTCGAGGCAAGCGCCTTCGTCACCTCGGCCACCTGTATCGCCAGTTCCCGCGTAGGCACCAGGACAAGACCCTGCACTCTCCTGACAGATGGGTCGCACTCCTCTACCATCGGGATCGCAAAGGCGAGCGTCTTCCCCGACCCTGTGCGCGCCTGTCCAACCAGGTCGCGCCCTTCCAGTAGGTGGGGTATGGACTTCTCCTGGATAGGCGTCGGCTCCGAAATGTCCATCCGTGAAATCGCCTCCCTCGTGGAGTCGCTCAGAGGCATCCCGCGAAACACGTCGGCGACGTCAACACGGTTTCTGGAAGGAGATACTGGCGCCGGTTGATAGCTCCCGTTTCGTTCTGTCTCGGCTTGGCGCCCATTCCGGACACCGTTGAAGCACGGGCGGCAATACACCGGCCTGTCTTGCGTGGGTCGAAATGGTACGGTTGTAGATTCGCCGCAGTCGGAGCAAACGACCTGGTGTTGTTCCCGGCGGTCGCGGTCCCGCGATTGCCGGCGGCGTGTTGAAAGAATTGAAGATGGCATGAGTAAAGAAACTACCTTTGTTTAGGGGACACAACGATACGGAGGACGCGAAAGAAGGGAAGGGAAAGCGAGATAGATGATGGTCCGATGTTGTGCAAGCCTTGAATGCGCTTATCAGCTACTTGCGTCAATTCTAGCAGATAGAGTCCTCAGACTTCCACTCAGCGCAGAGACTCGGCCTCTCCACCCAAGTTCGATGCCCCCGACCTCCACTTGGAAGAGTTGATCCTGTTCAGCAGTGACGTGTATCCCAGCGCGACCAGAAACACCGACGCCGAAAACAGTACCACCGACGCGCCGGACGATACATCTATGTAGAAGCTCATATACAACCCACCGAGTCCGCAGAACGCCCCGATTACGACCGACAGCAGCAGCATCTTTGTAAAGTCATTGGTCAGCAGACGCGCCGCGACCGGGGGTATGACTATCGCAGCCGCGATCATCGTTACTCCAAGCACTTGCAGCGATACGACGATGACCGCCGCCAGCAGCAGCGCGAATCCGGCATCTATCCAGCCTGTCGGCACGCCGTAGAAGCCCGCCACCTCGTAGTCGAATGTCGTGAAGAGCAGGTACTTGTACCCGACGAAGACGGCGACTGCGGCAACCACGGTCACCGCGACTATGGCGAGCACGTCCGCCTGCGTGATGCCCAGTATATTGCCGAACAGCGCGGCGTCGAAGCTGCGTGTGAAGTTCCTGAACTTGCTTATCAGCGCTATCCCCAGCGCGAAGCTCGAGGTGGTCACTATCCCTATCGCCGCGTCCGCGCTGATGCTGCGCTTCCGTGAGGCGATGTTTATCAGCATCGCCGAGACGAACCCCCACAGGCTCGCCCCCAGGAAGAAGTTGATAGAGAGGACATAGCTCGTGACCGCCCCCCCGAATATCGCGTGCGCCAGACCATGCCCGATATACGACATCTGCCTCAGCACGACGTACACGCCTATCAGCCCGCACAGTCCTCCGACCAGCGTAGCCACGACAAGGCCCCTCACGAAGAATTCATACTCCAGCGGAGTAAACACTATACCTTACGCCCTCCGCTCGTCGTGGGAACGAACATGATGTGACTTTCCTCTCCCGTTGCCGTTCCGCCCAAATATGTGCGGGGTCTCGGCCACGAGTTTCATGCCCATGTATTCGGTGACCGCGATGTCCGCGTTGTAGGTCCGCTTGAGGACCTCCGGCGTGAAGATTCTACTCGGCGGGCCTGAGTCCACTACCCGACCGTTCACGCACACCACCCATGGCAGGTGAGCCGCCACCGAGTTTATCTCGTGGGTGGTCATTATGATGGTGACGTCCTGGTGGTTCAGTTCATCCAGAAGGTGCATCACCTCGTCCCGGGTCTTGATGTCCACACCTGACGTCGGCTCATCCAGCAGCAGTACGTGAGGACTGCTCACCAGCGCCCGCGCAAGGAACGACCTCTGCTGCTGACCGCCCGAAAGCGCTCGGATGTGCCGCTTGGCCAGGTCGGCTATCCCAAGCCGCTCCATGATCTCCAGCGCGCGTTCGCAGTCCCGCTTCTGGCGCCACGGCAGCCACCATCGGTTCGACGTGAACCCCATCATCACCACCTGCTCGACCGTCACCGGGAAATTCCAGTCTATCGTCTCGAGCTGGGGCACGTATCCGATGCGCGGCCTCCGGTCGGCGATGGATTGGCCCTCTACGACCACCTCGCCCTGATAGATGTCCACCGCCCCCAGTATCGTGCGTAAAAGGGTCGTCTTCCCCGACCCGCTCGGCCCCAGCAACCCAACGAAGTCCCCGTGGTTCACCACCAGATCAACCGATTCGAGCGCCGGGCTGCCCCCGTAGCCGCTGGTCACGCCTCTCAGCTCGACTATCGGCTCTTCGTGTTCATATTCATGTGGAGTGGGGTGAAGCAAATTCTCTACTCTGCTGGTGTTGCGCCATTCGTATGTAAAAATCCCCTCTCCCTATGGGAGAGGGCTAGGGTGAGGGTGATCTACAACTCAGTCATTCCTCTTACTCCGGATAGACTGCGTTGCTCTCGCCCTCAAATACCTGCCCAGTGTCCATGCCGTCCATCGCCTCCGCGCTGCCACCCAGCGCCGGGACCATTATACGTATGTTAGACGCCATCAGCCCCATGTAAGAGTGGTCAGGGTCTCCATGAGAACCGGGAAGGTCGTCGTCCCTCAGCTGGTCCACGAACGTCGCTCCGCCCTCCTTAGCGATCTGCTCCATGACAGGGCTGGGAAACACTTCCGAACCGAATACCGCCGGAACGCCCGTCTCCCTCACCTGGTCTATAAGCGTCGCCACCTCGCGCGCCGAAGGCTCGCTGAAGTCCGAAGGCTGGACCGCGCCTATTATCTCGAAGCCGTACCGCGCGCTGAAGAACGGGAACGAGTCGTGGTAGGTGAGCAGCTTTCGATTCTCAGGCGGTATCGTATTGACGGCGGCGGCGATCCTCTCGTCCAGATCGTTCAGCCGCTCCTCCAGCTTTGCGAAATTCTCAGCATAGTAGTCCGCGTTGTCCGGGTCGAGCGCAGACAGCTCCGCCCTCGCCAGGTCCGCGTACTTGATAGCCAGGTCCGGGCTGGTCCACAGATGCGGATTCGGATGCCCATCACCCTCAGGGAACGAGAAGTCGAACACCCACTGGTCGCGCGTGATAGCCTTGTCTCCCAGCGTCAGTATCACTGCGCCCGGCTTCTTGTTCGCCCGCGCCATCTCAAGCGAAGGCTCCTCCAGGAAAAGGCCGTTCAGGACGATGAGGTCCGCGTCGGCCACCAGCGTGGCGACCGACGGCGCAGGCTCGAACGTGTGAGAGTTCACCCCCTCCGGCACCATCCCTTCCAGGCGTATCCGTGTGCCGCCCACATTCTCCACCAGGCTCGTAATCGGGGACACCGTGCTGACCACCTTCAGCATCTCCGCCGACCCCGCCTCTGAAGCGCCTTCCTCACTCTCGGAGCAGGACAAGACAGAAATCATGGAAATAGCGAGCAGACAGACGACTAAAGCGCTTAACCCGAATCTCCGGGCGCGGCGGATCATTCCCCTGTCGGTTTCACCGGGAGACGACTCCCTCATAGTATTCATCGGATTCATCGAATCAAAATCCCTCCTCGGATTCGTCCCGGCAATCGCTGCACAGTCCGAACAGCGCGATATGGTTCAAGTCCGCTTCGAATCCGTAGCTATCCAGTATCTCAGAGCTGAGCGTGCCCAGAAATTCGTCGTCCAGCAGTTCGATCCGGTCGCAGCCGTTGCATATCAGGTGGTGGTGCCTCTCCTGCTCCAGCCACTCGTAGGCGTATGTGCCGCTGCCCATATCCGTTTCAGACACGAGCCGCATCCGCTTCAGCATATCCAGCGTCCGGTACACCGTGGACAGGTCAATGTACGAATACGACTCCTTGACCTGCTCCAACACGTCGGCGGCGGTCACATGGTCCTGAGAGTGCCTGACCGCCGACAGGATCATGAGCCGCTGCGGAGTCGGCCTGTGACCGTACTCCTTCAAAGTCTGTATCATCTGGTCTTCGCAGGGCATAATAGGCTCCTGAGATTCATCGGTGACAAAGCCTAAACGTTTCGCCACAAATTTTCAATAGCTAATTCAACGTATTTGCTCTATTTTGCTTCTGCAAAGACTTGCAACTAAGGAAAAACCGAATGTCGCCCATACACAGAGCCATCACGGGAAGCCTAGCCGGACTGCTGACCGGCGCGGTCTTAGGCCCGATGCTTGGCATCATAAGTTTCCTCGCCTTCCACGTCTACTTGAAAATGACGATTCAGAATCCGTCTCCCGAATCCCTGGGGCCGCTGTTCTCCGTGGTCACCGGCGGGGCAATGGGCCTTGCAGTCGGAATCCCCACCGGGCTGATTGTAGGCACGGCGATAGGGATATACGCCCGGGGTGGGAACGTAAACATCAAGGCCGTAGCCGTCGGCGTCTTGGCCGGAACCTTCACATGCGCGGCGACTCTGCCGATGGGATTCTTCTTCCCGCCTCTGGGCAATGTAAGTGTGATAGCAGGCGGCGCTTTTACAATCGGAGTCGGCGCGTTCGCCGGCATCGCAGCAGGAACGTTCATAGCGCACAGAGAGATGAACCAGTTCGCATAAGCCAGCTACGACACAAGTGCCTCTGCTGTATAATGAGGAGGTGTGAACAGCCTTTCAGGCAAGCCAACCAGGAACCGATCATGCGAATATCCGAAAGAGGCCAGATTACGATCCCGAAACCTCTCAGAGAGCGCTTCGGGCTGAATCATAACGCCGAAGTCGAGATTACCCCCACGGAGCGAGGTCTCCTGACCCACAAGCCCGCGACCGCCAAACATCCGGTTGAACGTATCTACGGCATCCTAGGACAGGGAGGAAACACAGACGACTACATCAGGGAGATCCGCGGAGCGTGATTACAGCCGTTGATACATATGAGACTGAAATGATTCTGGTAGAAAAATGCCCGAGGTGCGGCAGCGAATTGGAAGAGAAGATGGTCGAAAAGCTCCTGCGTGGCGGTGACAATTTCGCTGCGGTGACCGTTCCCGCTGAGGTTTGCAGGCGTTGCGGAGAGTATATCTACTCGCTGGAGACAGCAAAACTCTTAGAGAAAATCCAGCATAAGCTGGCTAACCAGGACGTGGATGAATTTGAGCCTCTGGGACATTCATTCCAGATTCCCGTATGAATCAGAGCGAATATCAAATAATGACCACCGAAATCTTCACCATCGGCCACAGCAACCACACCTGGGAATCCTTCGCCCCCCTTCTGGTCGACAACCAGATCGAACTGCTCGTGGACACCAGGACCAGGCCCGTCTCCAGGTACGCCCCCTTCGCCAACCACCGCACCCTGCCCGGCCTGCTGGAAGGGATGGGTATAGACTACGAATTCATGGGCGGCCCTCTCGGAGGCAAGCCCCAGAACCCCGCGATGTACGGCTCCGCCGGAAAGCCCGACTATCACAAGATGCGCGCCCTGGATGAATTCCAGGAAGCCGTCTCCCAACTCGCTGGCATGGCCTTCCGCCGCGCGACGGCCATCCTGTGCTCAGAAGAAGACCCTTCCCAATGCCACCGGCTTCTTCTACTCGGCCCCGCCCTGGAAGAAGAAGGCTGTCGGATTCTGCACATCAGGGGCGACGGTCAGATTCAGAGCACGGCTCTAGGCACTCGACTGGCTACGATAAGGGTATGAAAACGTGCAAACCGCCTCGCTAAAGTCCCTTCCCCCTTGATGGGGGAAGGTTAGGATGGGGTGATGAGGCTGAATCCCACCCTTCTCAGTTTATACTGGAGATGGTTGGGATAAGGTGAGCGACTTGGCTTCACTCACGTTGTATCGAATGGTGAAAAGGTCCTGAACTCGTCCCCACATTCAGTGACAGGGACCTGTCTATTCCCATATACTGACCCTACAGAGCGGATATGCACATCATCTACCAGAGTGCATAATTTTTCACGAAAGGCACTATACATAATGACAACCCGCCAGTTTGAGGCACTGCAAGTTAGTACTGACGACCTATTCATATCGCCAATAAATGTAAGGCGTGAAATTGATGATGTCTCCGAGCTTGCCCAATCAATCAGAGAACAAGGAGTTCTTGAACCCCTAGTTGTACGCAGGACCTCTGACGGCAAATTTGAAGTCATCATTGGATCGCGACGGCTGACTGCCTCAAGGCAGATCGGGCTCAACCTCGTCCCTGTCGTCGTCCAGGACATTTCTGACGCTGATGCAGTACTAAGATCTCTCGCCGAGAACATTCAACGCCAGAACCTTAGCTTGGAAGAGCGTGTGCAAGCATACAAGACCCTCAAGCAACTTGAACCAGAGAGGTTTGAGAACTCGAGAGGGCTAGCGAGGGCTATTGGACGCGGTCGGTCTAACATAGATAGTGACTTTGAAGCTTATGAAGCCCTAACACGACTAAGGCCCCGGGGAGTGAGTGTTAGACAGAGTACATCACCTCAATCCTCTGAGAGGCAATCCGGCGATGTAATTCCCACTGCTCACGCTGCAATGATACAGCAGGCTATATCGGCAGTGAGTGCAACACTGCCTACTGAAACTCTTGATGACACCTATGAAGAATTAGCCAGGAATGTAGCTCCACTTGAACAGGATAGAGCGAGGCGTGTCCTCGATTATTTCAAGATGTATCCTGATCGGCCAATACGCGAAGTCGTCTCAATGGCTCTGGCAACCGTCGAAAGGCAAATCTCGTTGCCCGCTGAGACAGCCAGGAAACTTGAGGAATTGGCCGGGGCTTCGGACTGGAACACTGTCCTGGAAGGATTAGTCGAAGAGCGAGTGAGTGAAGTCCCACCAACACCCGCTCTGAACTTAGGTGGTCAGGAATCTGGGACCCAAGAACATCTTTTGGAACCGGATTTGGGAGGTGATGAAGACAGACAAGCTAGGTTTGAACCCTTTGCCCACGAAGAAGACCCTCAACCCCGAATTAGTGCTGCGGATGACGGGGAAATCGATTCCGAAATTAGACCTGGACCTCACGCGTTGCAAGGAACACCTACAAGTCATCCTGCTGAATTATCAGGTCTGGATGCCACAACTGGCCGGATCTCCCAGAGAGAGCCAACCAACTATGAGCAGATCAATGAGAGAACCCTTTGGAATCTTGGACGCACTTCCATCATGGCAGATATCTTTACTATCGGATATAGCCAAAAGACTATATCTCACTTCGTAAGGCTGCTTAAGAAAGCTAAGGTAACGAGGCTGATTGACATTCGCAACAACCCACAAAGTCAATACAGACCTGAATTCAGCCAGGGTCGTCTCGCAGAAGAACTGACAAGACATGAAATCGAATACGTACACAGGGGCGATCTTGGAGTCCCAAGCGAAATCCGAACTTCAGCAGAAGCACAGTCCGACAGATCTCAAGTATGGGATTGGTATAGGGAAAACGTAGTCCCCAAGATTCATGCTGAACATGTAGGAAAGTTGATTGGAGAGTCAGAGGGTCGTGTGGCATTCATGTGCGTGGAGATAAACCCTCAAGATTGCCATAGGCACATCCTCGTGGAGGAATTTGAACCTCACGGATACAAGTGCTTTGACTTATAGTCATTCGCTGCTGTGATGTACAGGAAAAGATATGCTGGAAGAAATCTGGGAATGGCGCAAGATACTGATTGTCGTAAAGACCTATCCTACACCCGCTAGGCAAGGTGTAGAAGTTTCATGCACAGCGGGAATAACCGATGATGGACAATGGATCCGATTATTCCCCATACCGTTTAGGTTCTTGCGCGGCGATCAGAAGTTCAAGAAATATCAATGGATCAAAGCCAAGGTGAAAAAGGCATCTGATTCTCGAGTCGAAAGTTACAATGTGGATATCGACTCAATCAGACTCCTCGGCGACCCCCTTCCCTCGGCGAACTCTTGGATTGCTCGTAAAGAAAGGGTGTTTCCTCTCAAGAGCACATCACTTTGTGAATTACAGAGGAAGCGCAATAGTTGCGGAGAGCCTACACTAGGATTTTTTCGTCCAAAGCGAATTACGTCTCTCGAGGTTGAAGAGACTGATCCCGATTGGAGTGAGTCGGACCTTTCAAGACTAACCCAAGCTTCGTTTTTTGATGGGCCATCTTTGAAAGTGTTGGAGAAAATCCCTTATCGATTCTATTATCGTTTTGAATGTGAAGACTCTGACTGCATAGGTGCCCACAGGGTGTCGTGCTACGACTGGGAGATGGGTCAATCATATCGAAGTTGGTATAGATTGTATGGGCCGAATGGCTGGGAGGAGAAATTCAGACAGAAATATTCGGAGGAAATGATAAGAGAAAATGATACCCACTTCTATATGGGTACGATACGTTCGCATCCGAATATATGGATCATCGTAGGACTGTTTTTCCCAAGACGAGTATCCCAAGATCAGCCTGCGCTCTTTGAGATATGACATCCTAGACCAACCAAGATCGGAGACTATCCCGAAACCTGCTGGGTACAGGTAACTGGCGTTTACACCTTCCCCGACTATCTGGACGGCAGAAACTGGTCGGCATTCAAGTAGCCCGAGTGGGTATAGTCGAATCACTACCAAGCCATCTCCCCGCTATGCTATAATCTCCACATCGCAGAACATAAGTACGCTGACATACAGTCTGGTTTATGGATACGATCCGGTTAAGCCGAAAAAACTCGCTGAACTGGGGAATACAGGGATTTACAGGTTAAATACAGGTACCAGACCCCAGCAGAACCTCGCCAGCAGCCCACCTGTGGAATGCCTGCACACTCACCAGCGCTCTATAAATCCGAATATATACTGACCCACCCTAGGAGGAACACATTGCCCGAAATGCCGCCCATTTCCGATCAGACCCTGGAAGTCCTAAAGGGTATTCCCACCCAGACCCTCATAGACGCCCTCTGGGTCAAGAACTGGCCCCAGAGCTACATCGAGGGAGCGCGCCCTCTTCAACTCGGTCAGAAGATGGCGGGACGCGCTGTCACGCTGAGATTCGTCCCCCACCGTCCCGACCTCGCCGCCGACAAACCCGGGGGAGACCGGTCCGCCGAGTACGTCGCCATAGAACTCTGCGGGCCGGGCGAGGTGTTGGTGGTTGACGCCATGGGCTGGACATACAGCTCGATAGGCGGCGACATCAAGTTCTTCCGGCTGATGCAGAGGGGCGTAGGCGGCTTGGTAACGGATGGTTCGGTACGGGACAGCGTCGCGCTGAAAGAGTACGGATTCCCGGTGTTCTCCGCCTCCACGACCGCCAAGCAGGGCCCCGCGGAGTTCTGGCCCTGGCAGGTCAACGACGCTATCCAGTGCGGCGGAGTCCTCGTCAGGCCCGGAGACGCGGTGGTTGGCGACGATGACGGTGTGGTGGTCGTGCCCCGTTCCGAGGTAGATGAGGTCATTCGGATAGCGCATCAGCGCGAGGAAGTCGAAGAGATCGTCAAGGCGCAACTCGAAATAGAAAAGTGCTCCCCCGGCAAATACTACCCGTTCAACGACAACACCTGGGAACTGTACGAAAAGAAGACAGGCAGGAAGCGGCCTGGATGAGTCCCGATCCGCTCAGTCCATGCGCGAGCCGCCGTTGACGTTGATGGACTGTCCCGCAGGATAACGTGTTAGAATGCGCCCGCAATCTAATCTAGGCCAGAGATGAGACATGAACCAGCTAAACGTAGAAGACGTACAGGAACTCGGCCGGGTCGTCGGCCTTGAGATTGACGATGCGAGAGCCACTACCATCGCCTCAAGGCTGTCCGGGATCGTGGCCGAGTTGGAAGAAATACCGGAAGACTTGCTGATGTCGGTCGAACCCGCTCACGTATTCTCCAGCGAGGAGGACTAGCCAATGACTGACCGCGAGTTGCACCGACTCACCATAGCCGAGGCTGCCCTCCTTATCGAATCGGGCAGCCTCTCCCCCGTAGAGTTGACGCAAGCCTATCTTGATCGTGTCGAGAGCCTGAACGACAGGCTGGGCGCGTATATCAGCGTGATGTCCGAATCCGCTCTCGCCCAGGCATCCCGTGCCGAGTCGGAGATCGCCAACGGCAACTACCGGGGCAGGATGCACGGTATTCCGGTAGCGATCAAGGACATCATCTACACGAAGGGGGTACTGACCAGCGCGGCCTCGCGGGTCCTGTCCGACCACGTGCCGGACTACGATTCGACGATTGTCGAACGTCTCGACGCTGCCGGGGCTGTCCTCCTGGGTAAGCTGAATTTGAGCGAGTTCGCAATCGGCGGCACCATCAACCACCCATACGGCACCCCGCGCAACCCCTGGGACACCGGACGCTCCGCGGGCGGCTCCAGCAGCGGTTCGGCGGTCGCCGTCGCCGGAAATCTGTGCGCCGGAGCGCTGGGCTCTGATACCGGCGGCTCGATAAGAGGCCCCAGCGCCTTCTGCGGCATAGTCGGACTCCGCCCGACATACGGCAGGGTAACGCGCCACGGCGTAATCCCCATGAGTTGGAGCCTGGATACCGTCGGCCCGATGACTCACACGGTCGAGGACTGCGCGATCATGCTCCAGGCAATCGCCGGGCACGACGAAAGAGATTCATCGTCGGCAGACGATCCTGTGCCCGACTATTCAGAATCGCTCGAAAACTGGCCCAGTGGAGTGCGGGTGGCTCTCCCGCGCGAGGCCATGGACTTCGACGGGCTCAATGACGAAGTCAGGAACTCGGTGGCGTCCGCCGCAGACCAGTTGGCCGAGATCGGCGCCGACGTGGAGCACGCCGACTTGCCGATGCTGGCCCACAGCGGGGCGGTGTTCCTCGCCACAGCCGACGTGGATGCCGCCACCTTTCACATGGACTGGCTGAAGTCCCGCGCCGACCTGTACGACTGGAACACGCGCACCAGGCTCGAGTCGGCAGCCATCACTCCCTCACCCGTCTATCTCCGAGGTCTGCGAGGCAGGACGCTCGTCAGAGATGAGATGATGAATACCCTGGAAGACCACGACTTCATAGTGATGCCTGCCAGTCCCACCGCGGCGCCTCCGATAGCGCGCTCTACCGGGTCGCCGGGCGGCTATTACCAGGGACGGCTTGACCTGGCCCGGAGACGATACACCAGTCCCGCCGCCCTCGCGGGACTGCCCGCCATATCCGTTCCCTGCGGGTTCACCGAATCAGGCTTGCCAATCGGGTTGCAGATCATAGGCCGGCCCTTCTCCGAACCGGACCTCTTCCGTATCGCGCGCGCCTACGAACAGGCCGCCAACTGGCGTTCACGCCGAAGCCCCCCGGATCCGGCGCGCTAACCAATCACCCGAATCTCCCCTCCCCCTCGGGCTCACAAGGGGAGACAAAAGTCCCTTCCCCCTTGACGGGGAAAGGTTAGGATGGGGGTGACTCCGCTAAGCCAGCTTCAATACCTACCCCTATCAGCTCCCCTTGGGAGAGGGTTAGGGTGAGCGGCGAATACATACCCCTCCCAGCTTCCTCTGAGAGGCTAGGGTGAGCGTAATGTTGACCTTTACCTGGGATTCGCAAAACCTGTAACCTTGATCATGAGCAGGTTCGGGGTGTGGCGCAGCGGTAGCGCGCCTGTTTTGGGAACAGGAGGTCGGCGGTTCGATCCCGCCCACCCCGACCACATCAACGCTCTATACCTCTCTTGCGCTCAGGGTCTCGCCTATCAATGGAGTCCGAAGGGCACACCAGTCCCAATACTTCCAGCGTATGTATTCCGACAAACGCCATCGCCGTCCATGACTGGTGGAAGCGTCCCTTCGACTTGGTCGTCCTTTCAGCCGTACATATCGCCCTGGCGCCCATCTGGCTTGCCCTATGGACTATCATCCCGCTTGCGATATGGCTCAGCGACCGTGGCCCTGTCTTCTACACCCAGGCGCGAGTAGGTAAGGGCGGCAGGATATTTAGGGCTTACAAGTTCCGCTCCATGGTCCCCGACGCCGAACGATACACCGGCGCGGTATGGGCCGATGAGGACGATCCAAGAATAACCCGCGTGGGGCGATTCCTCAGAAATCGAGCGCTCGATGAACTTCCGCAGGTCATCAATATGTGGAAGGGCGACATCAGCCTCGTTGGTCCCAGGCCGGAACGTCCTGAGCTGGTGGAGGAGTTCACCCGACAGTGGCCCGAGTTCGGACGCAGATTGGCCGCCAGGCCCGGGCTCACTGGAATCGCGCAGGTCTATGGCCGCTACTCCACGCATCCGCGCGACAAAGTCCGCTACGACATGATTTACGTCAGGCGGATGTCGCCCTGGCTGGACATCAAGCTGCTGGCCCTGTCCGTCCTGATCACTGTTCGCGCCAGGTGGCAGGGCGAAGATAGATAGCCCCGACGGGAGATCGGCATCAGGGCGTAGCGACGGCCTGCTCCAGTATGTCCTGCTGTTCGCTGAGTATGCGTGTGTCCGGCAGATTCGGCGCAATGGCGGCCATCTTGTCCAGGCCATCTCTGGCCTTCGCCACATACTCCTCGTCCCGCTCCGCTGCCGTCTGGTGCAGAAGAACCATCATCGCGATGATTCTCCAGTTGTCCGGCTCGACGTCCAGCGCGTCATTGCCCGTACTCTCCATCAACTCCACCTCGGCCCAGAACTCCTCGTCTGAGAGTGTCGGAAGCCTGTCGAAAGAGTCCCTGATGATGTGTCTGCGGGGGTAGTTGGCGAGACCCGGGAATGTGCTGACGGAATCTTCCGCATATACGAGGCGTTCTTCCCATGCGACCCCGGTGTTGGCCGTAAGACCAAATGAGGCGATATCCGCCGCCGCGTTGTACGCCCGCAGGTTCAGCATATAGAGGGCGGCTATGACCACCACGGACACAAGCGCCATTAGGCAGACCGCTCCCCAGGACGTGCGCAGCGCGACCGATACCCGGCGCAGGCTCAGCCAACTTCTCAATCTTTCAGGCATCCGGGACTGCGCTCTCTTCCGTTCGCCCTCGCCCGCCCAGTACTCCTGCGTGACGGCAAACGCCGCCAGGAGCGAGAACTGCATCAGCGTCACCGGCGTGTCGAACAGGAATAGGTTCTGCACGAAGTAGGCGAGCATCGTGGCGGCGATTATCAGGACCGATAGCTGTTCGTAGCCCCGTCTGCGCCTGATGGACCTGAACATGGCCCACGCCATCGCCACCCAGACCAGCATATAGCTCACGAACCCCAGCGTTCCCTTCGTCGTCAGCTCCTCTACCAGCTTATTGTGCGCCTGGTCGAAGCGGTCCCGTTCGGCGGCTTCAGCGTCAACGTGTTTCCCCCAGGCTATCAGGAAGTTCTCCGGCCCCCAGCCCAGCGCAGGCTTCTCGGCGTAGGCCAGAAGTCCCGCCTGGGCTCCAGCAACACGGCCCTGAATACTACCATCATCGAGACCGATTGCGGATATTCTCGCCAGCATGGTATTCGACTCGACGACAGTATCCAGAGCATCGGTAGTCCTTACCGCTGCGAACAGCCCGATTACGACAATCGCGGACGCAACCAGCGCGTAAGATATGATCCGCGCCACGCGAATCCGACCCCATATCAGGTATCCGACCGAAAATACCAGGGCCGCCGTTCCCAGTCCCACGACCGCGCCACGAGTTCCAGTGAGCCAAAGCGCCCAGAGGTTCAGCATCAACGAGAGAATCCACACCGACTGGAGCAATGGAATATAGTCGAAGGACACTCTTGTGGAAGAGGTCCGCCGCTCTTCGCCCCGCCTCCGTCGGCGCGCCGTCCTGCTTTGAGGAGCTTGCTCCGACCGCTCCCCACCGCTGCCCACGGCTTGCGAGGCGAGCGAGTGAATCAACAGGCTGAGAGCTATCAGCGCATTCACCATGGTGTAAGCGCCAACGTATGTCGCATTACCCAGCGTGGACTCGATGCGGTCTGTTGACCGGATTTCGAAGCTCGTCATGTCGAATATGCCATAGTGCTGGTTTATCCCGAGGAAGGATATGACCATGCAGACTATGAGATTGACCGTGAACAGAATCCGCCAGTCCGACAGGCTGCGAAAGACGGAGCCGGTCATGGCGATGAAGACGAACCAGTGCGCAAGGTCAACGATACCCTGCATTCGTTCGTAGGTTGACCACAGGCTCCTCACCGTGCTGACACCGGCCAGTCCCGCAATCAGGGAGATTAGCAGCCATACGCCCAGCGCCGCGACTACCAGCGAGAGGCTGGGCCTGTAACGCGGGTAGAAGAAGATGAGCAGCAGCCATACTCCGAAGGTGACCTCTATCACCGATCTGGCGTATATGGCCTTGCCGACTATGAACGGAAACAGCGTGTCGCTCGATACGATGAACGGCATCGCCATGACAAGCAAAATGCCCGCTCTGACCGTCCACAGCAGGAGATGGCCGGTATCGAATTCCTCCAGGGAGGTAGTCTGTCGCTGCGTCACGCTGTCGCCTTATCTGTCTGCGAGTTCTGTGTTCCAGTCAACTTTCGGATTATATGAACCGTCTTGGTCTAGGTCAACGACTCTCTCACAGCTTCTTCCAGTGGAATAAAACTCAGAAAGGGCCTGACAAAGCGAAACGCCCCGAAGATTGGATACGGGGCGTCTCTTTACATGTTCGGGTATCGGGGCTGCTATTCCTCTTCCGTTTCCTCTGTCTCTTCGCCTTCCGCAGCCTCTTCGCCCTCTTCCAGCTCTTCGCCTTCTTCCTCTACTTCGACTTCCAGTCTTGGCGGTGCGACACGGGCTATTACATCTTCCGGGTCGTTCAGGACTGTCGCGTTGCCCGGCACTTCGACATCACCCACCACCAGGGTCGCATCGAAGTCAATCAGCGTGGAAATATCTACCGTAATCTCCGCGGGCATATTCATGGGCAACGCCTCGATTGAGAGGGACTGTATATTCTGGAGAAGCGTCCCCGCCATCTGAGTCACCGCTGGCGAGCTCCCGAAGAGTGTCACCGGCACCTCCGCGGCGACGGTCTGTGTTACGTCCACTCTGAGGAAGTCCACGTGGATGACCGTCTCGTTGACCGGATGCCTCTGTATCTCTCGGACGAAGCAGATGCTCTCCTCATCCTGGCCTTCGTATTCGACCGAAACGGGAATGTTCGAGCCGACTTGTAGCAGCAGACGGTTGAGCGTTCGGTCGTCCACCTGGAGGTTGGCCGGCTCTATCCCTGAACCGTAAACATGGACTGGAATGACTCCCTGCCGACGCAGGCGTCGGACCTTCTTTCCGAGCAGCGTTCTTTGGTCTAGCTTCAGCGTCGGTACATCCATCGGGTTTCTCCTGTGATCGAGACGAGCGAGACGCCTTCATGTTCCGCCCGCATAAACGAGAGTTCAAGGCCACGAATAGCTATTCTAGCACAGCGTATGCGGGCGTTTGTAGAGAACTACAACCCCAGAGACGATTGCAAAAGTCCCTTCCCCCTTGATGGGGGAAGGTTAGGATGGGGGTGATCGGCTTCGATGCCTAGTATTGCCGCGTTCTGGACTGAAAAATAGTGAGACTTATGCGATTCTCTTTACAACTCCATAGCCCACGGCTGTCTTTCGGTCCTGAACACACGGTCAGCCAACACCAGAGTGCCGGGCGCGTGTTCCTTCACACGGCCCGCCCGCGCCAGATCCGAGAACGAAACGCCACCAAGATACGCGGCGCCCAGGTCGCACACGCCCAGTTCTATCTGCGGACTGCTCGCGACGCGCGTACACTCCGCCCCGTCCTCTCCGGCTTCCAGCAGATATACGCCGTCGTTCCAGAGGCAGAATTCGTCGCGCACCCGGAAAGTCAGGTTGCCCGGCCCGGCATATCCTCTGACTGACAGAGCTTCCTTCACGTCCACCAGACGCAGCCATATATGGTCGCCCAGAGACCTTTCCAGCCGGCGAGGGTCTTCTAACCTCCAAGGGAGCGGGTCATCCGTTGGTCGGACAAATGCTTGTGTCTCTAATGTGAGGTCTATCCCGAAGCAGTATTGCCACAACTCCGCCTCGACCTCGGAATCCTCACCCAGCAGGTAGGGTACCAATATCGCGCGCTCGCGTCCGCGGTAGGTACACAGTCCGGCGATACAGTCACCGCGCATATACGCTACGTGAAAGAACTCCGTCGCTCCATCGCGCATAAACTCCGCGTCCCACAGCGCCACCCTCCAGTAGGCAGCATCGTAATGCACCATTCCTACACGGCTCTCACGCACCCTGGCATGAAGCTTCGGCCACTCTTGTTTGGCGGCATCCGCTGATATGAACCGCAGACTTCCTCCGCCCCTGGGAGGGATCTTCATTGCGGTGTGACGACGGTCAATCTTCCACCTGTGGAACCAGGTCGCGATTCCATAGCCGAAGCGCTCATAGATGAGACTCTCGGACGCCGACAGCGCGGCCAGAGGTTCCCCGCGTTCGCGCATCTGGTCCAACTGTGCCCGCATCATCCGGGTCATTATCCCGCGTCTGCGGTGTGTCGGCAGAACGGTCACGTCGTCCACAAATCCCAGCTTCACGATGCCACCCGGGATGGTCATTGCGGACGTGCGCGTGGTCGTCGTGCCCACTACATCGTCGCCGTCGAATGCTCCGAAGGTCCTGTCCAACTCGGTGAACGAACGGTTTATCCGAACGATCTCGTCCGACGAATGATGGCCGAAGGCCCGGGCCGAGGCTCGTGTCCAACCATCGAGGTCGCTGTCCTCAATCAGTCTGATTACTGCATCCATACCGAATATGGTAGCAATCCCAAACCTGTTGCCTCAAATCGGGGCGTCGGAATGGGGCGTCAGTCCTCGGATTGCTGGCGTCGCATCTGTTCCCTGGCTTGGCGGAGTTCGGCTTCGGCGGCGAGTCGGGCGTCTCTTTCGGAAGCCGCGCGTACTTCGGCTTCGGCCCGCCCGGCTTCGGCTGCGTATGCCCTGGCTTCGGCCTCCTCCCGCGCGTCCCATGCCTCCTGTGGAGTGGGCAGATATTCTCCCTCATGCCGGAAGCGCAGTTGGCCCTCGACCCAACATAGATCCAAACCCAGAACTTCACTATGTCCCCAGATTACGCCGTCCGGTTCGTAATGCAGTTCGACGGGCTGATAAACTCCGTCCGCCAGTTTGTCGCCAGCCAGCGGCTGGTCATGGTACAGTCCCCCGGTTTCGTCGAACCGCCAGTACTCAGGCACTCCGTAACGCGCGTACCCTTCCCGCTTGGTCGTGTAATCTATTCTTCCGGTGCTTTTGGACGCCACCTCCAGCACGAAATCCGGCGGCTTGCCCACTTCCTCTATCACTACGCCGTTGCGCTCCGCCAAGTCGTCGAAACTGTGCCCGATGAGAACCATGCAATCCGGTATCAGCGCCCTGCGCTCTCGGGTGTTCATGCAGACGTAGGCTTCACCAAAGACGGCGATGTCGTAGCGTCCCTGACTGATGAAGAACGGGCCGAGAGTCGAGTCGAACTGCGAAATGTGTGGGCGTTGCATCATGTCGGGATTCCGTGGTGGGTCGGGCAGGGTTCCATCGGGAAGCGTCCCCGGAAAATAGAATTCCGCTGTCCTCGCGTTATCCTCAGGATAGCGCGTCAGGACTTCGGTCGTTTGCATCGTGGTCATGTCGAAACCTCCCCGCCATACTATCAGCCGAACCGCCTACTGGTCTATCACCGACCCGTCCTCGTGCAGCCGCGTTGACACCACTCTAGGCGTGAACGGGTGCTTCTCCGCCGCGTCCTCCGCAAGCTCGATGCCGATGCCGGGCGCGTCCGGGATTATCAGGTAGCCGTTCTCCTGCCTGACAGCCGACTTCACTATCTCCGACTTCGGCGGCTCATGCTCCCCTGTGGGGTATTCCTGCAACGCGAAATTCGGGATGCACGCCGCTATCTGGAGGCAGGCCGCGGTACTCACCGGACTCAGCGGATTGTGCGGCACCACTCCAACATAGTTCGCCTCCGCCAGCGCCGCTATCTTCTTCGCGTGCGTAATGCCGCCCACCATGCACACGTCCGGGCGGACGTACTGCACAGCCCCGCGCTTCAGCAGCATCTCGAATTCGTGAATCGTGTGCAGACGTTCACCCGTGGCGATGGGAATGTTGATGTGCTGCGCTACAAGCTCCATCGCGTCGAAATTCTCTGGCAATATCGGGTCCTCGTAGAAGAACGGGTAGAACTCTTCGATCCCTCTCGCCAGCGCAATCGCCTCCGCTGGCGTCAGCCGACGGTGTATCTCGATACACAGGTCAACGTCGTCGCCCACCGCGTCCCGGTACATCCCAACCGCCTCTATAGCTTCCTTGATCTTGTTCGCGTGCGTCTTGAAATACGGAACGTCCCGCTCCTCGTCCAGGAACGGCGTCAGATGCCCCACCGCCGTGAAACCCATCTCCTTCGCGTCCTTCACGCCCTTCACGAGCGTATCCCGGGTATCCCCGAATACGTGATAGTAAACCCGCGCCTTGTCCCGCGTCTTGCCGCCGAGTAGCTGGTACGTCGGCACGCCGAAATACTTCCCCGCGATGTCCCACATTGCGATGTCCAGCGCGCTCAGTGCGCCCATGATCGCCGCGCCCCTGAAGTGGGAGTATCGGTACATATACTGCCAGTGATGTTCGATGCGCAGAGGGTCCTTGCCCACCAGGTAGCGCGCGAACAGCTCGATTGCCGACTTCGACGCCTCCAGGTAGCCCCACGCTCCCGACTCACCGACCCCGGTAATCCCCTCGTCCGTATGAATCTTCGCGAACAGGTAGCGGCTCACGCCGATAGCTTCCACTTTGGTTATCTTCATTTCTTCTCTCCGTAGGGAACTACATACAAAACCAAACTGTGTTACATATTGCCGGGACGGAGTGGATGCTGCCATCGAAGTCCTGGAAATCGGCTGAAGTCGGAGTCGGTCGAAACCATGGTGCAGCCATGCTCTATTGCAACCGCCGCGTGCTGAGCGTCGGCGACCAACTTCCCGGTGGCCCCGGACTCACGGCACAATCTCTCGAATATGTCTAAGTGATCGGGGCCGGGTCCAATGATACGCGCAGTTGGGCGTTCTAAGAGCGCAGATACGAATGCGAAAGACTGATCCAGAGTGGATGGCGGATTGAAGATTCGGGAGTTGGTTACTATTCGAATGAAGCCGGACAGAACGAGGACAGAGAGCGCGAATGGTTCTGGTCCTGTTGCCAGACGAGTGATCCAAGTAGCGTATTCGGCGTGGTCGGGAGTGGATTCCTCGACATGCGCGTATATCAGGACATTTACATCGGGAAGCAGCATCTAGAATTACAGACTTCCTTGCCCGAACTGTATCTCGTCATCCTGTAAATCAAGCGATCTTGGACGGTCGAGGTCAATCCCGGGACGAGCATGAACTCCACGCACCGTTATCAGCCGGAATGGAGTCGGCTCCGACGGCTCGCGACGCTTTAGAGCGTCATTCAACGTCTTAGCGATGAAGGCGCTCACGCTGACGCCGCGCTCTTCCGCTGCGCGACGCACCTGCTTTGCAAGTTGGTCGTCAAGTGAGATCGTGGTTCTCATG
>DAOULF010000100.1:0-18176 GCA_034420555.1 Dehalococcoidia bacterium
ATTATCAACCAATTACGTTCGTGGTGAGCTTGTCGAACCATGAACGGGCGGCCCTTCGACAGGCTCAGGGTGAACGACAGAAGTGGTATCGGGAAATAACCGAAAGACCCTGCAAGACTAGGTAACACGGGTTTGCAGCTGAGAGGTCACCTGGTTCTGGGGTTGAGGACGTCGTTGAGGGAGTCGCCGAGGAGGTTCCAGCAGAGGACGAGGGTCCAGGCGACGATGCCGGGGGTCAGGAGCATCCAGGGAACTACCCTGAGAGCGCTGATGCTGCCAGCCTCCCACAGCATGGTGCCCAGGCTGGGCCTGGGAGGCTGAATCCCGAGGCCGAGGAAGCTGAGTATTATCTCGGCGCCGACAACTGAGCCCATCCCCATGGACACGGAGACGACGATGGGACTGATAGCGTTCGGCAACAGGTGAACGAATAGTATCCTGGGCGTGCTCGCGCCGATGGACTGAGCCGCTTCCACGTGCTGAGTCTCTTTCAGCACCAGTACCTGCCCCCTGACGAGACGAGCCATGCCAATCCATCCGAAGGAGACGAGCGCGAGCGAGATCACGAAGTAGTCGGCTATACCAATAGAGATCAGGCCATCCAGGAAGGTGTTGTCCTCGATAGCTCGAATGAAATCCTTGACACGTGGGCCGATGGTGGCGGCAAGCAGAATCATCAACAGGATATCCGGGAAAGATGAGAACACCTCGCCCACGCGCATTATCAGGGAGTCTATGCGACCACCGAAGTACCCCGACACGAGGCCGAGCGTCACCCCTATGACAAGTCCGCCGGTGACCATAGCGACAAATGTGATTACGACCGTGTTCTGTATCGCCCACATAACGCGCGTGAGGATGTCTCGGCCTTTCAGGTCGGTGCCGGCCCAGTGCTGGGCGCTGGGAGGCTTTCTGAGCGCGGTGTAGTCCTGGTCGGTGTACTTGTACGGGGCGAGCAGCGGGGCAAGGATTCCGACCATATAGACGATGATCAGGACAACCATGCAGACGACGGCCAGCCTCTTTCTGATGAGGCGAGACCATGCGCGCGCCAGATGCCCCTGCGACCTGCGCTGGGCCTCTATCTCCTCCAGGTCGGAGGTCACCGTATGTTCGCTAGGTTCTGTTGACACTTTATATTTCAGCCCTATAAACGGTTGTAGTAGTAGGGACATCAGCTATCCGGTACACTCCTGGATTGCCGAGCGGCGAGCCCTTCGGGGTTCCCGCTTTCGCGGGAATGACGAGAAATGTCAAAACAGCCTGCTTTGTCTCACCTGTATCTGATCCTGGGATCAACTATCGAATAGGCTATATCCGCGAGCAGGTTCGCCAGTACGAACCCGGTCGCGCCGATGAGCGTGATCGCCATGACGACCGGGTAGTCGCGGTTCCAGACGGACTCTATGGCAAGGTTGCCCAGACCAGGTATGCCGAGAAGAAGTTCGGCTATGAAACTGGTGCCGAAGATTCCGGCCATGGTGAAAGCGAGGACGGTGATTATCGGTATCATGGCGTTCTTGAAGACATGGCGATAGTCCACGAGCGCGGGCGACAGTCCCTTGGAGTACGCCGTTCTGATGAAGTCCTGTCCCATGACGTCGAGAGTGCTTGCGCGCATGAGCCTGAGCAGGCCCGCGACTCCCGGAATACCCATCGTTACGGCGGGCGCGATCATCCTGACGTCCCAGAATCCGCCCCATCCCGAACAGGGCAGGACATCGAGCCTGAGACAGGTGGCCCAGATGAAGGCGGGTATGCTGACCATGATGGGAATAGACATCAGGATCAGGGCTATTGCCACGACCGTGGGATCCAGCCAGCTACCCTGTTTGTGGGCGATGAAGAACCCCAGAGGGAGCCCGATTCCGATGCTGACCAACAGCGCGGCGACGTTGACCTGGAAGGAGACCCACATCTTGGAGACCAGGAGCGAACTTACGGCGCGGCCCCTGAACCTGTAGCTTTCGCCGAAGTCGCCCTGGACTGCGTTCCAGACGTAGTTCATGTACTGCTGGGCGAAGGGCTTATCCAGTCCCCACTGGGCGCGCAGGTTCCTGGCGGCGGCGGAGTCCGGTTCGTAGCGATTGCCCAAGGCCACCACAACGGGGTCTCCGGGGCCATATCTGCCCAGCGTGAAGGTGACTAGCGACGTGGCTATCAGCAGGAAGGGGAGCCAGAGTAGTCTGCGGGTTATGTAGAGCCACATGGGTGTTAGTTTTCAATTTTCAATTGGCAATTATCAATTTATCGGTGGGGGCATTGTACATGGGGTGGGGGTGGTTGGGTAGCGGTGGTCATTCAGTCTAATCACCCCCATCCTAACCTTCCCCCGTCGAGGGGGAAGGGACTTTTGCGAAGCGGTCTGCGCATTTGCCTACCATTGTCACCCCATAGAGGAGAGGGGATTCTTCTGATGGGCGGGGGCGAACGTGGATGTTCGTCCCCGCCGGTGGCGCATCAACGCGGGGATCGGGTTCAGCCGTCGGTGATGCGGATCTCCTTGAGCTTGGGGATGATCATGGGAGTTACGCGGTAGTTTTCGACGTGGGGCTTGATCAGGACGTAGCGTTCCCCTGCGTACCAGAGGGGCAGCCAGGCGGCGTCGTCCACGATCAGCTTTTCGGCCTTGTGATACAGGCTTACGCGCTTCTCCAGGTCGGCTTCGGTGCGCGCCTCTTCCAGGACCGCGTCAAGTTCGGGGTTAGAATACGCACCGTGATTGATAGAGCTCTCGGTGTGGAACAGGATGTCGAGGAAGTCCTGCGGGTCGGGGTAGTCGGCCTGCCATCCGAGACCGCCGTAAGCCTGGAATCTCTGCTGGTTCAGGTCTTCGAGGTACGTGGCCCACTCGACCTGCTGTATCTCGACCTCGACGCCGAGTTCCTGCCTCCACATTTCGATTATCACCTCGAGGTCCAGTCCGATGGTGCCGCCGGTGCCTGGCACGGTCACCTCTATCCTGGGCCTGGTGTCGGGGTCGGCATACTTGGACTCTGCGAGCAACTGGCGGGCGAGCTCGGGGTCGTACTCAAGGCCGACGAGGTTCTCGTTGTAGCCGGGGAAGCCGGGAGGCAGAATGCCATACGCGGGTTCGACAAGCTCGGAGAGCACCTCAGTGGCTATGAGCTCCTTGTCCACGGCGTGGTTGAGCGCCTGGCGGAACTTGGGATCGTCGAACGGGGGCATACTGGTGTTGAATCCGACATAAGAGACGCTGAAGTCGGGCGGGGCGATGATTAGTTCCTTGTTCAGATCTTCGCTGGGGTCGAGAACCCTGTCCAGGTCGAACAGTCCGACGCCGGTGATGTCTATCTCGTCGTTCTCGTACATGGCCATGGCCTGGCCGCCGGCGAGGTTCATCGAAATGGAGTCCACGTGGGCGGGATCGCGGTAGAAGTTCTCGTTGCGCTCCAGGATGATGCGCTCGCCGATCCTGTATTCGGCCAGCCTGAAGGGGCCCGTGCCGTTGGGGTTCTCGGTCCAGTTTCTACCGCCGGACTCGACGTTCTCCCTGTCCAGCACGAAGGCCGTGGGGTATGTGAGCTTGGCGAGGAAGTATGCCTTGGGGGCGTCAATCCTGAACTCGATGGTGTGGTCGTCTATGACCCTGACGCCCTCTATCTCGGTTGTTTCGCCTTCAAGGGCTTTCTCGACACCGATGATGTCGTTGAGGTATGTGTCGGCGACAGGGGAGGCGGTATCGGGATGCACAGCCCTTTCGAGGGACCACTTGACATCGTGGGCGGTTATGGGCTTGCCGTCGTGGAACTTGGCGTTCTTGCGCAGGTTGAAGGTGTACACCGTGCCGGTGTCGTCAATGTCCCAACTTTCGGCGATGTCGGGCACGAGCTGAAGGTCGGTGTTCATGGTGACCAGGCCGCTGAACAGCTCGACCACGACGCCGGAGGAGGTGGTGTCGGTAGTCAGGTGGGGGTCAAGCGTGGGCGGGTCGGACCAGAGCCTGCGGAACACGCCGCCGGTCCCCTCTTCGGCCTCGGCAGTCTTGTCCTCCATGGCCGCAGCCGGAGCCGTCGTAGGCGCGGGCTGGGGCTGCTGGGCAGCGGCGGGTTCCGGAGCGGTCGTGGGTTCGGGGGCGACCGTGGGCTCGGCTGCGGCCTCGGACTTGGCGACCTGATCGGCTACGGAGACGGGTTCTTCAGTCTCGGAGTCGCCGCAGGCGAATACGAAGGCGAGCGCCAGGATGGTGGCAAGTATCGCAATTTTCTTCATTTGCTCATCTCTCTCACTAGGTTCTATGGACTGACGCTTTCGCGGGAATGAGGGGAATGTAGTTCACCCTCACCCCAACCCTCTCCCTGAGGGAGAGGGAGTTTGTTGATTATAGTTGAGGTTTCACCCCCATCCCCGCATCAAGTACGGGGCAGGCTCTAACCTTCCCCCTTGATGGGGGAAGGTTAGAGCCTGCCCTTGTAAGCCCTGAGGGAGAGGGGATTCTTTCAACATCTGGATTTCGACGTACTCGATAAGTTTAGATGCACCTAATAGCTTGTTCGGTGTCTATTCCGACGATTCGGCCTAATCTCGGTCGGAATCACCTACTGTTGTCTTTAGATACGAGACAATGAACCCATCCAGATCACCGTCCAGGACGGAGGAGGTGTCGGAGACGGTGTAGTCCATGCGGTGATCCTTGACCATCTGGTAGGGGTGGAGGACGTAGCTCCTTATCTGGTTGCCCCATTCGGGGGAGATGTGCTCTCCCTTGATACGGGCCATCCGCTCGGCCTTCTTCTGCATTTCCAGTTCGACGAGGCGGGCCATGAGGATTCGCATGGCGATCTCCCTGTTCTGGCGCAGGGAGCGTTCGTTCTGGCAGCTTACGCGGGTGCCGGTGGGCAGGTGGGTAATCCTGATGGCGGTGGAGTTCTTCTGCACGTTCTGTCCGCCGTGTCCGCCCGCCCTGAAGGTGTCTATCTTGAGGTCGTCGGGGCCGATCTGGATGTCGGCGCCCTCTTCGACTTCGGGCATGATCTCGGCGAGGGCGAAGGAGGTGTGCCGGGCGTGGTTGCCGTCGAAAGGGGAGATCCTGACCAGACGATGGACGCCCTTTTCGGCCTTGAGGTAGCCGTAGGCGTGGTCGCCGGATACCTGGACGACGACGCTCTTGATGCCTGCCTCGTCGCCCGGGGAGATGTCCAGCACCTCGGTCCTGTATCCCCTGCCCTCGGACCATCGGAGGTACATGCGCATGAGCATCTGCACCCAGTCCTGGGAGTCAACGCCGCCCGCGCCCGCGTGGAGAGCGAGTATGGCGTTGTGGTCGTCGTATTCGCCGGAGAGCATGAGCCTGAATTCGAGGTCTTCGAGTTCGGACTGGAGCGCGGCGAGGTCTTCCGCTATGGACTCGGTGAGGGACTCGTCGCCTTCGTCGAGGGCGAGTTCGAGCAACTCGTCAAGCTCGGTCGCTCGGTCGTCGAGGGCGGTCCAGGACTCAGACTCGCTCTTGAGGTCGGCCATCTTGCGCATTACGCGCTGGGCGCGGCGGTTGTCTTCCCAAATCGCGGGATCGGATGCCTGCTCTTCCAACTCCGCAATCTCTTTCTTCTTGCCGTCGAGGTCAAAGACGCACCATGAGATCGGAAATGCGTGAGCGTGTCTGGGCTAATCGGCCTCTCATGTCTTGCATCTGGCTTTGACCTCGATATTTCGGCGAACTCTATGTGTATAACGCCGAGGCTGGGGAAAGGTTGGTCGTAATCGGAAGGATGTATCGAATTATAGCAATCGGGGGTTAGTGGCTTCCATAGGGTGGGGGATGAGGAAGCGGAGGAAGCAGGCAATTGTGCGGAGGCGTCAGCCGGGTTCCCCGGAGGGTTGTTCGAGGATGTTGCGGAGGCGGGGGAGCATATCGGGGATGTCGTCGCGGACTATCTTCCAGACAACGTCGTCGTATATGTCCCGGTATGCGTGAGCCAGCCGGTTCCGGGTTCCGATAATCTCGCCCCAGGGGATGTCGGGGTTAGCCTCTCGCACTTCGTCGGGGATGCGGTTGGCGGCTTCACCGATGAGTTCCATATTGCGGAGGGTGGCATCGTAGATCAGGTCGTTGGATAGAAAGCCAGACCTTTCCAAACTGTCTGTGTATGACAGGATTTTCTCGCAGAATTCGATCATGTCTTTGATGTAGAAGCGCCATTCGCGGGGCAGGCCTGGGGAATCGGGCATCAGTATATCTCTCTCAACGTAGGGGCGTATCTCTTCGCGCAGTTCGTCCCATAGGACGAGGTCAACGGTTCGACCGAGCGCTTCTTCCAAATAAGATTGGGTTCTCAGAAGGCTTTTAATGTCGGGGTCGTCGTCGAAGCGGGCCAGGATATCCACGTCGCTATGCTCGGTGGCCTGGTCGCGGGCGAAGGAGCCGAACAGGGTGAGCGACGCGACACCGAAACGGCGCGAAAGTTCGGCTTCGTGCCGCTTGAGTTGGCTGAGGACTGTCGCTCTGTTCATGTCTTCCGTCTCACGAGATTTATCGGGCTTCGAGGGACTTTCATAAGTTTAAGGTTATAGATGCTCTGGTGACTAACTGGTGGGGCGACTGGTGGCAACTGGTGAATTTTTGACCAGAGATCCACCAGAGATCGCCAGAGTTTAGCTACGAGGGGATTTTCTCTTGGATCCTGTGAGCCATGGTTATAAGTCCTTATTTATGTATGTGTCTTTCACTTCTGTGAGGATATCCTAACATAGAACGAATGTGTTGTGAAGGGGTCGGCTGAACCAGGATTTACAGGAGTTCGATGCACGACTACCGTCATGCTCACTTTCGGGGGCATGACGGCATATATCGTATTCGTGTGGATTCAGCGCTAGGCGGGTTCGGCGAGGAAGACGGGGATCTTGCGGGTGGTCTTGTTCTGGTACTCCTCGTAGGGCGGGAAGGCGGCGACGGCGATGTCCCAGAGGCGGGCGCGTTCAGGGTCGTCCTCGACCTCTCGGACTCGCATGGAGTACACGTCGGTCTCATCGCGGATCTCGACGCCGGAGTCGGCGCGGAGGTTGTACACCCATACGGGGTTCTTTGGCGCGCCGCCCTGGGAGCCGACGAGGACGTAGTTGTCGCCGTCCTTGACGCGCATGAGCGGGGTCTTGCGGACGGCGCCGGTCTTGTTGCCGCGGTTGGTGACGATGATGACGGGGAGTCCGGTCTCTCGCAGGGTGGTCCCGTCGGCGCCTCCGCTGCTTTCGTAGAGTTCGACCTGCTCGCGGACCCAGTCTCTTGGTGAGGGTATGTATTCTGCCATTGTTCGCTCCTTATTTTTATCGCGAAATGTCTGCGACCTATGATAGCGGGAATGGAGGACTCGCTCCACCTGGGCAAGTGTAACGAGCCTGTATCAGTTTAGTAGGCAGGGGAGTCACCCCCATCCTAGCCTTCCCCCATCAAGGGGGAAGGGAGTTTTCTCGCCACTGGCAGCGCCGACTAAATTGGTACAGTATCAAGTGTAACGTGCGCCCCACCACCTCTGGATACCCGCTCCCCGTCTCCACGAGGACAGGCTTCGTGGGCATGACGGTGGTTGTACAAAGGTCTCCCTTCGCGGTTATGACGATAGGGTGAGAGAGTGTGAGGTCACCGATCAAAACAGAGGCGTAACTGGCAGAAAAAGGCTGTTCTGAACATGCGTATCGAAATTTCCGAAATTGGGGTTGACAGCGTACAAATGGTCTGCTATCTTTCAGAGAACATTAGTCCTCTGGAGAAGAGCAGGAGAAGCAAATATGAAAGCGAAACTGTCGGCCCGCCAGGAAAACATACTTCAGTTCATCCAGCAGTTCATGGAAGAGCGACACTACCCGCCTACGGTACGCGACATCCAGAACGGCTGCAACGTCAGTTCCACCTCGGTGGTGGACTACAACCTCCACAAGCTCCAGGCGATGGGGTATCTCAAGCGCGAGCCCGAAGTGTCTCGGGGCATCGAGCTCATAGGCGAGGGGCTGAAGGGCACGAAGCGCGACATTCAGAGCATTCCGGTAATGGGCAGCATCGCCGCGGGCGAGCCGCTGCACGTGCCGGACGCGCCCACGATGGCAGAGGAGAGCTACGACACGGTTGACCTGCCCTCGTCGCTGATCGGCGACCGCGAGAATATGTTCGCGCTGCGCGTGAAGGGCACCTCGATGATAGACGCGCTGGTCGCAGACGGCGACCTGGTCATCCTGGAGCCCACGAACGAGGCGAGCGACGGCGACATGGTGGCGGCGTGGCTGGATCCCAGCGAGGAGACCACGTTGAAGCGCTTCTACATGGAGGGCGACATGGTGCGCCTCCAGCCGGAGAACGCAACGATGCAGCCTATCATGGTGGCCGCGAAGGACGTGTCCGTGCGCGGCAGGGTGGTCGGTGTGGTCAGGAGCATGTAGCTCCGGCGACTGGCTGAATATATGAAGGCCGCGCGATGCGCGCGGCCTTTTTCTTTGTGTCAGGGGGAAGTATCACAGAAGCGGTGGGCATGAGTATATCCACGAAGGACACGAAGCTGCACGAAGTAGTCAAGGCAGCCAGCGATACGGGTCGACGCCGCCGCGCGCCGTCCTGATATCTGAGGGTCCAGAGCACGGGCTGAACCTGTATCAGCTTGGTTGGTAGGGGAGTCACCCCCATCCTAACCTTCCCCCATCAAGGGGGAAGGGAATTCTCTCGCCACTGGCAGCGCCGACTGAATTGGTACAGTATCGCCCGGGCTCGATAGCGTTCCTTCAGCATCGTTATGTGCTATATTTGATTCGATAACAATCTTTTTTCTGGACAGATTATGGTTGCGTCGCCCAAGTCACAGATCACGCTTCCTATAACTGGGATGACGTGCGCGGCGTGCGTTTCCCATGTCTCGGATGCGCTTGAGGAAGTGGGGGGCGTGGAGCGGGTGTCGGTGAACCTGGCGACCGAGAAGGCGTCGCTTGATCTTGGGTCGAACGACATAGAGTTGTCCACGCTCACGAGGGCGGTGGAGGACGCGGGATACGGGATCGGGACGCGCAAGACGACGCTGGCGATAGGCGGCATGACGTGCGCGGCGTGCGTGATGCACGTGGAGAACGCGCTGGAAGGCGCGGACGGGGTGCTGTCGGCGAGCGTCAATCTGGCGACGGAGCGGGCCTCCGTGGAATACGTGCCGGGCCTGGCCGGAATATCGGAGCTGAGGCATTCTGTGGAGGACGCGGGCTACTCGGTGGCGGGGGTGGTCGGAGATCCGAGTGACGACGCGGCGACTCCGAGGGACGTTCGGACGCTCAGAAACCGGATGGTGTTCAGCGTGGGGGTCGCCGCCATAATCATGGCGCTGATGGCGATACCGAACGCGGCGAACCTGTTCCCGTTCAGGATGGATTTCGCGCTGCTCGCGCTGGCGACGCCGGTGCAGTTCTGGGCGGGTCGCGGGTTCTACGCGTCGGCGTGGAGCGCGGCGAGGCATCTGACGTCGAATATGAACACGCTGATAGCGGTGGGGACGTCGGTCGCCTACGTGTACAGCCTGGTGGTTACTTTCTTCGGCGGAACGGCGTTCTTCGAGGGACGCGCCACGGACACGTACTTCGATACATCGTCAGCGATCATCGCGCTGGTGCTGCTGGGCAAGTTCCTGGAGGCGAGAGCGAAGAGTCGCGCGTCGAACGCCATCAGGGCGCTGATGGACCTTCAGCCCAAGACTGCCAGGGTGGTCAGGGACAGCCAGGATGTTGACATTCCGATAGAGGACATCGTGGTCGGCGACATGGTGATCGTGAGGCCGGGCGAGAAGGTGGCGGTGGACGGCATAGTCGAGAGCGGAGCGTCCGCGCTGGACGAGTCCATGCTGACCGGGGAGAGCGTGCCGGTGGACAAGGGGAACGGGAGCGAAGTTTACGGCGGCACTCTGAACGGCAGCGGGAGTTTTACATTCAGGGCGACGCGCGTGGGTCGGGATACGATGCTGTCGAACATCGTGCGGCTGGTGGAGGAGGCGCAGGGGTCGAAGGCCCCGATACAGCGGATGGCGGACCTAGTGTCGGCGTATTTCGTGCCGTCGGTGATCGGGGTTGCCGCGCTGGTGTTCCTAGTCTGGCTGGTATTCGGGCCAGAGCCGTCTTATGTGACCGCGATACTGACGGCGGTAGCGGTGCTGATCATCGCGTGCCCGTGCGCGATGGGCCTGGCGACGCCAGCGGCCATCATGGTGGGCATCGGGAAGGGGGCGGAGTACGGCGTGCTGATACGCGGAGCGCAGGCGCTGGAGTCGGCGCACAAGGTCGAGGTGGTGGTGCTGGACAAGACTGGCACGCTGACGAAAGCGCGGCCTGAGGTGACGGACATCCATGCCCCGGACGGCAATGAGAGCGGGCTGCTCGCGCTGGCGGCGTCGGCGGAACGGTGGTCGGAACACCCGCTGGGGCTGGCGGTCGTGGAGTCGGCGGTGGAGCGCGGGCTCGCGCCGGAGGATGCAACGGAGTTCGAGGCCGCGCCCGGTTCGGGAATCAGGTCAAGAGTGAATGGGACGAACCTGGTCATCGGCAATCTTGGGATGATGCAGAAGGAGGGAGTCCAGTTAAACGGCATGGAGTCGGAGGCAGACGGGTTCGCGGCGCAGGGCAAGACGCCTATGTACGTGGCGGCGGACGGCGCCGCGCTCGGAGTCCTGGCGGTAGCGGACGGGCTCAAGTCCGAGTCGGCGGAGGTGGTGAGGACGCTCAAGGGCCAGGGCGTGGAGGTGGTTATGCTGACCGGGGACAATGAGCGCACCGCGCGGGCAATCGCGGAGCAGGTGGGAATCGAGAGGGTGGTGTCGGAGGTGATGCCGGCGGACAAAGCGGAGGTGATACGGTCGCTTCAGACTGAGGGCAAGAGGGTAGCGATGGTCGGGGACGGCGTGAACGACGCGCCCGCGCTCGCGCAGGCGGATGTGGGGGTGGCTATCGGCACGGGTTCGGATGTATCTATCGAGACGGCAGATGTGACGCTTGTGGGGGGCGACCTGCGGGGAGTCTCGACGCTCATATCGCTGAGCCGTTCAACGATGAGGGTAATCAGGCAGAACCTGTTCTGGGCGTTCGCGTACAACGTGGCGCTGATTCCGGTCGCGGCGGGGATACTATATCCGCTTTTCGCGTCGGGTGGGACGCCGGACGCGCTAAGGCCGATTCTGGGCGAGCACGGTTTCCTGAATCCGGTGCTTGCGGCGGGCGCGATGGCGTTCAGCTCGGTGTCGGTGATTACGAACTCGCTGCGGCTGAAGCGGTTCAGGCCATCCGGTAATTAGTCAGGACCGCGCCTCATCGCCGAAAGCGGCACGGCGCAGTATGTCGTTGACGCGCTCTTTCCAATCCGGCCCAGCACTCTTGAAATGCTCGAAGACATCCGTATCTATGACGAAGTACGTCATAGTCTTCTCACGACTTTTTTCGTATTTCTTTTCAAGCTCTTTCCGGCGGCGATGATCCTCTACTATGTGAGGAACGACCTCGCTTGCAGGACGCGCCCGATCAAACCACTCTTTGTCCAGAACGACTGTGTCGGGATCAGCGTCTATACCCGCCTGTATGGCGGCAGCTTCTCCGGGTGTTGGGATCTTAGTCCCGGGCTTAAATTTGGGTCTAGCCATAATCTATAGTCTCCTGTGGACTTGCTCCTCTCAGACTGATGATTCGAGTTTTCTCTCCACGCTCCGTAAATACTACTACATGGAGAGTGTTTTCAATATATCCGTAGGCCACCCAACGCGGCTCGTCATGCCGAACGTCGGACTCTATGATAGCGTTGTCCCAATCAAACGCTGCCATAGCAGAAAAATCCACTTGATGCTTATCGAGATTGGCACGTTGTTTAGTTTCGTCCCATTCGTATGGGCTATCATCATATGGCATATGCACTATAGCACGAGTTTGTCCATCGGTCAGATGGCCAGGGGCCAGACCCAAATTATGAGCGGGACGGATACGGACACTATGATGACGTCTAGGGGGAGGCCCATCCGCCAGTAGTCGCCGAACTTGTAGCCGCCGGGGCCCATGACTATGGTGTTGGACTGGTGTCCAATCGGGGTGAGGAATGCGGACGACCCTCCGATTGCCACGGCCATCAGGAAGGGATCGAACGACGCGCCCATCGTTTCCGCGACACCCATAGCGACGGGAGCCATGAGTATGACCGCGGTGGAGTTGTTGACCACGTCGGATAGCAGCATCGTGGTGACGAGGACTATCGCAAGAATGGTCCAAGGGGGAAGGGTGTGGCCGAGGTCGGTGACGAGCATGGCGATACGCGCGGCTCCGCCCGTGCTTTCCAAAGCTCCGCCCACGGGTATCATCGCGCCCAGCAGGACGATGATGGGCCAGTTGATTGACTGGTAGGCGGACTGCAATGTGATGAACCGGCTCAGGAGCAGAAGGGTGACGGCGGCAACCAGGGATACGTGAATCGGCAATAGTCCGAAAATCGTCAGTAGCAGGGCGCCGACGAACACTGCTACAGGAATGACAAGACGGCGGGGCTGTCCGATGCGCAGGTCGCGGTCGGCGAGGGGGAGGAGGTTGAGACGCGGCAGCGCGGCGAGCATCAATTCTGTCCTACCCTGGAGAAGAAGCACGTCGCCAGCCTGCAATACAACTCTGCTCAGCCGGGACACGATCCGGGCGCCGCTTCTGGACACGGCGAGCAGGTTGACGCCGTGTTCGGAGTGCAGGTGGAGACCGGCGGCGTTGCGTCCTTCGGCCTGGCCGTTGGGAACCACGACCGCCTCGAGCAGGGTGACATCGTCGGAGGCGACGGCCTTGTCCACGTCGGAGCGGATGTTGCTGAATCCCTCCAGTCTGAAGCCGGTCTCGTCAACGAAGGACCTGAGGTCCTCGGGGTTGGCTTCGATGATGAAGACGTCGCCGGTGTCTATGATCTGGTAGCTGGAAGGCGCGCCATATCTCCTGCCCCTGTGAATCAGGCCGACGATGGCAACATCTTCCTGCGCAAGCTCCTCCAGGTCCCTGACAAGTCTGCCGACGTACCTGGAGTCCTCAGTCACCCTTACCTCGGTCATGTAGTCGGCAATCTCGATTGTCTCGCCCGGAGTGGGTTGGGCCTGCCTGGTTGGGATGAGACGCCACCCGATAAGGGCTATGAACAGCACGCCCGCCAGTGCTACGCCCAGTCCGACGGGGGTGAAGTCGAACATGGTGAAGGCATCGCCGGTGGCGGCCTTGCGAAAAGAGGCGATGATAATGTTGGGCGGGGTGCCGACCAGGGTGGTCATGCCGCCGAGCAGGGAGGCGAACGCCAGGGGCATGAGGTAGGGCGAGTAAGGACGATTGGCTCCCCTGGCCATCCTGACGGCGAGGGGCAGCAGGATACTCAGCGCGCCGACGTTGTTCATGAAGGCGGACAGGGATGCAACCAGGGTCGAGAGAGAGGTTATCTGGGCAGTCAACCCCCGTCCCGCCCTGGAGAACCAGCGGCCCAGGACATCTACGATGCCGGAGCTTCGGAACACCTCGCTCAGGACGAGCACCGCCGCAACCGTGATTACCGCGGGATGGCTGAATCCCAGGAATGCCTCAGCGGGAGGGACGATGCCAACGACCGTCAGAATGACCAGGGCGGCCAGAGCGACGATGTCGTAGCGGATTCGTCCCGCCGCGAACATCACGAGGGTGAGGAGCAGGACTCCGAATAGTATAGCTTCATCCATGCTTCGATTCGGTCGCCAAACTCCACAAAGGCAGTATCCCCACTGGAAGGCTCGGTTGCGCTGAAATCGCCGTATTGGCATAGCGCCATTCATATATCGTGTCGGTAATGTAGAATATACCATGCAATCAATAGGGAGAGTGCAATGAGACTGCCACTGTTCAACAGAAGCGGAAGCGCGAAGGCTACGGACCCGGTATGCGATATGCAGGTGGACATCCGAAAGCCGCCGGGAGGGACGCATGTCCACGATGGGGAGACCTACTATTTCTGCGCGCCTGGATGCCGCATAGCGTTCAGCAAGGAGCCGGGGGCATACCTGTCGGGTGAGAAGAAGATCAGGATGTAGATGGGAATAGCCTGGAGTTGACCCATGACGACACGCAATGCCACAGTCGAGCGGATATTGCCGGACATATTCTGTGAGGACCCGGAGCCGGTAGAGGACGGTATGCAGCAGGAATTGACGATAACCCATCTGGCGTTCGTTCTGCGATGGTGGTTCAGTCAACGTCTGGACGTGTTCGTGAGCGCGGGCGGATTCATCTTCTGGAATCCGGCTAATGGCAACGAAAGAGTAGCGCCGGACTGCTATATCGTGCTGGGGGCCGACCCGGACTTTGTGTACCAGTTCCCCAACTACTTCATCTGGGAGGTGGGCAAGCCGCCGGACTTCGTTCTGGAGGTGGCGTCTCCAAGCACGGCGTCGAACGACCTTGGAAACAAGCGCGACCTGTACGCCGAACTGGACGTAACCGAATACTGGAAGCTGGACCCGACGGGCGGAGAGCTATATGGCGTCGCATTGATGGGCGAGCGTCTGGTGCATGGGGAGTACGTTCCATACGACCTGAACATCGAGCCGGACGGTTCGATCTGGTCCCACAGCGAAGTCCTGAATCTCGATTTCCGCTGGGATGGAGAAGAGTTCGAGGTCAGGGATTCCCTGACAGACCGCACGATAAACCCCGCTGATCTGAGGCGGCAAGCGCTGGAAGAGCGCGACGCGGAACGACGCGCGCGCCTAGAATCTGAAGCCAGGGCTGAAAGGGAGCGGACGCGCGCGGAGACAGAGCGGCAAGCCCGTCTGGAAGCGGAGGCTCGACTTCGTAGGTTGATGGAAGAGCGGGAGTAGTGGTGAGAGTAACTGTCTTAACGCTGATCCTTGCGTTAATCGTCGTTCTCGCCTGCTCGCCCACTAGTGAGGACAGCGTTCCTGTGACACCGACACCGGAGGCTACGGTTGTCGTAGCCCGGTCGGGGCAGGCGATCTTCACCAGCACGTGTGCGACCTGCCACGGGCAGTCGGGCGAGGGCCAACCGAACTGGCACATCACCAAGGCGGACGGAACGCTTCCTCCTCCCCCGCTGAACGGGGACGGGCATACGTGGCACCACGGCGACGGCTTCCTGTACAAGGTCGTCAGGGACGGCGGCAAGTGGATGGAATCGCCGAGTCTGCCACACTTCAAGAGCGGTATGCCAGCTTTCGGCGAGCAGCTAAGCCACGATGAGATAGTGGGCGTCATAACCTACGTCAAGAGCTTGTGGGGAGACAAGACGGGCCGGGGAATGTCCATCCGGGAGTGGCAGGCGGAGGTTAGCCTGAATGATCCGATGCCGGTGGGGCCGTGAAGACGGCTTCGATGTACTATCTTCGTGGGAATACGGTATTTGTAAGTATTTCGCTAGCAAGCGAGGAATGCTATGCCTAACGAGAAATACGCCGCAGAAGAGATAGAATCTCGCGGGACGGCCATATACGAGAACAATATACGGCGCCTGGTGGAACCAGATGATACGGGTAAGTTCGTAGTGATTGACGTGTATAGTGGTGACTATGAGATTGACGAGCGAGACGGAGCAGCGGCGGGACGCCTACTGAAACGTCGTCCTGGCGCGATGACGTGGGCGGTGCGAGTTGGTTACCCGGCGGCGTACCGTTGGACACGCTTGAACCCGAAGTCCCATGATTAGAGGAAGTGTAACTGAGGGCAAGGCTGTTCTCGTCGAATTCGGAATCATGGACAACGATGGCCGCATATGGCCCATTCAAGCTGAGTTGGACACCGGGTTCACGGGTGACCTCTCATTGCCCCCAAGTGCTATCCAGCGATTGTGTCTGCCCAATTTGGGGCCACGCAGTTTCGCGCTCGCCGATGGCACACGCACCCTCATGAACTCTTACTCCGGACGCGTATTTTGGCATGAGCAGCCCATCGAAGTCGTGGTTGTTCAATCCGATGGTGTCCCTCTGATAGGCATGGGCTTGCTCTGGGGTAGTCGTGTTACTCTGGAAGCTATGAGTGGAGGCAATGTGATTATCGAGGAACTCCAGCCGACACAACTCTAATGAAAGACTTTCTAAGGTCCTCCAGTATTGTCCTCAACTCTCGTCCTCTGAAGTAGCACCCGTCATGTACGCTCTTAGCCAGACCCCAAAGCCAACCGCTGCCCCTATACTCACCGCTGGGAGTAGCAGTAAGAGTCCCTCAGCTCCAAGAGAGGCAAGGGCGAACAAGATTACGACGCCGACTGCTACGCCTAGAATGAAACAGCCTGAAATGATCTTCTCACGTGGGGTTATGAAGCGTGTCCTCCTAAACTCCCTTACACTTGTGGACTGGCTGGTGCGTCGGGTCTCTTCTTTGAACTGGCTTTGTGAAATACGTCTTGTAGGTGGGGTCAGTGGCGTGGCGGGGACAAGTATTGAGTAGCGCATTCTGAACTCTCTATCGGTCTGCAACCCCTTACGCTGATTACATGGACGGCATATCACTTGGAGGTTGCTCACGTCATTGGACCCGCCTCGAACCGCTGGAATTACGTGATCTATGTCAAGGCTGCGAGCGATTCGGCGATAACCACAGTAAACACAGGTATTGTCCTGCCGTCTCATTAACTCTTGCTTCAGACCTTTCGGCCATGTCACTCGCTTGGTAGGCCGAATCCTGCGTTCATTGGAACGAGTTCGAAGCATGACCCAGATCAGCGAGTCTGATACCAGCAGGGCAACTGTGACAATCCATGACCATGCCTTTGCAATGAATGAAGCCGAGTCTGACGGTCTGTGAGTGCTTGACATCAGCGCTTGACTCTCCCCACTGAACCCCTCGAATGTGTGATGGATAAATACAAAGCTAAGATAAGGGGAGAATCTATGTCAACCAACAGAGATGAACTGAGGCACTTTCAGAAGGTTCCGTATTGCCGAAGCGCTGTTGGACTTTAGACAGTCTCTTTAGTCCTTCGTCTCCACTCTGCCCTGCGGACTTATGTGTGTTACCCCGACGTTGGATTCGTAGGCAGCGGCGCGGACTGAGGCTTCGATTCGCTCGTGGGGTTGGAGGAGGAGGGCGGTGCCGTTTTGGATGGCGTTGGCCAGGCCCTCGTTGGTGTAGCTGGTGAAGGGTTCGAGTCCGGCGTTGTAGGTGCGTCCGTACCAGGGGTGTCCGTAGCCGCCGCCGAATGACTGCCAGTACCAGAGGTATTTATAAACGTCGGTTGGGAATGACACGCCGAATCCGAGTCCGAGCGCGGTGTTGGTGACGGCGTACCAGCCTTCGGGCATGTCGGTGATGTAGGACTGGTCGTAGCTATCCCACTCTTTGCCAGGGACTTTGCTTAGGTCGTGCATGGAGGAGCCGTCTTTCAGAGGCACGTTGGGCCAGGGACCTTCGTATCCGGCCTGGATTTTGTTGTTGGGATGGAAGTCCTCGTGGTGGTTCATGACGGTTCCGCCCGGAAGGTCTATGATGCAGTCCTCGCCCAGGAAGGGGGCGCCGAGCGCGATGTGTTCTCCCCAGACGCAGTGGACGGGTTCCTCGCCCTCGTTGAGCAGGGACTGGTCTATCTCCAAGACCGGCGAACCGGATGAAAGGGAGAGAGTCTTCTGGAAGAAGAAGGGCGTCCTGTAGGTGCGGACGGAGAAGCGGGCGCTCACGCGCTCCGGCGTGTCCTGGAGGATCACGCAGTCCCAGGCCATGGTATTGACCTCGGCGTGCAGGCCCATGTCGGCTCCGCCATAGACGGAGGGGAAGCCGCCGCCGGGCAGCGCGGTCTGCCAACCGCCCTCGTAGAAGTCGAGCCAGACGTTGGTCGGGGAGCCGGTTGAGGGTGTGAACCGGCGGGGGTCGCGGACTCCCCAGGGCGAACGCCACATGAAGTCGGTGTCAGTAGGTTTATGCACGAACTGGTAGATATCTGCGCCCTTGTCGGCGAGGACGACGATACGCAGGACTTCGTTCTCGATGACGACGGTCTTGAGTCCGCGGAATGTCCAGTCGTCGGAGATTCGCGCGCCGTAGGTTCGTTCGTGCTGGTAGTGCATTGGTGGTGCTCCTGTTGGGTTTCATTGGATGGCGCTGGCAGTTAGTCACCCTCACCCTAACCCTCTCCCAGAGGGAGCTGAGAGGGGTAGGCATTGAAGTTGGATTGGCGGAGTCACCCCCATCCTAACCTTCCCCCGTCAAGGGGGAAGGGACTTTTGCCTACCCTT
>DAOULF010000101.1:0-2240 GCA_034420555.1 Dehalococcoidia bacterium
GGGCTGGTGCGGTCGGTGATGTAGATCACCCTCACCCTAGAAGGAGGCATTCGATGAGCGAACTGGACGAACGCTACGAACGGGGGCAGGAAACGCGGAGGATGTTCGGCGGAGGCCGGATCACCGCCGGGTCTTCACCGGGAGCGTGGGAAATCGCGCCTGACCTGGAGAGGATACTTGGCGAGGCGCTGTTCGGTACTATCTGGAGGCGGCCCGCGCTGACCCCAGCGCAGAGGGAGATGATCACCCTGTCGTGCCTCATAGTCATGAACCGCGAGGTACAGCTCAAGCGGCACTTGGGCAACGCGTTGAACGTGGGACTGACGCCGGACCAGATCGTGGAGTTGATCATTCATGACACCTGGTACGGTGGAGCGCCCGCCGGCATCCAGGCGCTTACGCTGTGCAAGGAGGTCTTCGAGGAGCGGGGGATAGATTTCACGCCGGTCCGCGTCCACGATACCGGTGAAGACCCCGCCAGCCTGTTCCACCGCGGCGAGGAACTGCGGCGCGGCTATATGGGAACCACTTCTTCAGCGCGACCTGAACCGCCTACCGACGCTGAGAGGGAACTGGGTCGCATCACCGGGGAATACTACTGGGGCGCGACTTGGACACGTCCGGGACTCGATCTAACCAGCCGCTGCATCTGTACAATGACGTGCCTGGCGGCTTTGGGCCGTGAGGGGCCTCTGCGAAGCCACATACGCGGCGCGCTGAACATCGGGCTGACGCAGGACCAGATCATAGAGGTATTCGGCCACATGACCCTGTACGCGGGCATACCGTTCGCCCGGGGCGCGATGGATATTGCCAACGAGATTTTTGCGGGCGCGTGAAGACGTCGCAGCCTCCATTGGTACTGCGACCGCCTACGATAGCGCCAGTTCTCGTTTCAAGATACGACGCCTCCGGCCAAGCCATCTAAGGCGCTGGAGGCTCGGAGGCTGCTCAGAGAAGGCGTGAACAGAGGCCTGGTACGAGTGGCTCTCAGGCAACTACGGGAATGAAGCTGAGAGCCTGACGATTGCCGACCTGATGATAAGCGCTGGACCGTGGCGCGCCACCGAGGTCGAAGACCTTCTGGCAAAGACCGTTCGCCCTTCGGCCCGCCTTTCCGCTCTTCGTCTGGCCGAGTGGTTTGCAGGCAACTGGTGGAGACTGGTATGGGAGCCCAGAAGCGATTCCCGCTCCTGGCGAGCGAGCCACGGCATGAACAACGTGGGTTACGGGTACGTCTGGCCCAGTCTGTCGTTCAGCAGCGACTGGCAGTCCATTCACATCAGAAGTCGTCCCACGACGCGATGGGAGGCGGAACCGATACGGTATCTGTCCCACTTCGATTTCTCGGTATCCATCGGGGATTTCGTGGACTCCATCGATGACTTTATAGACGGCACCATCACGAGACTATTCCACGTCCAGAATGGCGTATCTCAACTGAGTATGCTCTGGGATGAGGTGCGAGAGGAACGCCGGGACCCGGGCATCTCTGAACTGCGAATTCTGGAATCCTGCATAGGATACGACCCCGACGAAGTGCCCGACTACCATATAGAGTGTGTTGTCGCTCAACTGCTTGCCTTTAGCCGACGGGAATATAAGCTGAGAGCCATCCGCATACACTTTGGCGTCTTCCAGGACTTCAATAGCACGGTCGCTCAGCGGAACGCGATGCTCACGTCCTGATTTCATACGGTCGCCTTGAATCGTCCAGACATCCCCTTCGATCTCGTCCCAGGTTGCGCCCCGAACCTCACCACTTCGGGAAGCCGTGAGAGCCAGGAACTCTATCGCCAATTTGGTAACCACATAGGCTTCCGAATCCCGGATTTTCTGCAACCCGCTGGATACTTCCGCATATGGGATCGCGCGGAAGTGCTCGCGCAGGCGGGATGTTTTGGGAAGTACCGCGCTTACGGCCTCTCCCGCTGGATTGGCGCTACGGTATCAGTGGGCCACTGCCCATTTCATCACTGCGTTGACATATTGCTGAACCTTTTGGGCCGCCTCACGCTTGCATTCCACCCTTGGATTGAGCCCGCGCCGTACACTACGGGCATTTACAAGTGCCTGTTGTCGCGCTTCGGCTAGCGTTACCAATGGGTAACTGCCCAGACTGAGATTGAGCCTGTATCAGTTTAGTAGGCAGGGGAGTCACCCCCATCCTAGCCTTCCCCCGTCAAAGGGGGAAGGGACTTTCGCACCGTGGGCAGAGCCGACCAGGTTGATACAGGTTC
>DAOULF010000102.1:0-17979 GCA_034420555.1 Dehalococcoidia bacterium
AGCAGGCAGGCATTACGGTCACCTCCATCAACACCGTAGCCGACGCCCTGGACGACCCGCAGGCCGCCGCCCGCAAGTCGGTCTGGGACATAGAACACCCCACGCTCGGCAGCGTCCCTCTCCTCGCCAGCGCGCTCCAACACATGAGCCGCACGCCCGCCGAGGCCCAGGGACACCCACCGCTGCTCGGAGAACACACGGAGGAAGTCCTGCGGAACGATCTTGGGGTGTCCGATGACGAGATACGGGAGCTGATCTCCGACGGCGTGGTAAAGGGCAGGTCGGATTCTTGACTCTTCCCCTCCAAAACTTAATCGTCGTCGAGGCTTCGGAGGGCGTCGCTGGCGCGTTTTGCGGACGTATGCTCGCCGCATTCGGCGCCGACGTCATCAAGATTGAGCGTCCGCCAGGCGGCGACTGGACCCGCGTGGCCGAGCCGGTTCTGCCCGACGTTCCTCCATCCGAGGCGAGTGCGCTCCACCTTCACCTGAACATGGGCAAGCGCAGCGCGCTCCTCGACTGGCATACCGAGCGCGGCTCCGAATCGCTGAAACGCCTAATCCAGGGCGCCGACGTTCTTCTGGAAGACTGGGATACTGCTACCCTTGATCGAATGAGCCTCGCCGATGGCGCAGAAACGCTTAACCCACGCCTCATTGACCTCTCCCTGACCCCATTCGGGACCAGCGGCCCGTACTCCGACTGGACGACCACCCCGCTCGTCAGCCTCGCCCTCGGCGGCTTCCTCTACCTGTCCGGCGACGAAGACCGTGAACCTCTCGCTATACCAGGCCGTCAGCCCGAATATCTTGCCGGACTGCACGGATACAGCGGCGTGATGATGGCCCTCTGGGAACGCCAGCGCACTGGCAGGGGAAAGAGATTGGACATCACCGAAATAGAGACTCTCGCGGCGCTCCACCAGTTCACTACCGTCATGCACACCTACGGCGGGGTCGTCCGCAGCAGACACGGCGCCCGCTGGGAAAACAAGGGCGGCTACGGACGCTATCCCATAACGATTCTCCCCTGCAAGGATGGCTACGTCTCATACGCCGTCTCCACCGAGGGCCAGTGGGACCTGCTCTTCCCTATGGTCGGACAGCCCGAACTGCTCGAAGACCCGCGCTTCATCACCTTCGTCGAGCGTCGCGATCATGCCGACGACATTGATGCCATTCTCATTGACTGGATGAAGGACAAGACGCGACAAGAGGTGTTCGAATACGCCGCGGGCGACTGGTCCGAACCCGCTTCCCCCCTCCTGAGCCTGTCCGAAACTCTGGCCGACGAACAACTGAAGCACAGGAACTTCTTCACTGAGGTCGAACACCCCGACATCGGCCCGCTAACCTACCCCACCGTCCCATTCCGCATGAGCGCGACCCAACCCCAATTCCGCCCCGCGCCCCAACTCGGCCAGCACACCAACCAGGTTCTGAACGCCACCGCGTCCGTGGCGCAGTCCAGTCATTCCCGCGTCCCACACCGTCATTCCCGCGAAAGCGGGAACCCTCGAAGAGGCTCGCCGCTCGGCAATCCAGGAATTGGCTGCTTCAGAGATGCCACAACTTCACCCATGCAATCTTCTATCCACTCCCGCTTGACGGAAGAGGGCAAGAGTGAATCATCGCCCCTCTCCGACCTCCGCATCCTCGACCTCACCCGCGTCTGGGCCGGCCCACTCGCCACCCGCATCCTCGCCGACTTCGGCGCCGAAGTCATCAAGATAAGCGACCCCCGCGTACCGATTGATCGGCAGGGAGGCACAAACAACAAGCTCAACCGCAACAAGCCCAGCCTCGCCCTGCGCCTCGACCATGAGAGCGGGCGCGAGACGTTTCTGGAGCTGACCGCTACCGCCGACGTAGTGGTGGAAAACTTCCGCCCCCGCGTCATGAAAAACTTCAACCTGACTTACGAAGACCTGCGCGCCGTTCGCCCCGACATCGTAATGTGCTCCATGCCCGGCTACGGGACCACTGGCAAGTACGCCGACTACCCCGCCTTCGGCCCCTCCGTCGAGGCCATGACCGGCCTTCCCAGCATGATGGGCTACGAGGGCGGACCTCCCCGCACCTCCTCGCTCGCCTTTCCGGACCCGGTGTCCGCCCTCAACTCCGTGGCCGCCATAATGACCGCGCTCAACCATCGCAGGCGCACTGGACAGGGCCAGTTCATAGACCTCGCCCTGATAGAAGGCCCGATATGCCAGATAGGCGAGTTCATCGCGGCCCACTCCCGGACCGGAATCCAGCCTCCGCGCGTCGGCAACGCCCATCCCGTCCATGCCCCATACGGCGTCTATCCCGCGCGTGGCGAGGACGAGTGGATAGCCATCTGCGTCACCTCCGACACGCAGTGGCGCGACTTGTGCCGATTGATGGACAGGCCCGAGTTGTCAGATTCGGACGAGTCCGCGAGACGAAACGACTTGAACGTCCTCGATGAAATCATCGCTCAGTGGACCCGCGAACAAGACGCAGCCCAACTCGACGCGTCCCTCCAGTCCGTCGGAATCGCCGCCGGTCGCGCCTCCAAGAACTACCAACTCCTCGCCGACCCCCATCTCAACGAGCGGGGCTTCTTCGTGGAGATCGAAGAACCCGACATAGGAACAAAGATATACCCCGGTCAGGCGCTCAGGATGCCCGGAATGGATCGCGCCTCCTGGATTCCTTCCGCTAGACTAGGGGAGCACACTGAAAAGATTCTGAGTGAACTGCTCGCCATGAACCACGACCGTATAGCGCAACTTGAACAAGACGAAACCATCGGCCTATTCCACCCGGACGACTGAACACTGACTACTAAAGACTAATAACTCACAGAGGTATCCCATTGGCAGACGTAACAATACACTCACCCATGACGGGCCGCGTCATCGAAGTCCTCGTATCCGAAGGCGACTCGGTAAGCAATGGCGACGTGGTGGTGGTCGTCGAATCCATGAAAATGGAAAACGAGATAATCTGCGACTACGACGGCACAGTCTCCACCGTCCACGTCGAAGAAGACCAGTCCGTCTCCGAAGGCGACCAGTTAGTCATAGTGAATACAGATTGATGTTCCCCAAAATCCTCATCGCCAACCGCGGCGAAATCGCCTGCCGCATCATCAGAACCTGCCGACGGCTTGGCATATCCACCGTCGCCATCCACTCCGCCGCTGAGGGGACACCCCTTCACGAGGAACTTGCGGATGAAGCCGTCATATTGCCTGAGTCTCCTAACCCTCTGGCTTCATACCTGGACGTTGACAACATAATCTCCATCGCGCGAGACACCGGCGCCCACGCCATCCATCCCGGCTACGGCCTGCTCTCCGAGAACCCCGACCTTGCCGACGCCTGCGCCGAGTCCGGCATAGCCTTCGTAGGCCCGCCCACCTCCGTCATCAGTCTCATGGGCAACAAGCGCGAGGCGCGTCGCAGGGTTGCGGGCTCCGGCGTCCCCGTCCTGCCTGGCGCCGAACTGACCTCCGACGCCGACGACCTCGAATCAGCCGCCGAATCCGTCGGATACCCCCTCATGGTCAAGGCCAGTGAGGGCGGCGGCGGCATCGGTATGCAGGTCGTGTCCGACCCGAGGCGGCTGGCGAGAGCCGTCTCCCGCGCCCGTTCCTCAGCCAGGCGCGCCTTCGGCAGCGAGGACATCTATCTCGAACGGTTCATTCCCTCCGCCCGGCACGTCGAGGTCCAGATAGTCGGCGACTCCCAGGGCATAGCCTCCCATCTCTGGGAGCGAGAATGCTCCGTCCAGCGCAGGCACCAGAAAGTCATCGAGGAAGCTCCCTCGCCATCCATCTCCCGGCAAACGCGAGACAGGCTTACCTCCATCGCCGCCCGCGCCGCCCGGACCATCGGTTACAGGAACGTAGGAACCTTCGAATTCCTCCTCGACCAGGACGACGACTTCTACTTCATCGAGGCCAACACCCGCCTCCAGGTCGAACACGCCGTCACAGAGATGATCACCGGCATAGACATCGTGGAACGCCAGCTCAGAATAGCCGCCGGCGAGTCCGTGCCGTCCGAATCGCCTCTCATCAACGGCCACGCCATCCAGTCCAGGATATATGCCGAAGACCCCGACACCTTCATCCCGTCTCCGGGTACCCTGGAGGAGTTCCACATCCCGGATCTCCCTAACCTCCGCGTGGACACCGGCTTCCGCGCCGGGGACGAAGTATCCTCCTACTTCGACCCTCTGCTCGCCAAGGTCATATCCTGGGGCCAGACGCGTGAAGCATCCATATCCCTGATGCGCCGCGCGCTCGAACAAACCCGCATCTCCGGCCTCAAGACCAACGTCCCTACCCTGCACAGGGCCGTCCAAAGCGCCGAATTCGCAAGCGGCAGATACACCACCGACCTTCTTCAATCGCTCGCCTCCTCCTGATGATAAGATAGCGGCGCGATAATCCCTCCCTCTGGGAGAGGGCTAGAGCCTGCCCCGTACAGCGATACGGGGGTGAGGGTAATTCCCTCCACCGACCAAACTCATACAGGCCAAGGAGATTCCCGCATGGACACGGACACGCTGCGGTTACAATATCAGGCCGCCCGCCATGAACAGGGAACTCTCCTTGAGATCGCTCGCATCATCCTCGCCTTCGCCGACGACATGGACGACCTGACCCGCGAAATATGCCGCGAGATAGTCGAACGCCATGGGTACGAACACGTTGCCCTGTACCTCTCCCAGCCCGACGACCATGCCCTGAGACTCGCCCACGGAGCCCGTCTCGGCCCCAACCTCCCCGAGCCGGACGCAACCGCCCTCGCCGCCGATTCCCTCGCCCGCTCCCAATCCACCATCGCCCGCAATGCGGACACCTGGCGCGTCGCCATCCCCATAGACGACGGCAGCGCCACCCTCGGCGTCATCGTCGCCGCCTCCGCAGGCCCCGACTCCGACGCCTGCCGCGCTCTAGCCCTCTGCAAGACCCTCGCCCGCCTCATCGCCATCGGCCTACAAAACGCCAACCTGCGCAGACTGGGCCGTGCTGACATTTGTCGTCATTCCCGCGAAAGTGGGAATCCATAAGACAGGCGCAGAGCCCCAGACCCCAGATGAGCCCGCCCATTCGGGTCCTACGACAAATTAGCCTTCACCAATCCGTAAGCCCCTACTTCCTCAGGCATCGGTATATTGAGCCTCACTTCAGGTCGGGGAAGCGTATCGTCCGGCAACGCCGCGACAGTTGTCATGACTGTACGATCAATCGAATCGGTGTCCACATCCATGTCAACCACGAATATATAGCCGTCTTCAGGGTTCTCCAAACCCTCAAGTGCGGGAGTCTCTCCCGAAAGGATCGAAGCAAGACGCTGCTCGCTCAGGGGCAAATATATCCACCTATCGGCAGATGCGTCCGAATCGCTCCACCATGCAAGAAACAACTGCCCCGCCAGGCTTCTTTGGAGCAGCAGGCGAGGGCCGTCATAGTAATCCAGGACCCTCTCAAAAGAAAATCCGCCCCACATGGGATTCGGAATCGCCGTTCCCGCTATCTCCGGCAGCATAACTTAACCTCTTCAGTCTTTCACAAGCTAAACACAACCCGCGCTTCAGTAGCCGCGTCTAAATCTTCCACCTTCCACCACGTACTATGAGACCGGAATATTCCCCCTGTGCGAAGAACCTTCCCTGAGTCTGGCGTAAGCGACAAGTCGGCTATCTTATCTCCTATTCGAGGGTATCTGAGAGCGCATTGAATCGCGTCCTCTCTATCTGTATATACTGAAAGTCCCATAGTTTCACATTGGCTTCTGATTCCGGCCCTGGCTATGTTCTCGGCCCGTCTCCGATCCTGCTGGTACACCGAAACGAAATCATCCGGTTCAGGTGGGTCATTCTTGACTATTCGGTAGTAAGTCCCATCTGTAGGAGATGCCTGTTCAGGCGGACAATCTTCTGGAAAATCGGAGGGCCAGTTCCAGCGATTCGATATATTCACCAGTCCAATTTCCAGCGCGTTCGCACCAAGCGCATCAGCCAAGCAAGGGGAATGATAGCATATCCCGCAAACCTACTAACCGACTGACTGCGCTACGCCGATTATTTACTAAATACTAACCAAGTTGGTACATCATCAACCCAATCCGACTTCCCTTGCACACCGACCGACCAATTGTGCTAAAATATCCACGTGATGAACCGACCTCACACCCTACGGAACATAAGCTAGGAATTATATATGAGCCCCGACGGGCGGAAGAAAAAAACCTCCCAAAGCTAATGCAGGTGAGTAACAGGTGATTAGAACGCCTGTTACTCACCTGTTACCCCACCAGAGGCCATCTGTACAACTATAAACCGAATATATAAGACAACCGAAATTCAGCCCTAACAGCGAGGAGACTCCCCTATGGTCTGGCAGCCCGAAATCGAGGAACTTGAGCGCCGCAAGTCGCTCGCCATGCGAATGGGCGGCGAAGAGCGCATCGCCCGCCAGCACTCCGAGCGCAAGCTCACCGTCCGCGAGCGAGTGGACACACTTCTCGATCCGGGCACCTTCTTCGAGATAGGCGAACTCGCGGGCTATGGCGAATACGACGAAGACCGTACCCTCACCGGCTTCACTCCCTCCCCCTACGTCACCGGACTCGGCAGGATCAACGGCCAGCTAGTCGTCGTAGGCGGCGAGGACTTCACCATACGCGGCGGAACAGCGGCAGGCCCCGCCCGTCGACGACCCAAGAACAACAAGTGGGCCGACAGCTTCGCCCTCCAATTCGGCGTCCCGCTCATCTACATGGCCGATGGCGCCGGAGCCAGCGTTCGCGGCGTCCAGTACGACCAGGGCGGACACCTCCCAAGCTCCGACGACTTCAACAGCGAGGTCGAGCTTCTTGGCAAGGTGCCCGTAGTTGCCGCCATCGTAGGCTCCGTCGCCGGACGTCCCGCCGGTCGCGCCATGATGGCCCACTGGACGATCATGGCCAAAGGCTCCAGCCAGATATTCCCCGGCGGCCCTCCCGTCGTCCGCCGCGCCATATCCGAAGAGATAGACAAGGAGGCTCTCGGAGGCTCCCACGTCCACGTTCACCAGAGCGGCGCCGTCCACAACGAGGCCGAGAACGAGGAAGACCTCTTCGAGCAGGTACGCCGCTACCTCAGCTATATGCCTCCCAACGTATGGGAAATGGCCCCCCGAACCACGCCCACCGACGACCCCAACCGCCGCTCCGAAGAACTGCTCGGCATCATCCCAAGGAACACCCGTCGCGGCTACGACATGAGAAAGCTGATAGGCTTGGTCGTGGACAGGGATAGCTTCTTCGAGATACGCCCCCACTGGGGCCAGACCGCCATAACCGGACTGGCCCGCGTCAACGGCTACGTGGTAGGAGTCGCCGCCAACGACCCGCGCCACCTCGCCGGCGCGATAGACACCGACGGCGCGAACAAGCAGACCCACTTCCTCGACGTCTGCGACACCTTCAACATCCCCATAGTCCTCTTCAACGACGTCCCCGGCTTCATGGTCGGCAGCCAAGCCGAACTCCAGGGCACCATCCGGCACGGGATGCGTACTCTCATGGCCAACGCTCAGTTGACCGTCCCCGTCATCCAGATCCACGTCCGCAAGGCATTCGGACTCGCCGCTGCCGCGACCGGCAGCTCTGTCCCCGTCTATCTGCGGCTCGGTTGGCCCTCCGGCGACTGGGGATCCATCCCCGTCGAGGGTGGAGTCGAGGCCGCCTACCGCCGCGACATAGCTGCATCCCCCGACCCCGACGCCCGCCGTGCCGAACTCGAAGACATGATGAACAAATACCGCTCGCCCTTCCTCGTCGCCGAGGCATTCGACATCGAAAAGATGATAGACCCCCGCGACACTCGCCCATTCCTCTCCATGCTAGTCGAGGCCGCCCAGTCCCCCCTCAAGCGCAACCTCGGCCCCAAACCCAAATACGGCGTCCGCCCATAATGCCCAATCACGACCCGCTGCCAGTGGAATGCGACAAGAAAAGGACAGAATTGAACAAGAATTGAACAGGATTGGGCGCTAATTAGACAGAATTGAACAAGAATCGTTGCTCTCGTGTTACAAGAGAATCCATCTGGCTCCGCGCCCGCGTCCCGTATATACGATTAGCCTCAGGGATCTCAAAAGTTTCAAATCCTCCTGCGTCTGGCGTAGTGTAGCCATACTCTCGATCTGTGGTGCAATCTCTCTAAGCGCCAGCCCTGACGGGGAATCATTGAGAAGCGCCAGGATGACCCGCTGACGTTCGGTCAGGTTGTGACCGATACGTTGAGGCGACACGTATCGGCTTGGGCGAAATCTGACAATAACGCCCCCGCCGATTTCCTCGATCTCAGGTTGGGGAAGTCCGGCCTGTTTTACCAACTCCACCATGTTGATAACGCCGCGCCCCCAGGATTCGATGATTCCCCGAAGGTAGAAGACTCGCGCGATAATCGGATTCCAGGGAAGCGACAGGTGTGGCTTGAACAACGCTTGAGCGGTTAGTCCGAAATGGAGCGTCCCCGAAGATGTAATCTCCAGGCGGTCATCATAAATCGCTACCGCCACGGAACCGCCGCCGATGGAGTAGTCCCGGTGGCAAAAGGCGTTCGCGAGAGCTTCGCGCGTAGCGAGCGGCGGATACAGAGGTTCATCCACACGTTCTATCTGCCCGGATATGAAATGTCCGGCAATTGGCAGGTTCTCTCGCAGAAACTGTTCGGCCCTGCGTAGAAGGGTAAATGCGTTGCCATGAAACTGCCGATTGTCTAGAAACTCGGACTGGTCCACGCCTCGAAACTTGGCTACCCTCAACAGGCATTGTGGGTAGTATGATGGAAGGCGATCATCTCTTCCAAATAATACAGCCGCCGCCCGCAGCGGGTGTCCGTCACTAACCAAGCCCATACCCCGCAATAGTTCAGAGGGTTCTCTGGGGCCAGGATTTTCCAGACGCCCATTTCGGACCGCTTCTTCTACGGCGCGAACAATCTCCGTATCGTCGAGATCGTCCACGCTCCAGCCGGATACAGGCTCGTTCTCCCATCGCGACTCGCCATGTAGATGTTCCAGCAATAGCTGATTGTACTCATGACGCGATAGGCGATGGTTGGTATTGCCAACACGCCGATAAGCCTCTCCACGATAAGTATATGGCTTATTCTGTCCGTTCGTTACGCTTATTATCAGCGCCTCGAGATCGCTTCCGAGGGATACCCGATCTACGGAGGGTAGCGCGGGCGGGTCTATGAGGTTCAACTCTTGGCTCAATCGCTCTATGGTACGGTCGCTTACCTCCTGCCCTACCACCTTGCCACTGGGTTCTATGCCGATTACAACCCGCCCGCCGCGCTGGTTCAACATGGCGCAAATGGACTGCGCCGCCGAACGTAGAGAGGCGGTACTCCGCTTGAATTCCAGCGTTTCTGACTCGCCGGAAGCTGCCCAGGAAGCTATGTAATCAGGAACCATCATACCGTCTTCATACCGTCATCGGCCTCACATTCTCAGTAAACCGCTCCAACAGCCCGAACGTCTCCTCCAGCGTCTCGCCCTGGAAGTTGAGCATCAGGTGATTCACACCCATTCCCTCCAGCCGCTTGATGTCATCCGCGATCACCTCGGGATTCCCCGTAAGAAGCCGGCGTTCCCCTTCAACTATCTGCGCCTCCGTATCGTCGTACCAGTTCACGCTGTACGCGAAATCCATCGAGGCCGGGTCGCGCCCCGCGTCCTCCGCGTGACCTCGCACCCGACCCTGGTAGTCCGCAAGCTGCTCGAACGTGCCAACCGGGAACTTCGGATTGCTGCATATCGGATACCATGCGTCGCCGAGTTGACCCGCGCGCCTCAGCGCCGGCGGACTCTCCCCACCAATCCATATCGGCGGATGCGGCTTCTGCACCGGCTTCGGCGCGAAAGCGATGTCCGAGAAGCTGGCGTAATCGCCGTCAAAAGTCGGATCCTCGTTTGTCCATAGCTCCTTGAACACCCGCAGATACTCGCTCCCCACCGCGCCGCGCTCCTCGTATGGCGGCGCGCCTATCGCCTCGAACTCCTCCTTCATCCACCCGACTCCGCACCCCACGATCAGCCGACCGTTCGACAGCACGTCAATCGTTGACAAAATCTTCGCCGTCAGCGCCGGAGGGCGATGCGGCAGCACCATAACCGACGTCAGCAGCTTTATCGTCGAGGTAATCCCCGCCAGGTAGCTGATAGTCGTCAACTGCTCCATGTACTCCCCCGCAACCGAGCTGACGAACGAGCCGCTCTCGTTGTAGGGATACACCGACGCGATGCTATTCGGCACCACGATATGATCACTGACCGTGAGTATCTCGAACCCAAGCTCCTCACCCTTCTGCGCCAGCGCTACAAGATTCTCAGGCGACGCCAGAGGCCCCCGGCTGGGCGCTCCAAATCCAAACTCCATGATGTTCTCCTCTCGTTCACTACACTTCGCGCCATATTATATGCGCTACAATAGAGAGTGGATAGCCGCCGAGCCGGAAGACGACAAGAATCGGAGGTCTCTAAGCGATGAACTGGCGCGAACGTATTGAGATAAATCCAAGGATCATGGTGGGAAAGCCTGTAATTAAAGGAACTCGGCTGACAGTGGAGTTTATAGTTGAGTTGCTGGCTAATGGTTGGTCTCACGCTGAAATCATGGAAAACTACCCGGGTGTCACAGATAGGGATATAATCGCGTGCTTGGAATACGCTGCTGAGATACTAAGAGGCGAACGAGTGTATTTGGTCACGACATGAACTCATGGATTTCCTTGCCGACTGAACCTAGGGTGAAATGAACTCCCCCAAGGCCCTTATATATCCCTCCCCACCCGCATAGATCGTATCGTTGTGATTCGCTCCGCGTATCGGGTACAGCGTCTTCGGCTCGTTGGCCGCCGCGTACAGCTTCTCCGCCATCCAGTACGGAACCGTGTCGTCGCGGTCCCCGTGCAGGATTATCACCGGAGACTCCACCCGCCCTATCTTCGATATCGAATCGTACCTCGCCTCGAACAACGTGAGGACGAGCGAAATGGGCAGCGGCGAGCCGGAGGCATCTGCCATCTCCCTGATAGACGTGAAACCCGATTCGAGTACGACACCCCTTACCCTGTGCCGCGTCGCCATCTCCACCGCAACGCCCACACCGAGCGAGCGTCCGAGCAGGACCACGTCTCGCTCCGCCTCCAGACCAAGCTCATCAACCAGGTACCCGAAGGCGACCTCAGCGTCCATGTAGAGACCCTTTTCCGACGGCCTACCCTCACTCAGTCCATAGCCCCGGTAATCAATTATCAGCACGCTTACACCCAGGCGTTGGTGAAGCATGAGGATGTTGTCCAGCCGGTGGCTTATATTGCCCGCGTTGCCGTGAAACCATAACAGGGTCACCTCAGAGCGCCCGGGTATATGCCACCCGTGTATCCGTGTCCCGTCCGAGGCGCTGAGATATACGTCCTCATAGACCAGCCCAACGCTGTCCGGCGTCGCGGCAAGCCCCCGCTCGGGGAAATATATCATCATTCGGTCGAGTATCAGCATATAACGCAGAACCACGGAAACCAGTATGAGCGCGACGAGCAGGACAGAGAGGGTTCGGGCAACGCACCCTATGCGTCCGAAACGCCTGTCCGCCGATTTCGCCCCCATCGCCATGCCGCGATTCTAGCGCGTAACCCGTAGCCTAACAACTGGTATAATCAGCGCGAAAATACTCTCTCCCTCGATGGGCTTACAAGAGTATGTAAATGAGTAAAGCGGCTATGAATATCAAGAGAAAGTCCCCTCTCCCTTTGGGAGAGGGTTAGGGTGAGGGTAATCCTCTCTACTGAAAGCAGGAGGTAAGACATGAGGCTCGAGAACAAGGTTGCGCTAGTCACGGGCGCGGCGCACGGCGTCACCGGAGAGGTACAGGGATTCGGCGGTGTCGCCGCCAGGATGTTCGCAGAGGAGGGCGCAAAAGTAGCGCTCACCGACATAGACACCGATTCCGGCGAACGGACCGCCGCCGAACTCAAGTCCAATGGACACGACGTCATATTCGTAAAGCTGGACGTCACCAGCGAGAGCGACTGGGAGAACGCGATAGAGGCGACCACCTCGGCCTACGGCGGACTCGACATCCTGGTCAACAACGCGGGCATCGGCGGCGCGTCCAGGGTCGAAGACACGACTGAGGAGGCTTGGGACCTCCAGATGGATATTCACGCCAAGGGCGTCTTCCTCGGCACCAGATACGCCATTCCCATCATGCGCGCGGCCGGGGGCGGCTCGATCATCAACATATCGTCCATATACGGCCTCGTAGGCAGCCCCGCCTCCAGCGCCTACCACGCCGCCAAGGGCGCGATACGCATCTTCACCAAGTCCGCCGCCATTCAGCTTGCGCCGGACAACATCAGGGTCAACTCTGTTCACCCGGGATTCATAGCCACCCCAATGACGATTAACAGTTTCGCTTCGGAAGACGCTGAACGCAGGCAGTATGCCCTCAGCCGCATTCCGATGGGACGCATAGGAGAGCCGGAGGAGATAGCCCGGGGAATCCTGTTCCTCGCCTCCGACGACTCATCCTACATGACAGGCTCCGAGCTAGTAATAGACGGCGGCATGACAGCGCAGTAGGCGGCGGCTCTGGTTACCGATTTCCATACCCACATCTTCCCACCCTGGCTTCAACGTGAGCGCGAGAAATGGGTCAAGCGGGACGCGACGTTCGGGGAACTGTTCGCCGACCCAAATGCAAGGATGGCTACCGCCGAAGACCTTATCCGCGCTATGGATGAGGACGGTGTTGACCGCTCCGTGGCCATGGGCATCGGCTGGACTGACCCCGGACTCGCGCACGCGGCCAACGACTACATCATCGAATCAGCTCAGGCATACCCGGATCGGATAATCGGCTTCTGCTCCGTCAATCCGGTCTGGGGTGCGTTGGCGGCGCTCGAATCCGAACGCTGCGCTGAGGCTGGGCTGCTCGGGATAGGCGAACTTCACGCCGACACCCAGGGCTTCGACATAGGCGACGCCCACACCATGCGCCCTCTGCTCGAAGTGGCGAATGAGCACGGCCTGGTAATCACCGCTCACACATCCGAACCCGTCGGACACCTCTACCAGGGCAAGGGCCACACCACCCCGCAGGTGATTATGCGCTTCATCGAGAACGCCCGCGCCTACCCAAACGTCAATATAATATGTGCCCACTGGGGTGGCGGCCTCCCCTTCTACGCGCTCATGCCCGAGGTAAAGGACGCGCTCCGAAACGTGTGGTTCGACACCGCCGCCTCGCCGTTCCTGTATTCCCCTGAGATATTTTCCCTAGTGGCCGACCTCGTCGGCGCCGACAGGATTCTCCTGGGCAGCGACTTCCCTCTCATTCGTTTTAGCAGAATAAGGCGTCAGGTAGAGGAAACGGGTAAGACGTTGGATGACTATCCGCACAGGGGGCCGTTCCTATCCTGACGACCCATCACCACGACCTGTGGTCTCTCCCTGACAAGATGCGTCGAGACCGCCGCGACCACCGTGAGTCCAAGCATCAGGAAGAACGCTCCGTCGTAACTGCCCGTCGCGTCGAATATCACCGCTCCTACCACTGCCCCCAGTCCTCCCGCAATCTGGTGCGACATGTTGATCAGTCCGCTTACGCTTCCCAGTCGCGTCGTCCCGAAGATATTGCCCGCGAACACCACGGTCAGCGGCGCCGTCATCGTGAACGTGAATCCATAGATCAGCGCGAAAGCCGCGATGCTGATCGGTGTCTGCACGAACGGAATGAAGGCGAACAGCCCAATCCTGATCACGAAACATATCATGGTCGGAACGGTCGCTCCCATCCTGTCCGCGAGCGCCCCTGAAAGCAGCACCCCAAGGAGCGCGGCAAGGCCCATGAACGCCAGTATGTTCCCCGCGAATATCTGGCTTACTCCCTGGTCCTGGGCGAAGGCGACTATGTGAGTCGCCACGAAGAAGTCCTGCGCCCCGCATACGGCGTACAGCGTAATCAGCATCCAGAAGTCTCTCGACATGAGCACGGTACGGAACGGGAGAGTGGGCGCCGGCGCGCTCTCAACCGAAGTTGCCCGATCACCCCGTTCTTCGGGGTGCGACCGGATTGTCAGCAAAACCAGCGGGACGACCACAACCGCATTGACCAGCCCCAGTATCGTGTAGGCCGTCCGCCACCCTATCGAGGCGAGGAACGACGTGAGCAGCGAGATGATCACAAGTTGCCCCGTGCCATTCCCGGTTATCGCCACGCTGGACGCCAGCCCCCGGTTGTTCGGAAACCACCTGCTCATCAGCACGCTGACCGGGGCCACGGTGGTCGCCGCGAATCCGACGGCGTAGAGTACCCCGTACAGCGGGAATATCTGCCACCCGGCGCTCACACTGCCGACCAGACCTATCGCCAGCGCGCTTATGACCGCGCCCACCGACATCACCACCCGGATGCTGTACCGGTCTATGAGTCGGCCCACCAACGGCATTGCGAAAGCCGACACCAGCATGAAGAGCGTGAGCGCCGAGGACAGCGCCGAACGGCTCAGTTCCAGGTCTTCGGTCATCGGGACGAGCGCCAGCCCGAATGCGAAGCGAGTTCCGGTGCTGAAGAACAGCACCGCGAATCCGGTCGCGAGAACGACGTGGGCATAGTTGAGACGGCGAAAGACAGCAAGCATGGACGGCATAAGCCTTACGTGTTAGTCGGGTTGGCCCGTCAAGTGTACTACGATTGGCTCTCGTCGTGAGGATACGCTGATGCGCGGCAGAACTCTCAGCCGTCTAAGTCGGGGACGGGGTGGCGTTCTTCCGATGGACCCCGGCGGCTCTCGTATGCGGCGGTCAGCTCTTGCAGGAGGGTTTTGTAGGTTTGTGTCTGGATGAGGGGCGTGGTCATTATCAGCGCGTCCTCACGGTTGTCCGTGTAGTAGCCTTTGCGTAGTCCGCGCTCCGTGAACCCGTACTTCTTGTACAGGTTCTGGGCCACGTGATTCGACACCCGCACCTCCAGGGTAACGTGCCTCAATTCGTGCTCTATCGCCTGCTCTATGGACGAGAGCAGCAGCAACTCCCCAAGTCCCAGTCCGCGGTACTCGCTCCTGACTCCAATCGAGACGATGTGCGCCTGGTCCACCATGTCCCAGATTCCGACGAACCCGGCGATGAATTCGTCTCCCGGCTGCCAGGATGGGTTTCTCTGTCTCCAGATGCGCCTCGCGGCCCCACTGACCATACGATTCAGCAGAGGGCGACCATTACCCGAGTGGCTGTCGGGGTACGGAAGAGGAGGAAGCGTAGGATCGGGAGAGCCGCCCTCTTCGCAGCGGGAAAGGACTAGGTAGTGCGCGATCTTGTTGTTCAACTCTCGGCGGAAGGGAGTGGATGGGAACAGCGTGGGAAATGCGTCCTTCTCCACCTCGGCGGCCTGGTTCAGGTCTCGCTCCTCCATTGGCCGGACTATGAACGGCCTGGTCAGACGGGTATCAATTGGGCTCATTGCGCTGTACTCACGAGATGCGTAGATCGTATGACGCCGCCGTCAGGCTCAGGTTTCGTCCCGAAGATGCGGGTGTATATGCAGGCGCGCCGCTTTGAGTGTGTTGGACAGCAGCATGGCAATCGTCATGGGCCCGACGCCGCCCGGAACCGGGGTTATCGCCGCCGCTTTTTCCCTCACGGCGCGGTAGTCCACGTCGCCGACAAGACGGTAGCCGCGCCTGCGTTCGGGGGCGTCTATCTGGTTGATGCCGACGTCTATGACGACCACACCCTCCTTCACCATGTCTGCCTTCAGGTAGCGCGGCTGTCCTATGGCGGCGATGATGATGTCCGCCTCGCGCGTTATCTCCTCCAGGTTTCTCGTCCGGGTGTGGCAGACCGTCACGGTGGCGTTCGCGCCGTCCGAACGCTGCATGAGAAGATTTGCAATCGGCTTGCCGACGATGTTGGAGCGTCCGAGCACCACCACGTTCTTGCCGGACGGGTCAAATCCTGTTCGCACAAGCATCTGCTGGATCCCGGCCGGAGTAGCAGGTATGAAGCGCGGTCTTCCCGCCATGAGCAGGCCCATGTTGAACGGGTGAAGTCCGTCCACATCCTTGTTGGAGTTGATAGACTCGATAACCCTGTTCTCGGATATGTGGTCGGGCAAGGGTAGCTGCACGAGCGTACCGTGAATACGAGCGTCCGCGTTCAGGCGACGAACCGCGCCGAGTACGTCGTCCTCGGTTGCCGTGGACATCCTCACGACCTCCGACACCATTCCCGCTTCCGTCGCCGCGCGCTCCTTGTTGCGCACGTACACCGCGGACGCAGGATCGTCGCCGACCAGCACGACCGCAAGCCCGGGTACGATTCCGTGCCTGGACCGCATCTCGGCCACCCCCTCGGCCACCTCCGCCCTGATTTCCTCGGCCATTGGCGTACCACGTATTATCGTCGCAGACATCTGAGAACCTCTATCGGTATGGAATAAGACTCCGGGAGAGTGTCTTCGCTGAGGGTATTATACACAGCCATCAAGTATATAATAGGCTGCGCAAGTTCATACATTGAGGCCGAAAAGTGCTGATTGCAGGCGTTGACATCATCGAGATAGCCAGAGTGCGGCGCGTTTACGAGCGATACGGCGACAGGTTCCTCCACCGAATCTACACCGAGCGGGAGGCGGCATACTGCCGTGGACGCGCGCCGCAGCTTGCGAGCCGGTTCGCGGCCAAAGAGGCTACCATGAAGGCGCTGGGAACCGGCGTCCGAGGCGTGCGCTGGCGCGACATCGAGGTCGTCAGGGGAAGGGGACAGGCCCCAAGGATAGAGCTTCACGGGACAGCGCGGGCCAGGGCCGACAGGCTCGGTCTGACGGACATCGCGCTGTCACTCAGCCATTCCAAGGATTTCGCCGTGGCCTCGGTGGTCGGCGAGAGTGAAAAAGGCAACATACTTTCAAGGAGCTGAAATGAACGCGTCGCAGCCATGCCATAGAGTAGATTGGCGAATGGATAGCAGGCGCGCGGTAACCATTCGCCGGACACGTCCGGCCTTGAGGATGGACAGAGGGTGGAAGTGAACAGGCTATGGGTATTCATACTCTTTCTCGGCGCGGTCATAGCCATGGCGAGCTACAAGCCCGACCTGCTATCCCTGCCCATAGCCCCTGAGACTCTCTACACCCCGATCAGTGCGGGCGGCTCACACAGCTGCCGCCTGTCTTCCGACGGCGCCGCCAGCTGTTGGGGCGACAATAGCTCCTACCAGTCCTCGGCGCCCGATGGCGAGTTTCTCTCCATCAGCGCGGGCTGGAGACACAACTGCGGCATCCGTCCGTCAGGCGAAGTCGAATGCTGGGGATCTAAGCAGTTCGGGAAGGCGACCTCGCCTGACGGCGAGTTCATATCGGTCAGCGCGGGCAGAGACCATACATGCGCGGCGACGTCCGACGGGTCTGTACTCTGCTGGGGAAGCGACGAGCGAGGTCAATCGTCGCCTCCACAGGGGACATTCGTCTTGGTCAGCGCGGGCGCGTCCCACACCTGCGGCCTGAGACTCGACGGAACGCTGGCCTGCTGGGGAGAAGACAATGAAGGACAGAGTTCGCCTCCGATGGGGAGATTCGCTTCCGTCAGCGTCGGGGGCAGGCATACCTGCGGACTGCGGCCCGAAGGCGTTCTGAACTGCTGGGGCAGCGACCAAACACTCTTTTGGGATTTGGTGGATGTCAGTATAATAGAAACTACCGGACAAGCGTCGCCTCCCGGCGGACGATTCACGTCCGTCAGCGCCGGAGACAACCATACCTGCGGCGTGCGCTCAGACAAGTCCGTTGTGTGTTGGGGAACCAGGAGGTACGGAGAGCCGCAGTTCGAAGCGATTGCCCCGCGTGGCGAGTTCACTTCGGTCAGCGCGGGCGAGTCGCACAGCTGCGGGTTGCTGACCGATGACCGCGTATTGTGCTGGGGCGACAGCGCGGGAGGAAAGACA
>DAOULF010000103.1:0-8778 GCA_034420555.1 Dehalococcoidia bacterium
CCCGGTCGAACAGACGGGACTGCTCGTCGCACATCCACAGGAGCTTTGGCGCGGTGAATCCCTCAAGAGCGGGATTGCCCACCAGCCTACGCAGGTCAGTCTTGCCGATGCTGTCGGTTATGAGGCGGCACTGGGCGGCGGTGCGAACATCGTTCCACAGGATCGCGGGCCTGAGAACCTTGTCCGCATCGTCCAGGACTACCGAACTGTGCATCTGGCCTGACAAGCCGATTGACTCGACCTCGCGTATGTCTGCCTGGTCGCACGCTGCTCTCACCGCATGGACCGTACCCTGCCACCAGTCGGCGGGATTCTGCTCCGCCCAGCCGGGCCTGGGGACCGATACTTCGAGGGGCGATTCGGCCTCTCCGACGACCGATCCGAGCTCGTCCACGAGGAGCGCCTTGACCGCGGTGGTGCCGACGTCTATTCCGAGGTAATGCTTCGGCATGATCTTCTCCAACAGGGAAGTTACGGCAGTTCCGGGCGATGGTCAAGATGAGCGACTGCCGCCTCGGAAATGGCATCTGGCCGGGACTTCTGGGTCTTACAAATATCTAACATCACAATGAATTCTATCTACCCGCTTACGGCACATGGGATTTCCTGGTGCAGGCCTGCAACGATGATGATGGATGCTTCGCCATGGGCCACGAACTGCTGAAGGTCTATCCGCCGGAAGAGTAAGCGATAGAGTCGTCGGCGGCCAACTCACTGCATCGCCCCCGTCTCCCTGGTGGAGACGGGGGCGATGCGTCTTATCTACCCTCTCACCGGATTTGACGCTTTCCGTCGCCGCCAACATAATTGACTTCACCGGCAAATTCGCTGATACTAGAATCCACTGTGGTTACCGACAGAGGTTATGCGGCCTCTCGAACCCGTGGACAGGATCGCGGGACAAGGAGATTCAAGAGGACACCCGCCATGTATGTCCAGACATCAGCGACGCCCGACTACACGATGGGCTACAGCGAAGAAATTCTGAGGACCCAGTTGCGGGCTACGGCGGAAAACAGTGCCGCGTTTGTGCTCCCATATCTCAGGCCCGGCCTTCGCGTGCTGGACTTTGGCTGTGGGCCGGGCACCATATCGGTGGGCCTGGCAAGAGCCGTAGCGCCCGGCGAGATGCACGGAGTAGATATGGAAGAGTCCCTGATCGAGACGGCCAGGTCCGTAGCCGTCTCGCAATGCCAGGATAACGCCATATTCCACGTTGGCGACGTAACCGATCTTGAGTTCGAGGATGGTTTCTTCGACGTCGCTCACTGCCGCAGCGTACTGATGCACGTCCCGGATACCGTCGCTGTGCTGTCCGAGGTCAAGCGCGTCCTTAAGCCCGGCGGCGTCATAGCCTGCCGTGAAATGATCTGCGATTCGGCCTTCACATATCCTGACTTCGGCATAATGAGAAGGTCATGGGATATGTTCGCAGACTTGGTGGCGGCAGATGATGGACATCCCCAAATGGGCAAGGATATGAAGGGGCACATTCTGGAGGCAGGGTTTGCCAATATCCGAATGAGCGCTTCCTTCAGCGTTTACAACTCTCCCGTGCAAATCGCTTCCATCCACCGCCTGATCAGCCAGTGGCTCTTGTCGCCCGAAGTCACGGAGGCGGCTATAACATACGGTGCGTCGTCGGAACGCCTGGTCAACGATTTGCAAGTCGCCTATGACAGGTGGAAGGAGCATCCCGGAGCCCTCTTTACCTTTGCTTATGGAGAAGCCATAGCCAACAAGCCATTGTCCTGAGCGTTGGAAAGATGACACACTCGAGATCACAAGACAGTCCCGCTCGCCGGGCCGAAATCCCGCCGACGGATCTGAGAGAGTCCATTGACGGCCTGCTGACCGCGTTCTACCAGGGAGCGGCAAATGAGGCGGCGCGCTACAACCTCACGGCCCATGAGCTTAACCTCCTGAGCGCTTGTTTGAGACGGAAAGAGGAGTGCACGGCTACCGAGTTGGCGCGGATCCTGCCTGTGGACGCTTCCCGCATAAGCCGCATAGTTACCATTCTGGTTGACAGGGGCCTTCTGCGAAGGCGACGCCTGCCCAGCGACCGGCGCGTGGTGATGCTCAGTCTGTCCGAAGAGGGTGTCGAGCTCACTTCCCGGATTCTCGACAGCATAAATCAGAATGACGCCAGGCTTATGGAGGGGATTGACGAGGATGAGATCAGCGTTTTCGCATCCGTCGTCTCCAGGGTAGTTGCCAACCACGACGCCATGCAGAGTTCCGAATGAACAGAAGCGCGTGCGACACCCTCGTTCGCAACGGCCAGGTCGTCACGATGGACTCGGAGCGCAGGATATATCGTTCGGGGGCGGTGGCGATCAGCGGATCGCGCATCGTGGAGGTCGGGACGGACGCCGATCTGCGGGACCGCTTCGACGCGAGGGAGACGGTAGACGCCGAGGGCGGCATCGTGCATCCCGGGTTCATAGACGCTCATAATCACATCGTGCATACTTCCTGCCGGGGAGTGTTCAGTGACGTGCGCGACACAGATTCGCCCGTCAACTTCGCGGACTGGAAGGCGGGCGTCACCGCCGAGGATGAAGCCGCGGCCACCGCCATGGCCTGCCTGGAGATGCTCAGAAGCGGCTTTACGATGTTCATCGAGCCGGGCTCGCTGTTTCATACCGATGCGGCGGCGGAAGCGGTGGAGCGAGTGGGGTTGCGATCACTTTTCGCTCCCCTCTATCTCTGGGACAGGCAGGAGACGTTCAAGGCAGTTCCGTCGCTGGTGAGTCCTAGCCTGACGGCCCACGCGCCCGTTGATCTCGACCGGTCGCTGGCACAGTTGGACGTGGAACTTCACCGCAACAGGGACCCCGAGGCCCTGGTTCGCGGGTACGTCTTTCTGTACGGCCTGGGAACGGCCTCGCCCGAACTTCTGCGGACCGCGCACTCATGCGCCCGGGAGAACAACGTGCCCCTGTTTCTACACGCGGGTTACGTTCCCGGTGAGACGGAGATATATCGCGCCCTGAACGGCACGAGCCAGATCGTGCATCTGCAAGAGCTGGGCGTACTGGATGAGCATACCGTCATCGTCCATGCGAACGTGCTGGACGATGCGGAGGAAGACGCTGTCCACGAATCGGGCTGCCAGATAGTATGGTGTCCGGCGGCCTTCTTCTCGTTGGGCCTGGGACGAATCGCGGACTTCAGGATGGCGGAGCGGTACCGCCGGGGAACCCGCGTCTCGCTCGGCACAGACGCCGCCAGGGACAGCACTCCCGGCGACACCATGCTGGCGGCGCACTTCCAGTCGCAGACCTATGAGGCCCCCCTCTCCCCAGGAGAGTTACTGGAGATGCAGACCATCAACGCGGCGGCCGCAGCCGGGATGGACTCTGAGGTCGGAAGCCTGGAGTCGGGCAAGCGCGCGGACGTGGTGGTGAGGTCGGCGCAAGCGGCTGAAGCCTATCCCTCCAACAACCCGCTTCACCTGCTGGCGCTGACGATGGGCACCGGAAGCGTGGATGCGGTCTTGGTGAACGGCGAGGTGGTCTTCAGCGGGGCACATTCGACGCGAGTGGACGAGGCGGAGGTTTACAGAGCGGTATCCGATTCGGTGGCTGCGCGGGCGGGTCGGCTCGGCATCAGCCTGGAGCCGGAGTGGCCGGTGGTGGGGTGACGGAAGTCTAATGTGGCGCTTACGCGCGTCCTGGACACCTTTGACCTCTTTCCTTATGCCAAGCTATAATTGCGCGCAAGCAATGGTACATTCGTTCGCTCACAGGGGTCACAAAATGCCTGAACGAAAAATCGGCTCGATTACATACGTTGATTACAGCCTGTTCGACAGCGACGCGCAGGTTCTGGTGAACACTGTCAACACGGTGGGCGTGATGGGCAAAGGCATCGCCAAGGAGTTCAAGAAGCGCTACCCAGAAATGTTCGAGAAGTACAAGGAGTTGTGCAAGGCGGGAAGATTCAAGACCGGAGACCTGTGGCTCTACAAAGTCCCGGACTCAGACAGGCAGATATTGAACTTCCCAACGAAGAAGCACTGGAGGGGCCGGTCGAAGACGGAGTACATTGAGAGCGGGCTGGAAAAGTTCGCACGAACCTATGAGGATAAGGGAATCACCTCGATCTCCTTCCCGATGCTCGGGTCCAGCAACGGAGGATTGGACTGGGAAACGGAGGTCAAGCCACTGATGGAGAAGCACCTGAAAGACCTGCCGATAGAAGTTATGATTCACGAGTACGATCCTGAATCTGCCACGAAATCTGAGGTTGATAAGAATCTGGTGGGTATGGAAGAAAAACTGCAACCGAAGTTGATGTGAGTCGGCATGACCGAGGGCCGAACTACGTACGCTGCAAGAGTAGAAGCATTCCTAGACAGCCTGAAGAATGCTGATTGGTTAGGGCCGTCCAGACGTAGGTGGCCTGATTTCGTATATCATTTCACTGACGTCCGAAACGTTGTATCTATATTGACCGAAGGTGAGTTACTGGCTCGCTATTGGGCCGAGAACCAGAACCTCATGGCTACGGATAACGCCAGCCATCAAGTCTTGGCTCAGACTAACGACGATTGGAAATACCAAGTTCGACTCTACTTTCGTCCACGAACACCAATGCAGTTCCATAATGAAGGCTTCAGGCCCTTGAAACATCGTTCACTAGGCGCACACTGTCCGATGCCTATTTTCTTTCTTTTCGATTCCCAAACTCTACTCTCCCTGCCGAACAGTCGGTTCTCTGATGGAAATTTGGCCTCTCCTAGATCTCAAGTGCTCTCAACCATAGCGGAACTGGAGCAAATGCCTTTCGCTGACATTTACCATGATTCTCCAATTGTAGGGGACGAAGACCGAATACAGCAGATAACTTCTCGAAGACTGGCCGAGGTGATCGTTCCTCATAGGCTCGACCTTAGCGCACTGAGATTTATCGTATGCAGAAGCGAAGCGGAACGAGAAACTCTCCTCCACTTGCTGACACCGGAACTACGTACCCTATGGCAAGGCATGATTCAGGTGGATCCACAGCGACACTTGTTCTTGAAACGTTGGCTTTATGTAGAAACTGTCGAGCTCAGTGATTCATCTATTACTCTTAACTTACACCTCAGCGCCAACCCGGAACATAATGGACCATTTCGTGCCGCTATGTCCATCGTTGATATGTCAGGCGTCGAAAAATATAACTGGAGCTCAGATTATTTCACTTTTAAGTCCCGATTCGTTTGGAGATCTATGAACTTCATTGCTGAGCCGGGGTTCGTATTGAATGAGCGATTTTTGCTTGAAGGCGACTCAGTTCAGTTTTTACTCGACGACCAAATCGCATATGCAGGCCGCTACCAAGCGAAAGAATCAGACGACTTGCCTTGGTAACGGCGTATTTGTGCTGTTAAAGTACCCATTCCGATCAAATGGCGAAGTTTCGCCGTTGCCAAAGTACCCCTTAGCCGCCGCCCAGCGAACATACGCTCCGAAAGACGACCAAAAACGGCTGACATCCGGCGGCCGGCGGTGGTAGAATCTTGGGAGCGGCGGCGTATGTGTTGCATCGCGCCCGCTTCTCACCAAATCCGCTGTCGGAGGAACTTTCTTTATGCCTCTTGAGAATATTGTCGTTCGGGGCGCGCGCGAACATAACCTCAAGAATGTCAACGTAACCATCCCACGCAATAAGCTGGTGGTGATAACCGGCGTGTCGGGGTCGGGCAAGAGTTCGCTGGCCTTCGATACTATCTATGCCGAGGGGCAGCGGCGCTACGTGGAGTCGCTGTCGGCATACGCGAGGCAGTTCCTGGGACGGATGGACAAGCCGGACGTGGAGTACATCGAGGGACTATCCCCGGCCATCTCGATTGACCAGAAGGGCGTCTCACACAACCCGCGCTCGACAGTCGGCACGGTCACGGAGATATATGACTACCTGCGCCTGCTGTTCGCAAGGGTGGGACGGCCCCATTGCTACAAGTGCGGACGCCCGGTTGAGCGGCAGACGGTGCAGCAGGTAGTGGACTCGGTTCTCGCGCTGCCCGAAAGCACGCGGCTCCAGATACTCGCGCCCATGGTCCGCAGACGTAAGGGTGAGCACAAGGACGTGTTCGAGCAGGCGCGCAGGGCCGGTTTCGTCCGCGTGCGCGTCAATGGCGAGATTCACGATCTGAGCGAAGAGTTCGACCTGGACAAGCAGAAGTGGCACACCATCGAGATAGTCGTTGACCGGCTGGTGAGCGGCGAGAGCGCGGACATCTCGCGCGTGACCGACTCGGTGGAGACCGCGCTGAGGATGGCGGACGGGACAGCGCTGGTTGACGTGCCGGGCGAGGAGGAGATGCTGTTCTCCGAACACTTCGCCTGCGTCCACTGCAACATAAGCCTGGGCGAACTGGAGCCACGCACCTTCAGCTTCAACAACCCTCACGGGGCCTGCGCCACCTGCACCGGACTCGGCTACAAGCTGGAAGTGGACCCCGACCTGGTGATACCGGACAAGAGCCTCAGCATCGCGGAGGGCGCGATACAGGCGTGGGCGCGCACCGGCTCGGTCGCCCCCTGGAACATGAGTCAGCTCGAATCGCTGGGCAAGGCATACGACTTCTCCGTCACCGACCCGATAAGCAAGCTGACGAAGCGCCAGATGAACGTCGTCCTGAGAGGCACGAAGGGCAAGCGGATACCCGTAACCCACCGCACACAGAGGGGCAGAACATACCACTGGAACACAAAGTTCGAGGGAGTGCTCAACAACCTCGAACGCCGCTACCGCGATACCGAGTCCGACTACGTTCGCAGCGAGATCGAGCGATACATGTCAGCCAACGCCTGCGCGACCTGCGGGGGCAAGAAGCTGAGACCGGAGGCGCTGGCAGTCACCATCGGCGCGACGAACATCACCGACGCCACCAACAAGTCCATCTCAGCCGCGCTCGAATGGATAAAGGTCATCTCCGGCGAAGCGCCGTCCACCAACGGCGTCAAGCCCGTTGATTTGCTTACGAACAGGGAGAAGTCCATCGCGGACCAGATACTCAAGGAGATAGAGGCGCGGCTCAACTTCCTGCTGAACATAGGGCTGGACTACCTGACGCTCTCGCGCACCGCTTCCACGCTCAGCGGCGGAGAGGCCCAGCGCATCCGCCTGGCGACGCAGATAGGGTCGGGGCTTATGGGCGTCCTGTACGTATGCGACGAGCCGTCCATAGGGCTTCACCCCGCCGACGACTATCGCCTCATCCAGACGCTCAAGAACCTGCGCGATCTGGGCAACACCGTGCTCATAGTCGAGCACGACGAGGCGATAATGAGGTCCGCCGACCACATCGTTGACCTGGGACCCGGCGCGGGCGAGCATGGCGGTCACATAGTAGCCTCCGGCCCGGTCGAGGACATCATCAGGGCCCCCGATTCGCTGACGGGCCAGTACCTCAGCGGAGTCAAGCAGATACCCATACCCGAAACTCGCAGGGAGGGCATAGGCAAGTCACTCGCCATCAGGGGGGCGCGCCAGAACAATCTGCAAGACATTGATGTCGAGATTCCCCTCGGACAGCTTGTGTGCATCACGGGCGTGTCGGGTTCGGGCAAGAGCACGCTGATATACGAAATCCTGTACAAGAAACTCGCGCAGACTTTCTACCGATCCCGCGAGAGGCCGGGCGACTGCGACTCCATAAACGGCATCGAGAATATAGACAAGGTAGTGAACATAGACCAGTCGCCGATTGGCCGCACTCCGCGCTCCAATCCGGCCACCTACACCGGCACGTTCACCCCTATCCGCGAACTGTTCGCCACCGTGCCGGAGGCGCGCACGCGCGGCTACAAGCCGGGCCGCTTCTCGTTCAACGTCAAGGGGGGCAGGTGCGAAGCCTGTTCCGGTGACGGTCATATCAACATAGAGATGCAGTTCCTGCCCGACGTTACAGTTCCCTGCGAGGTGTGCGAGGGAGCGCGCTACAACCGCGAGGCGCTGGAGATAGAGTGGAAGGGCGCGAACATAGCCCAGGTGCTCAACATGACGGTCACCGAGGCGCTGGAGCACTTCGAAAACATCCCGCGCGTAAAGCGCAAGCTCCAGACGATGTACGACGTCGGACTCGGCTACATCAGGCTCGGCCAGCCCGCTACCCAGCTAAGCGGCGGCGAGGCGCAGCGCGTCAAGCTCTCCACCGAGCTCTCCAAGAGGGCCACGGGACAGACGCTCTACATCCTGGACGAGCCGACAACCGGGCTGTCGTTCGAGGACTGCTCTCACCTGATGCGTGTGCTCCACCGCCTGGTGGACGCCGGAAACAGCGTTGTGCTCATCGAACACCACCTGGACCTGATAAAGAGCGCGGACTGGCTGATTGATCTTGGCCCGGGAGCGGGCGACAAGGGCGGTCAGGTGATAGCCGAAGGCTCGCCCGAAGACTTGGCACACATGGACCACTCCCAGACCGGCCAATACCTTCGCGGCATCCTGCCCAACCTGGACGTGAACATGGAGCCGGTGCAGGCGGCGGACTGAGCGTAACAGGCATATTTCGACAGTTGACTATCATAGGACTTACGCAGTTGGGCAGGTGTGGATTCCCGCTTTCGCGGGAATGACGATAGATTCATCGTATCCAGGTGCGTAACTCCTATATAAATCTGGCCCTGACGTTTAGCCTAATCTGCAATCCGACCTAAAATCACACACCTGTTTAACTATTGGAATGAGAACATGGCCCCATACAAGATCAATGACCGCGCCCTCTCCTGGGTCCCGCCCGAGCAGATCGAAGAGCAGGCGCTGGACCAGATACGCAAT
>DAOULF010000104.1:0-19694 GCA_034420555.1 Dehalococcoidia bacterium
TCAACACAAGAACTTCAGGCCACAAAAACTACTTCCTCCCGGACGTGGTCGCCCGAGTCACCCAGGATGACATATTCGAGGAGACAAGCTACGGGGATGACCTGGAGTTGATCCTGAACGGCGATCCCGATGTGTACTTCCAGTACAACGGCGACGACTGGCGGAACAACGCGCTACAGGTTGGCGTGCCAGCCATTCACTACTCCCCCTTCTCCGAAGGCCCCTTGGGGTCTGCGGAGCAGGTGAAGTTCGTGTCGCTGTTCTTCAATCTGGAGGCCAGGGCCAATCGGTACTTCGAGCCAATCGCCGAAGAGTACAACATGGTCAAGACCCTTGCCCAGAGCCAGTCGGATAGTCCCTCCGTCCTACTCGGCACTATCGCCAGGTCTGGACAATTCCAGAGCAGGAATCGCACCCGCCTGGAGTCAATACTGATCGAAGACGCGGGAGGAGCGCGCCCCTTGTTGAAGGCCGTTGACCAGGGCTTGCTGGACGGTACGGCTCACCTGGGCTTTGGAGGAGTCGCGGTGGAGACGGCGCTGGAACATGGGCAGGGCGCGGAATACTGGTTCGACATGGCATACATTCCAAGTGAGCGGACTGTTCCCGAATTTCTCGAGCGCAACCCGCTGAACGGGGATTTTGCCCCGATGACCGCGGGCAACGCCTTCCACAGGTATGGCCGAGCGAGCGATTACCACAGCACCGGAGCCGTGCGGGCGGACGTCCTCCTGAAGGACATCGTAAGCATAATCCATCCGGGACTGCTCCCCAATCACCGGCTTGTGTTCCTTGATCGGATCGAAACTGCCGCTGAGATAGGAGTCATCGCGAGCAATCCGCAGGGCCCGGTGGGAGAGTATGTCCCCGGGACGGACTACTTCCCCGACAAAGTGGAAGTGAAATGGGCCAAGGACTGGACGGTCAGCTACTACGGAAACTATAAGATCGTGCACATGGGGCCGGTCGGTGACGCCAACGCCGGAAGCCGTGAGACCTATGCGCTCGTACAGAAGGGCACGCCTGCGCCGGAACTGACGGGCAATCTCGCTGGCGCGGACATCGTAGAGATACCCGTCGAAACCCTGTATGAAAACTCCGGCGGCGGATCGGTGGCTACGGCTCTTGAGGAGCTTGGGGAAGCCGACGCCCTTATCGGCCTGGGATACGTGCCGTTTGGGGACTTTTCCGAGATCACGCCCGAATTGGATAAGCGATACAAGTCCGACGACTTTCTGGTTGCCAATGTCTCGGCGGACGGATGGGAACCTGTTGTCGAGGCAGACCCTGATGTTGTCGTAGTGCCTTACAGCGCTGACCAGAGGGAAACCGCCAGGTCGCTCGGCCTGGGCTCGGTGTTCTACAACCCATTCTGGGAAACTCCCCTGGGATCTGCGGAACACTTGAAGTTCTGGTCGCTGTTCTTCAACAAGGAGAAACTGGCGAATGAACTCTTCGCCCCTGTCGAGAGCGAGTATGTAGCGTTAGCGCGGCAGGTGGCGGAAGAGAAGCCCGCCGATAGTCAGCCAACGGTGATCCGGGGCGCGATCAACAGAAGCGGTTCGTGGTCAGTCACCGGCGCCGACCGGGTGGACTATCACCTCATCAGAGACGCCGGCGGAGTGCCCCTGTTCATAGACTCCGCTCTGGGATTAGATGCCTTCGCGAGCGTCTCCATAGAAGACGCTATCGAGGCGAGCGCGGACGCGGACTTCTGGTGGAACCCTTCCTATGACGCTTTGCAAAACGGCGCGGATGGCGCGGCTTGGGTTGAGCAGAACCCCTTGAACGCCGAGATTCCCGCGCTCGGCGAAGGCGCGGCGTTCCACATCTTCAAGCGCGGAGAGGATTTCTATAAAACCGCCCTGAATTACAGAGTGGACCTGCTCCTGAAGGACCTGGTAAGCATCCTGCACCCCGACCTCGCGCCGGATCACGAGACTCTCTGGCTGGAGCTCATAACGCCGCCTTCGCAATAAGAGCGAGGACTTACATACAATGCCCTACGCATCCAATAAGGGGGTCCGGATTCATTACCAAGTCGAAGGAGAAGGCGCTCCAGTAGTCCTGCTTCACGGCTTCGGAGTGTCGGGAGACGCCTGGCATACGGGCGGACACGTCGCCGCTCTGAGCGATAAATTCAGGGTCATCACCGTGGATGCTCGCGGTCATGGCAAAAGCGATAAGCCTCACCTCCCGGAGGCTTATCGCCTACCCTACTTGCTGATATGCGGAACCGAAGACCATGATCATGATCTTGCGAGGAGGTCCGCCGATGAGTTTCCGAACGTTTCATTTATTTCTCTGGAAGGACTTGACCATCATGAGAGCCGCTCTCGTCTGGATGTTCTCATACCGATAGTGAAAGGCTTCTTTGGCTCATCGCCAGTTGAGGCGGGAACTCAGGCAAGGTGAACGTCCCAGATTCAACAACCTCGACCTCGACCCGACCTGAAAGTGTTCAGGACGCTGAACAGGACTACATTCAGGTTGACACCGGATATCAGGCAAGGCGTCAACTGTTCACCTTCGCCTGCCTCGTGATTCTGGGAGTAATCGCAATTCTGGCATCGCTGAGCTGGTCGTCGGTTGGCATCCCGGTTGACCAGGTAGTGACTATCCTGATTGGAGGGGAAGCCCAGAAGGGCACATGGGAAACCATCGTCATGGACATCCGGCTTCCAAGGGTTTTGACTGCCATGCTGGTTGGTACCGCCCTGGGTTTGGCGGGCCTTCAGATGCAGACTGTATTCAGGAACCCTCTTGCCAGTCCATTCACCCTCGGAGTGTCTTCCGGAGCCAGCCTTGGGGTTGCGCTTGTCATTCTGGTGAGTCCGACTTCAGCAGAGATATTTTCCGGAGTTGGCGGCAGCTTCTTCACCAATCTCGGGACAGTCGCAGGCGCGGCCCTCGGCGCCGCGGCGACGCTCTCCATCATGCTCATGGTCGCGTCCAGGGTCGGGGACATGGTGGTAGTGCTGCTGCTGGGAGTCGTGATGGCTTCCCTGATAGGCGCCATCGTTACCATCCTCATCTTCTTTGCGAACGAACAGCAGACAAGGGAGTTCGTGGAGTGGGGTCTGGGCAGTTTCAATCGCGTTCGCTGGGGGGAGATGCCGTTTCTTTCATCCTCGGTCGGAGTTGCCGTCATAATGGCCGTCTTCACCATCAAGCCCCTGAACGCGCTGCTTCTTGGAGACAATTACGCCCGAAGCATGGGCCTGAACGTGAAGTGGGCAAGGGTCATTATCATGGGCAGCGCTTCTCTCATGGCCGGTTCGGTTGTAGCCTATGCCGGCCCCATAGGATTTCTCGGCATTGCCATACCTCATATCGCTCGCGGCATTTTCGGCACATCCGATCATCGAGTCCTGGTTCCCGGCTCCATACTGGTTGGAATCGCCGTTGCTCTGGCCTGTGGCATACTCGCCGAACTCCCGAGCAGCAGCCTCAATCTTCCTATTAACGCCGCGACGGCCTTGTTTGGAGGGCCGGTGGCCATGTGGGTGCTTCTGAAGGCACGGAGAGGCTTCGCGCTGTGAAGAAAGCAGCCCTGTCCGCACACTCTCTCGCCGTCGGCTACAGGGCGGGTCGAACGAAGAGGCACACTGTTTTGCAGGACGTAGATTTGGAACTGCGTCAGGGCGAATTCGTCTGTCTCCTCGGCCCTAATGGTACTGGCAAGTCAACCCTCCTCAGAACTATCGGCAAGATGCAGCCGCCGCTTGCGGGAAGTGTGGAGATTGGAGGACGCGACATCTATCAACTGAACAATCACGCGCTGGCAACGCTGTTGAGCGTTGTGCTGACTGATCGCCTGACAGTTGGCCGTCTGACTGCTTATGCACTAATAGGCCTGGGACGCTACCCGTACACCGGTTGGGCCGCAGGGTTGACTGCTGAAGATCACAGTATTATCCAGTGGGCTATACGCGCGACCCGCTCCGACGATCTGGCGGCGCGCGACGTCTCCGAGCTAAGTGACGGTGAGCGTCAAAGGGTAATGATTGCCCGCGCACTCGCTCAGCAACCCACGGTAATGCTGCTCGACGAACCTACCGCATTTCTGGACCTGCCTACTCGCGTCGAGATAACAGGTCTGCTGAAGCGATTGACTCGTGAAACGGGACTGGCAGTCCTGATGTCCACTCATGACCTCGACCTGGCTTTGAGGTCCGCTGATACATTATGGTTGATCAACCCTGAGGGCAGAGTGGAACATGGTGCGCCGGAAGACCTGATCTTGCGGGGAGCGTTGCAGTCCACATTTTCCAGTTCTGAGCTTATATTTGATTCCGATCTCGGAGGCTTCAGGCACCAGACTCCGGTCGTAGGCAATGCCCTGTTGACAGCAAACGGTCTCTCCGAGAAGTGGATGCGCAGAGCCTTGGAACGCGAGGGATTCAAGGTCATTGAAAGCCGCGCAGCCAATGAAGTAATAGACGTTGAAATTGTCGAGGACGACTCGGCGAAGACGGCAACATGGCGTCTAAGGGCAGATGGCACAGAGCACCACTGTCAGGACATCGGCTCACTTGTGGCTCGACTCAGATCGCTGCACTGAGCCAATAAATGATTGACGCTTATCTTATATAGTTGGGATGCTGTCCCATTTCAACCCATTCTGATCTCCAGGAGGTGATGACGATGAACTCAGCGATTGAAGCCTGGCGCGAACAGGTTCTGGCATTCGACCGAGATATGGCAGCCATACGCGGGGAAGGACAGGAGCGCGGTCGCAAACGTCCTGTGTTTGCCTCCGGGCCACTGGATCCGTACCGTACCGACGATCCCGCGCTCAACGGTCTCCATGAAATCGTAGGCAACGGCGTCGAGGTCCTGGACGTTGGCGGCGGCGCGGGCCGCTTCGCCCTGCCCCTGGCAACGCGCGCCAAGCACGTGACCGTGGTTGATGCCTCCGACGAGTCCTTGGACCTGCTGAGGAGCCGCGTGACAGAATTCGGAATTACGAACGTGACCGCCGTCCACGAGCGATGGGAGGACGCGGAAGTTCCCACAGCGGACGTAGCCCTATGCTCCTGGGTGTTGCATCATGTGCAGGAAGCCGCGCCATTTGTGAGGAAGCTGGAAGAACACGTAAGGGACCGCGTTATAGTCATGGAGATGGTAGAGACGCCCGGTTCGCTGGCAGTTCCGTTCTACGAGCGTGTGCACGGCATGAACTTCACGCCGCTGCCTGGCGCCCCGAAGTTGGTGAACCTTCTGTGGGCGATGGAGATATTCCCCGATGTAAGGATGGTCAGTCCTGAAATCCCGGTATTGGACGCGGACCGCGACTCAGCACTGGAGAAACTTCGAGGAATGTTGGCCGTGGAAGAAGGTTCTGAGGCGGACGAGCGGCTGCGCGCCGCGGCGGATGAGTTGCTGGAAGAGACTTCTAAGGGGATGATAGTCCGGGGCGTGAATATGTGGCGGCAGGCGATCATCACCTGGAAGCCGGAACACAGTGGGGCGAAGAGTTAGGCGCCCAGCGAATCCCCGGACATCGAACTGACTGGCGCTGCGAAACGGCGAACGCGTTTCTTACCCCACCGCGCGTGGGACGGCTACGCGCCCGCGCCGAATTTTACATTGTATGTTCGGGGTTGTATGATATGCCGAATATAGCTGAGGGTAGAAGTTGCGGATTTCACCCTCAGTCCCCTTGGGGCATCCCGGAGAACTCCCATGAACCAGCGCCAGACCTTCCTGACACCCGAAGGACAGAAGCAGCTCGAAAACGAACTGACTGAACTCCGCACGGTTCGCAGGCCGGACGTAGCGGCCCGGCTCCACATAGCCACCGAGAGCGGCGGCACGGTGGACAACGCGGAATACGAAGAGGTCAAGAACGAGCAGGCTTTCGTAGAGGGACGCATCCGTGATCTCCAGGACATTCTATCCAACGCCGTCGTAACTGAGAAAAGCCCCGACGCCGCCGACAGGGTGCAGTTCGGATCTTCGGTAATGGTACAGTCCTCCGACGGCAGACAGCGGCGCTATCTTCTGGTGGGAAGCGCTGAGTCCAACCCGCTGGAAGGCAAGATCTCCAACGATTCACCCGTCGGTGAAGCCCTTCTCGACAAGCGCGTCGGAGACGTCATAGAAGTGAATACACCCGCAGGTGTCCAGGAACTGACCATCGTAGAGATAGAATAGAGACTAGGAGAATTTATCTAAATGCCTTTGCCTACCGACGAACTTGTACAGGTTCGCCTGGAGAAACTGGAACGACTCAGAAGCAACGGGGTTGATCCATATCCCAGCAGCTATGAGCGCACTCACACCGCGCAGGAAGCTATCGAGCACTTCGAGTCGGTTGAATTCTCCGGCGAGGGGGAATCTGAAATTGACCACGTCTCCATAGGCGGGCGCATAACCGCTCTCCGCGGAATGGGTCGCGTCACCTTCTGCGACATACTTGACGGCTCCGGCAAGATGCAGGTCATGTTCAGGAGCAACACCCTAGGCGAAGAGTACCAGATTCTGGACTGCGTTGACATCGGAGACTGGATCGGGGTTTCCGGTCCCATGATACGCACGCGCACCGGAGAGGTGACCGTCCAGGCGAACAGCTTGACTATCCTGTGCAAGACCCTTCGACCGCTGCCCGAAAAGTGGCACGGACTGACGGACACCGAAATCCGCTACCGGCAGCGATACCTCGACCTGATAGCCAATCCCGACGCTCGAAGAATCGCAATTATGCGAAGCCAGATGGTCAGGTCCATTCGCAGATTCATGTACAGGCGTGGGTTCATCGAGGTCGAGACACCCATTCTGGTGCCCGTGGCCGCGGGCGGCATGGCGCATCCCTTCGAGACGCATCACAATGCTCTGAGCCGCGATTTGTTCCTGAGAATAGCCACCGAACTCCATCTGAAGCGTCTCATCGTCGGGGGTATCGAAAAGGTTTACGAGATCGGCAGAATCTTCCGAAACGAGGGCATTGACGCCAATCATAACCCGGAATTCACGACCATGGAGTCGTATGAAGCCTTCGCCGACTACAACGACGTAATGCGTCTGACCGAGGATCTCGTCAGCACGGTAGCCGCCGAAGTAACCGGCGGCGCAGTGGTGGAGCACGGCGACCACTCGATTGACTTCACGCCGCCCTGGCCGCGCCTCAGTCTCGTGGAACAGATCCAGAAGTACAGCGGCATAGATATTCTGGAGCATCAGGAAGTCGAGTCCCTCAAATCAGAGATGAGCGCAAGCGGAATAGATGTCTCCAACCAGGTAAGCTGGGCTGGGCTGGTTGACAAGATCATATCCACAAGGGTCGAGCCGAACTTGATCAGCCCTTCCTTCCTGGTGGACTATCCGGTACAGGTTTCCCCGCTGGCCAAGCGCACCGGATATGACGACAGGCTGGTCGAGCGTTTCGAGGCTTTCGCCGCCGGAATGGAAATAGCCAACGCATTCACTGAACTCAACGACCCGATAGACCAGCGCGCGCGGTTCGAGAATCAGGAAGAACTGCGCTCCGCCCTTCCCGAAGAGGAGTGGGACCGGCTCGACGAGGACTTCCTCGTCGCCATCGAATATGGGATGCCCCCCACGGGCGGCCTCGGAATGGGCATAGACCGTCTTGCCATGCTCCTGTGCGGACAGAGCACAATCCGCGAGGTAGTGCTCTTCCCCCAGATGCGGACATAGTTTAAGTCGCGCCTTGGTAAGTGCTAGAATCTTAATTAGTCTCGATTAACGATTCTAGCATCAAGGGCCGACTACCCATGACCAACAAGGTGAGACTTCGCTTCGCCCCCAGTCCGACGGGCAACCCGCACATCGGCAACGTCCGAACGGCCATCTTCGCCTGGCTCTTTGCGCGCAAGCACGGCGGCGACTACATGATCCGCGTCGAGGATACAGACCAGGGACGCCGCACCGACGGCGCGGTCGAATCCATGCTCGAATCTCTTGAGTGGGTCGGACTGGACTGGGACGAAGGCCCCGACGTGAAGGGTCCGCATGACCCTTATATACAGTCCCAACGTCTCAGCTTCTACGAGAAGGCCGCAGAGGATCTAATTGCCTCGGGACACGCCTACCGCTGCTACTGCTCACCCGAAAGGCTCAATGAACTGAGGCGTATCCAACAGGAGCGCGGAGACGAGACCATCGGATACGACCGACACTGCCTTAACCTCACCGATTCTGAGAGGCGTGAACGCGAGAACTCCGGCGCCCCATTCGTTGTCCGCTTCAGAATGCCCGACGAGGGTAAGTCCACCCTGGACGACATCATCTTCGGCCACCTTGAGTTCGAGAACCGGCTGTACGACGACTTCGTCGCGCTCAAGTCGGACGGCTTCCCGACCTATCACCTGGCTTCCGTCGTGGACGATCACCTCATGGGCATCACGCATGTCACCCGGGGCAAAGAGTGGCTGTCCAGCGTCCCCAGGCACGTTCAACTCTACTCCGCCTTCGGTTGGGATATGCCGGAGTTCGCGCACATGCCCATGATTCTCGCGCCGGACAAGACCAAGTTGAGCAAGCGACACGGCGCCGCCTCGGTCATGGACTACCGAGACATGGGAGTCCTGCCCGAAGCGCTCATGAACTACCTCGCGCTTCTGGGATGGTCGCTCGACGACCACAGCGAGATATTTACTACCGACGAGTTGATAAGCTCCTTCGATCTAGAGAGAGTCAGCAAGTCCGACGCGGTATTCGACCGCGCCAAGCTGGACTGGCTCAACGGTCAGCACATACGACGCTCCGACGACAAGAGACTCACGAAGGCCCTGGCAAGGTTCTGGCAGGACGACCCGCCGGAATTCGACGTCGAGCCGGACGAAGAGCGTGTCGGGGATGTCGTCCCTCTCGTACGCGAGCGACTGAAGACGCTCCAGGACGCGGCTCCGCTGGTCAAGTTCGTCTTTTCAGAGCAAGTCCCGTTAGAACCCGGCCAGCTCGTCCAGAGAGGCATGGATGCCGAGGGTACGGTCCTCGCTCTCCGAGAGGCGCGCGGCGGCCTCGCCGACCTGGACGGATTCGACACCCAGGCGATAGAAGACCTGCTCAGGCCCATGGCGAAAGACCTCGACATCAAGGTCGGCCAGTTACTCGGCTCGCTCAGGGCCGCCGTCACGGGTCAGAAGGTGTCCCCGCCCCTGTTCGAGTCGCTGGAAGCGCTGGGACGCGAGACCACAATTTCCCGTATCGAAGACGCCATAGCCGCGCTTGAGAATTCGGAACCCGGAGATTAAAAATGACGATGCAAACCAGACTGAACGACGACATGAAACAGGCGATGCGCGACAGAGACGTTCTCCGGCGCGACGTAATCCGCTACCTGCGCTCCGAGGTCAAGAACCAGGAGATAAGGGACCAGAAGGAACTGGACGACGCCGGGGTCATCCAGGTGCTGTCCAGGCAGGCGCAGCAGCGCCGCGACAGCATCGAGGCGTACCGGGACGCCGACAGGCAGGACCTCGTGGATAAAGAGGAGAGCGAACTGTCCGTGATAATGGCCTATCTGCCTCAGCAGATGACACAGGAGGAGATAACCGCCCTCGTTCAGGAGGTGGTGGCGGAAGTCGGAGCCTCCGGCCCGGAGGACATGGGCAAGGTGATGGGAGCGATAATGCCCCAGGTGCGGGGAAAGGCCGAAGGGCGCGAGGTCAACGCCATAGTCCAGCAGACGCTCAGAAGCCTGTGATGCGGAGTGCAACGATCCCATAACAGGAAACATGAACCAGGAATAATATCCGATGCAGATTCAAGAGCATATCGAGACCGCTCAGAGCTTCTTGCAAGCCGCCGACCGCGAATTTGCCGCGGGCGACCATTTACAGGCGTCTGAAAAACTATGGGGCGCGGCCTCCCACGTGGTAATGGCCGCCGCTCAGCAACACGGCTGGCCCTACGGAAGCCATCGCGCCATGAAGACGGCAGTTCGACGTTTGGCTGAACGGTATGATGAGCGGCTCTTAGTTAGCTCGTTTGTAGCTGCTGAACATTTCCATGCCAATTTCTACCACGACTTCATGGAAGATTACGAAATAGCAGAAGACCATCCAATTGTGGACGACTTCGTTCACCGCGTAATCGCGCTGCTACCAAGCAATGGCGCTGAGCCTGAGTAAACGTCTCTTGTTTCAATCAATATGAATAGGAATTCACCGGGGTTTTAGTAAGAGAGAAATGGAATTCGGCATAATCGTCTTCCCAGGAACCTGGAGCGACACCGACTGCCATACCGCGGTAACCGACAACCTCGGGCAGGAGGCCCGCTACGTCTGGCACAAGGATACCGACCTCTCCGGCCTCGACTGCCTGATAGTACCCGGCGGCTTTTCCTATGGCGACTACCTGCGGCCCGGAGCGATTGCCCGCTTCTCCCCTGTAATGCCCGCCGTACAGAGATTCGCGGACGAGGGCGGGTTGGTAATCGGCATCTGCAACGGCTTCCAGATACTCTGCGAGGCAGGAATGTTGCCGGGTATCCTCACACGCAACTCTCACCTGCAATTCCGGTGCCAGTGGGTCAGCCTTCGCGTCGAATCCAGCGACTCGCCTTTCACCAATCGCTGCGAAGTGGGAGATGTGCTCGCAGTCCCCATATCCCACGGCGAGGGCAACTACTACGCCGACGACGCTACACTCGATTCTCTGGAACAGAACGGCCAGGTCATCTTCAGGTACTGCGACCCGGACGGCGATGTCACCGGCTCGTCCAATCCAAACGGCTCGCGCCGCAACATAGCCGGAATCTCCAACCGCGAGGGCAACGTTCTGGGCATGATGCCCCATCCCGAACGCTGCTGCGACCCTCTGGTCGGTGGCACAGACGGACTCGCCATATTCCGCTCCATACTCGAATTTACCCAAAAGGCGGTTGCGGCGTCTCCCTGAATATCCCCCGCCAATCCCGAAATCCTGTATATCCTGATTCAGACAATTTAGGATGATCCGATGCCCGTCTCACAGGAAACCCTGGACGAACTCGCCCTCTCACAGGCCGAATACGAAGCGATAGTCGAGCGTCTCGGACGCGAACCCAACTCTCTCGAACTCGGCCTGTTCGGTTCTCTCTGGAGCGAGCACTGCGGCTACAAGCACTCCAAGCCCCTGCTCAGGATGTTCGACGCCATGAGCGACCGCCTCCTGGTTGCGCCGGGCAGCGAGAACGCCGGCGTGGTGGACATAGGCGACGGCTGGGCGGTCGTCATGAAAGTGGAGTCGCACAACCACCCCTCAGCCATAGAACCATACGAAGGGGCTGCGACCGGGGTCGGCGGCATAGTAAGGGACATATTCGCAATGGGAGCGCGGCCTGTGGCGCTTCTGAACTCTCTCCGATTCGGCCCGCTGTCCGAAGCCAGGAGCAAGTACCTGTTCGAGGGCGTCGTATCGGGTATATCTGGATACGGAAACTGCATCGGAGTCCCGGACGTGGGCGGAGAGGTGTATTTCTCCACCAGCTACTCCGGCAATCCGCTCGTCAACGCGATGTGCGTGGGTCTGCTCAGGACAGACGAACTCAGGAGGGCCACCGCGGGCGAGCCGGGCAATTTGCTGATGCTGGTAGGCGCGGACACCGGGCGCGATGGCATTCACGGAGCTTCCGGCCTGGCGTCCAGGACATTCGAGGATGAACGCGAGCTAAGGCCAACGGTGCAGGTGGGCAACCCGTTCCTCGAAAAGGTTCTGATAGAGGCTTGCTTGGAGGCCGCGACGAGCGACGCCGTAGTTGGCATACAAGACCTGGGCGCCGCCGGTCTCACGAGCGCGAGTGTCGAGTGCGCCTCCAACGCCGGCGCCGGGCTGAGTATAGACGTGGCGAAAGCGCCTCGCCGCGAGTCCGGCATGGAGCCCTATGAGGTCATGCTCAGCGAGTCCCAGGAGCGAATGTTGATAGTAGTCAAGCCCGGACACGAGCGTGAGGTCACTCAGATATTCGACAAGTGGGACCTTCGCTCCGACATAATCGGCGAGGTCACCGCCGATGGCCTCGCGACCATACTCGACGAGGGCATCGAGCGCGGCAGCGTGCCCGTCAGTCTCCTGACCGACCCGCCGCTTTACAGGGGTGACCGAAACGCGCACCCGCTCACCGGCCCCGACCTCGACCTGGCCGCGCTTCCACTCCCGACCCGTTCCCCTGGCGAAGTCCTCATCAGTCTTCTCAGTTCGCAGAACATAGCAAGCAGGCAGTGGATTTACCGGCAGTACGATCACCAGGTGCAGACCAACACCGTCATCCTGCCGGGCGGCGACGCGGCTCTTCTGAGAGTGAAGGGCACGAGCAAGGGCCTTGCGCTATCCACCGACGGCAACGGGCGATACTGCTACCTGGACCCATACGTGGGCGGCATGATAGCGGTCGCCGAGGCTTGCAGGAACGTCTCATGCACAGGCGCGCTTCCCATAGCGCTCACGGACTGCCTGAACTTCGGCAATCCCGAACGCCCGGAGATATACGCCCAGCTAGAGAAGGCGATTGAGGGCATGGCGCTGGCCGCCCGCCGATTCGACGCTCCCGTCATCAGCGGCAACGTGAGCCTATACAACGAGTCACGGGGAGAGGCCATATACCCTACGCCGGTCGTGGGGGCATTGGGCATAACCGAGAGCGTTGACACCCATACGACTGTGGCGTTCAAGAACGAGGGCGACCTGGTAGTCCTGCTTGGCCGGGACTCGCTCGACTCCGACGGCTCCGATCTCGGCGGCAGCGAATATCTCGAACTGATTCACGGCCTGGTAGCCGGGCGTCCCAGCATAGACCTGGATATCGAGGTCGCCGTCCAGAAAGCGTGCCGCAAGTTGGTGTCGTCGGGAGTGGTGAATTCCGCCCACGACTGCTCGGATGGCGGACTCGCCGTCGCGCTCGCGGAGTGCGTCCTGTCCGGTGGGCTTGGCGCGGAAATCACAGCCTCCACAACGGGCAGATGGGACGCCGCTCTCTTTGGCGAAGGCCAGTCACGCATCGTCGTCAGCCTGAGTCCTGACCGGCTTGACGACCTCGACGGAATATGCGCCGCCGAGAGCGTTCCATACCTGGTCGTAGGGACCGTCACGGGCGCAGACCTGGCGTTCGGCGACCTTCTCAACCTCCCGGTGTCGCAACTGTCGGAGGTTCATGTGAACGGTCTATCCGACGCGCTCCAATGAACCCTGATGGACACTACATCCGCAGGCCTAGGGGTTGGCGATGAGGTCGTCATCCGCATCGTCTCCCCAGTATTCCGCTAAAATAGGGTCGTGTATCGCGTCCATGCGAATCAATTGCATGACTTCTTCCATGGTGAAGGGTTCAACTGGCTCTTCCTGAACACTCTTTCGCTCATCCGCATTGGCGTTGTTACCGTCGGCATGAACTAAGGCAACATCTTCCTCCTCTTCGGTAGGTTCGCGAACAGGCAGAGTTTCCACCGGAATATGATCCCTCGTTTCTGCATTTCCTGGAGTTGTCATTTTACTATCCCTACGCACTCCCGATTAGAATAAATTGAATCATCCCGTTGTCTGCGCCTTGAACTCCTCAGATTCTTCTCCCCATCCTATTGGATTCCTTGCAGTTATGGTGAACTCATACTCAGACTTTATGCTCAGTCCTTCCAGCGTACTTTCCGGTTCATCCGTAAATTTCTTCTCGGATTTTCCGTCCCGCAAGAAACCGTCCCTGTTGTATTCTACACCGTATCCAGAGATTTCAGACTCGCCATCGTCCGGATCTTCCCATACGATATGCAGGCTATTTGGCTCGGCGTGAATACTCTTGATGGATGTTACGGTACCCGGTCTTTCAAGGTATATCCTATCATTGTCATAAGGCAGTCCTTTCCGTAATTTCTGCGCCAGGTCCTCTGCTTGGAGCATAGCTTCCACTACATTTGTAACATAATCACTGGAATTAGATGGCGAACAAGAGTTACTGAGTCCATGTAGATACTCCAAGATCGCGGTCGTCTTGATTAGACGCTTGATTATTTGGGCGGCATCTTCCTGGCGCTTTGAGAGCCATTCCTGATTGGTCTCCATACGTTCTTCAGCCAAGTCCATTATGAGAATAGCTTCATCTATACTCTCCTGGTTACGCCTGCTTCTGTCGCGCACGACGATTACAGCGGTCGCGCCCAGAATGCCCAAACCCGCTATCGCGCCGATTCCGGTGAGCATGAAAGGAGCCGCAGCCATTCCCAACCCACCCGCAGCTATTGATCCACCTCCGAACCACGCCGCAGTGGCACTCGAGGCCGCAGCGCCAGATAGCCCGCCGATTGCTGCTCCGGTCGAGGCGGTGCCAAAGGTCCCCACTAGGGTCCACGCGGCAACGGGAGTGCCGACAGCAGCCCCAATTCCAACAACTCCGCCAGCTGCCATGCTCATCGCACCCTTCGTGCTCTCCTTTGAGAACCGTTGAGGATCAAAATTGTACCATCCCGCTTGTACATTGCCGGCCGCGTTAACTCCAAAAGCGCCCGACGCGATTACGGCCTGTTTCGCTTCCTCATAGGCTTCATTCATATAGTAGAATGTAGTTCCCGCACTGGCTAAGGCTACAATGTACTCTTGGGCTTTCTCATAATGTCGATTAACTCTTTTGTCAAATTCTTCTCTGTCCATCGGATGCTACCCCTTTCTTCATCATCGCAGACTTGATGAATTCTCGGAGTAGTCATAGCGCGTCCCGTGGAACTGCCACGACTACTCCGTTTTCATGCCAAGTGCGTTGATCTACGTCAGATTGTACGGAATATCCAGTTCGCTGGTGATGTCCTGGAACCACTCTATGACTTCGGGGTGGAACGGGATGCCGTGTTCGGCACGAGCCTCTTCCTCCTCGGACTCAGGCAGGCCCGGGAAGAGGACTCTGGCGTGACCGGGCGCGGGCGGAGTCTCGCGGAGCATTCTCAGGAAGTCGTCCATCGTGCGCTTGAACTCGGCGGTATCCATGAACGCCTCGATGTTGTAGGCAGCCACCATGTGTCCGAAGTTGGGACGGCCCGGCACCATGCCGAAGCCGCCGCCGGACAGTATGCCACCCAGTATGTCCACGATGCACGCCAGGCCGTAGCCCTTGTGCGAACCGGACTCGCGGTTGCCGCCTACCGGAAGCAAGAAGGATGACGCCCGCCCCTCGTATCCGGGCACAGGCGGATCAACCTCTTCCATCAACGGGATGCCGTCCGCGTCCGCGACCCAGCCCGGCTGCAGCTTGTTTCCGAGCCTTCGGGCGAGGCCGAGCTTGTTTCCGGCGACCGTACTTGTGGCGGCGTCGAAGACGAAGGGCGGCTCCTTGTCGGCGGGCGCGGCGACCGCAATCGGATTCGTGCCCAGCCGAGGCTCCGACCCGAAGGTGGGCAGCACGCCGGGAGGGCAGGACGTAACGCACAGCCCTATCTGGTCGTGTTCCAGCGCCATCATGGCGTGGTAGGAAGCCATTCCCAGGTGGCGGGAGTTGTGTATCGTCACCATGCCCACGCCCACGTTCTTCGCCTTCTCTATCGCTATCTCCATCGCCTTGGGCGTTACGATGATGCCCAGACCCCGGTCGGAGTCTATGTTGGCGGTGGCAGGCGTTTCGCGCGTAATTCGCCAGTTCGGATTATTGTTTATCTCGCCGCTGCCGTACCCGGTGACATAAGAGCGCAGCATATTGGAAACGCCGTGCGTCTCGACACCGCGCATATCGGCCACGACGAGAACGTCGGTGGCGAGTTCGCTGTCGGCGTCGTTGACCCCCATCTTCTTAAAAACACTTGTAACCGTCTCCCGAAGAGCGTCCTCCTGTACGTGGACCGCTATATCCTCAGGCACCTTGAATTGTTCTAGCACCACAGCCTCCTCGAAGCGTGACTCGTCTCATTTGACACAGGGCGCGCTGCCCTGTCCGATAGTCCAAATTCTATTCCCGCGCACGACTTTCCGCAACAACGGCCCTTGATTAGATACTGTACCAATTTAGTCGGCGCTGCCAGTGGCGAGAAAATTCCCTTCCCCCTTGATGGGGGAAGGTTAGGATGGGGGTGACTCCCCTACCGACCAAGCTGATACAAGTTCCCTCGATTATCGGCGCGACACCTGACAACGCGGGGGCAAACCTGTAAACTGACGGCTGATAACCGACACTGAAAACTGCGAGGTTCTGACATGGAAATCGGAGTAGGACTCGACCCAACGCTCGGCTTGAACTGGGACCAGCAGCGTGAAGTATCCCGCGAAGCCGCCAAGCTGGGCTACACGAGCATCTGGACGCCGGAGGGCAACGGGCAGGACTCGTTTCACCTGTGCGTTCAGCGCTGGCAGGCGACTACGGATGTCGTCCCCGAGGGCCTGACGACAGGCATAGCCGTATCCCCCGTAATGTACCGAACGCCCCTGTCCTTCGCGATGGAAGGCGGAACCGTCAGCGATATAACCGGCGGCAAGTTCATAATGGGCATCGGGTCCGGCGGCGCTTACAGACCGCAGGCAAGGGCCGCGCTGGGCGTGGGCCGGACGTCCGCGCTCGCGCTGATGAGGGACTACCTATCCGTTATCCGCCCGCTCGTGCATGGCGAACGTGTTGACTATGAAGGCGAGACGACGACGCTTAAGGGCATGAGGCTAGGGATGCGTCCCGCGCCTGAAACGCCCGTGTATCTGGGCGCGCTCGGCCCTAAGATGCTGGAAATGAGCGGTGAACTGGCTGACGGCGCAAGCCTGAACTGGTGTACCCCGGAGCAGATAGCCTGGAGCAAAGAACGCATCGCAGAGGGCGCGGCCAAGGCAGGCCGCGACCCGTCTGAGATAAACGTAGCGGAGTACATAAGGATCTGCGTTGACGACGATGTTGACCTCGCGCGAATCGCGCTGGCGAAGGCCACGATGGGATACGCGCTGGGCGCGTCCGTCCCCACCGAGCGCGAACGACAGCTTGGCTACAGGGCGCACTTCGAGCGCATGGGCTTCACGGACGAGTTGGCACAACTGGACGAAATGAGAAAGAAGGGCGCATCCACGGACCAAGTCGCGGAAGCCTTCCCAGCCGAAATCCTTCAGAGCGTAGGCTACTTCGGCAAGGCAGACGGGGCGGCAGCGGCCTTCGCGCGACTGGCCGAGGGCCTGGATACAGCCATAGTGCGCGTAGTGGCGGCACGGCGTGGCGTGGACTCCACCCTGGCAGTCATGGAAGCCTGCAAGCCGGACGCGATACGCGCGGCGTAAGGATATGGTACATGAGAAAAGACAAAGCGCTCAGAATACTCAGGGAGTACAAGCCCGAACTTCAGCGAAGGTTCGGCGTAGAATCAATCGCGCTTTTCGGTTCCACTGTCCGCGATGAGGCGGGGCCGGACAGTGACATTGATGTACTGGTTGAGTTCGATCCCGATTTCGAGACCTCGCTTATGGATTTCATAGACCTCAAGCACTTCCTGTCGGATGAAATGAACGCGCAGGTTGACCTGGTACACAGGAAAACGCTGATTCCTGAGTTGAGAAGCGGCATTCTATCGGAGTCAGTGTATGTCTGAGAGACCATGGAGATACAGGTTGCAAGACATACTGGATGCTATTGATTTTGTGTCCGATAACCTTGAAGGGATGTCATTCGAAGAATTCGCCAATAATGAGTTGCTGAACCGCAGCATAATTCACACGTTAGAGATAGCCGGTGAAGCGACTAAGGGTGTTCCTTCTGAATTCAGAGAGCGACATCCAGATATTCCATGGAGAGGTATGAGCGACTTTCGCAATGTGATTGCCCACGAGTATTTTCGCGTGGACTTGGAACAGGTTTGGCGGGTGATTCACAGAGAATTCCTGCCATTGCGAAGGCGCATTGAAGAAATGGTGGAATTCACATCAAGTATGGAGGAGAAATAGTATGGCGACGGTTGGAAGCGGCGAGCATCTATTCGAGGCGAACTATGACTGGGCGAAGCTGCCTGATGGTTGGGACGCTCCAATGGCGGCGGTCGCCGTTGACTCCCGGGACAGGGTTTACGGCTTCAATCGCGGCGAGCGCGGTATCATCGTGTTCGACAAGGACGGCAACTACCTGAGCCACTGGGACGGAGTGGACTTCGTGTTTCCGCACGCTATATACGCCGACCCCTCGGACAATATCTGGATTGTTGACCGCGACGCGGGGCAGATCCTGAAGTACACGACGGATGGCGAACTGCTCATGGCAGTCGGAGAGCGCGGCTATCGCTCTGACACCGGCGCTGACAACTCCGTTTACTCGTCCAACGGCTGGAGCGACGTCACCCACGGCGGCGAGCCGTTCAACCTTCCGGCAGGCGTGGCGGTCGCCGAGGACGGCAGCGTGTTCGTCGCGGACGGCTACGCCAACTGCCGTGTGCACAAGTTCACAGCCGACGGCGATCACGTCAAGAGCTGGGGCGACCCGGGAAGCGGCCCGGGCCAGTTCAACCTGCCGCACGGCGTCTGGGTTGACTCGGCTGGGCAGGTCCTGGTCGCCGACCGCGAGAACGACCGCGTGCAGGTCTTCGACCAGGAGGGCGCGTACATCGGTCAGTGGCCTTCCGAGTTGATAGGGCCTGCGGTCGTCTGGATGGACCCGAATGGCGCGGCCTACGTCGCCGAACACAACGGCGGCTTCCTGAGCGTGCTGGACTCGGACGGCAACACGCTCGCGCGCTGGGGAGGACCTGAGTTTCGCAGCTGCCACGGCGCGGCGGGCGACTCGGACGGCAACATCTACTTCGTGCAGCCGGTGGAGGGACTGTCCGGTCGGCGCATCGTCAAGTATGTGAGGAAGTAGGCTTCGACGATGCCCGACCTCATCAGCATTGGCGAGTGCATGATCGAACTCTTCTCTGAGGAGCCGATAGAGCAAGCCGATACATTCACTCGCTCACTGGCGGGGGACAGCTTCAACATCTGCGTCGCGGCGCAGAGGCTCGGCACGAGCGCTGGCTATATAACGCGGCTGGGAGACGACCCGTTCGCGGCCTACCTGCTTAGCGCCTGGAACTCGCTGGGCATAGATACCAGCCAGATCAGGACGGTGGACGGATTCAACGCCGTCCACTTCGTCGCGCTGATGCCGGACGGCAACCGCGAATTCGTGTACTACCGCAGCGGAAGCGCGCCGACCACGCTGGAACCGGATGACCTGGACCCCGACTATATCGGATCGGCGAAGATACTCCACTGTTCGGGAATCGCGCAGGCCATCTCCGAGAGCGCTCGCGCGACGGTCCTGAGGGCGGCCCAAATCGCCAAAGAGCGCGGCCTGAAGGTCTCCTACGATCCGAACTACCGGCATCAGCTCTGGAGTTCCGAAGACTTGCGGGAAGCAGCCTCCGAGTTGCTGCCGTATGTGGACTACTTTCTGCCGAACTCGTCGGACGACGCGCCCGCGCTCATCGGCTCCGACGACCCGCACCGGATGGCAGAGCATTTCCGCGAAGTGGGAGTGCCGGTCGTCGCGGTGACTCGCGGCGAGGAAGGCGCGGTCATAGGCTTCGAGGACAGAGTTGTCGAGATTCCGCCCTACTCACCCGGCGGCCCGATTGACTCAACCGCGGCCGGCGACGCTTTCAACGGAGCGTTCATACACGGCCTGCTGAACGGCATGAGTGTAGAGGACGCCGGACGGCTGGGAACGATAACCGCGGGGCTGAAGCTAAGGCAGAGGGGCGCAATCGGAGGAATGCCCGCGCGCGAAGAGGCGTTCGGCGTGTTCGACACACTGAGGGCTGACAGCCAATAGTTGTCCA
>DAOULF010000105.1:0-7375 GCA_034420555.1 Dehalococcoidia bacterium
TTCTACCTGATGGGCGGCCCCAACTTCGATATAGTGATGGCGGCGGAGGACCAGGGGATCCGCTGCATTGACTTCAGGCATGAGCAGGCGGCGGCTTTCGCGGCGCACGCATACGCGCGCGTTACGGGCAAGCCCGGCGTATGCACCGCGGCCTCGGGCCCGGGCACGCTGAACCTGCTGACCGGCGTTTACACGGCGGCGATTGACTGCGCGCCGATGGTGATACTGGGCGGAGCCGGTCCTGTTCACGAGATAGGACGCGAGGCGTTCCAGGAAGTGGACCAGGTCGGCATCATGGAGCCGATGATGAAGTGGGTACACCAGACGACGCAGGCGGCCCGCTACCCGGAGGTGGTGAGCATGGCGTTCCGCAAGGCGACGACGGGGCGGCCCGGCCCTGTCTATATTGACTGCGGAGCGGACGTGCTTTACGAAGAAGTCGAGGAAGAGAACGCGGTAACCCCGTACAGGGCCGCAAGGCGAACCCGACCGGCCGCCGAGCCGAGCGCGGTGGCCGAAATAGTAGATCTGCTGGCGGCTTCCGAGAGGCCGATGATCTTCGCGGGCGGCGGGGCGTTCTTCTCCGGCGCCGCTCCGGAACTAGAACGATTCGTGGACCTGACTTCCACGCCGTTCTACACCGCGCCGATGTCCAGAGGACTCGTGCCCGAGGACCACGCGGTATCGTTCCCGGCCGCGCGAAGCACGGCGATGCGAGAGACCGACCTGGTACTTGTCATCGGGACCAGGTTGAACTGGATGGTCCAGTACGGCCACAGGTTCAATCCCGGCGCGAAGGTAGTCCAGATAGACATAGAGCCGAGCGAGCTCGGACACAACCGGAACATTGATCTGGGCATCGTCGGAGACGCGAAGGCGGTCCTGACGCAGATGCTGGCGGAGGCCGAAGCCAGGGAAGCGGACTGGGCCGGCAGGATAGAGTCGGACTGGGTGCTGCGTCTCAGGGATGTCGAGGACGACCGCCAGGCGCGCGGCGCTGCTATTCAGAATTCGGACCAGACACCGATGCACCCGCTGCGGCTGTGCAAGGAGATACGCGAGTTCCTGGACAGGGACGCCATCCTGTCGGTGGACGGCAATGAGATCCTGCACTTCGGGCGACAGTCGCTTCCAACGTTCGTGCCAGGACACAGGCTCAACTCCGGCGTTACCGGCACTATGGGCGTGGGACTGCCCTATGGCATAGGCGCGCAGTTGGCGAAGCCCGACAAACAGGTACTCGTCCTGCACGGCGACGGCTCGATGGGAATGAACGCGATGGAGCTGGACACCTGTGTGCGGCATAACATTCCGGTCGTGACGGTCATATCGAACAATGCGGGCTGGACGGCTCGCACTCCCGACCGCCGCAAGCCCGGCCGCGAGCTTGGATTCACTAACTACGACGGCATGGCGCGCGAACTGGGCGCTTATGGCGAGCGGGTAGAGGATCCAAACGAGATAAAGCCCGCGCTTCAGCGCGCCTTCGACAGCGGCAAGCCCGCGGTCATCAACGCGATAGTGGAGCCGACGGCGGCGGGCGTCTCCCGCGCCTGGGGCGGCAGCCGGATGGAGTAAAATTCAGTAAGACGGGAATTGGGGTGGTTAATACCCCAATTCCCGTCTTCAAGATACCCTGCCGATTGTGGATACCCAGACACATTGTCAGGTGCAAGATTGAAGACTTATATCATCTTGATAGTAGCCGGAATTGTATTTGCCATTGTTGTGGCCTTTATTTCAACGCGATGCGCCGCTTCGCCTCCGCTGGTCGGCGCAACCGCTTCAGCGTCGCTCGTTTCGTCGAACGGGGACGGTATGGGAAGCATAACATTCACGCAGATGGATGCAGGCCTCCTGATAGCCGCCGAATTGAGTGGGCTGGCTCCGGGCGGGCACGCACTCGTCATTCACGAAGTAGGCGCCTGCACTCCCAACTTCACCGCCGCGGGCGATCACTTCGCCGCCGACTACGGTCTTATCCATCCCGTCTGGCAACAAGGAAGCGGTAGACTGCACGAAGGCGACCTTCCCAACATCTATGCGGCCAGCGACGGCTCCGCGCGGGTTGATTTCTTCACCGACAACATCACTCTCAACGCAGACGCGCCTCACAGTGTCTTCGACTCGGACGGGTCGTCCATCATCGTCTATGAAAAGCCTAGTGACTACACGGAGGATGAGGACTACGGCGACCGCCTTGTCTGTGGAGTGATTCAGAAAAACTAGGCTAATCCTCAATCTTCAGGCTTCCCATCACCACGGAGCCTTTAATCACCAGGTCGGTCTGACTCTCCCCAGTCTCGCTCGGCGGTCGCTCGTCCTTCACCTCGCCCATGATAGTGTCGTCGTCCATGCGAACGTTCCAGTCGAGTGGCGCTCGCAGCTTTATCTCGCCCATGACTATGGAGAGTTCGAGGACGGCGGGCTTTTGCTGAATCGCGGACTCGCGCAGGTCTATATTGACTTCGCCCATGACGGCGGTGGCGCGTCCGCCTCGAAATTCGAGGGAAGTGATCTTCTGTGACGCAGATCCCATTACGCTGACAAGGTTTATTGAGTCCTGGTCTGTGGGAGCGACTTTCCGTTCGGAGCCAAATACGGTGACCGAGTTTGGCGATTCCTGGTCGGCGCTCCGGCCTGTGTCGCTGCGACTGCCGCCCCTGGAGCGGAAGCCTTTGACGAGAATAGCAGCGCCGATGCCTATCAGGATCACAGGCCAGTACCTGCCTATATCCACTCCGAGAACCATGATTTGAATGAGTCCGGCGACCACGATGATCAGGATCGGGCCTCCGAGTTGACGGAAACGATTCTTCACCATCATCCACACACCCAGAAGGATGAACAGAGACGGGATCCAAATGAATATGTCGCCGGTGTCCAGGAACCCAAAGTTGCCCAGCAACAGTAGAATTCCCAAGGCCACGGCCACAAGCCCGAAAGCGAAACTTCCCGATAGTCTGCGTGTACCCATTTACTTCGCCTCCTCAGTCGTTAGCCGTGCGTGAACTTTCGGATAACTACACTCTTAGTATAGCAGTGATTGGATTCCCACTTGCCCCGTGCCTCTGTTAGGATTCGTTCAGGGGATGCAGAGCATGTCAACTCAAGAGGCCGGTTGCGACAGAGACCTCCGACTGGGGGAAGTGGTGGAGGCCACGACGACCGAGTTCGTCGTGCAGTGCTACGAGCTTTATACCGCGCCTGCGCTTGGCAGCCTGGTGAGGTGCGGGGATGATGAAGTGATATACGGCATCGTCCATGAGATCGCTACGCGGAGCATAGATACTGGACGCAGGCCAATTGCCAGGGGACGGGATGAGGATGACGAGGACGCCATATACCAGTCGAATCCCCAGCTTTCGCGTCTGCTTTCTACCGAGTTCCGCGTCCTGTCCGTCGGACACACCGAGGACGGAGCCCTGAGACGCTGGCTCGCGCCGCTGCCACCGCGGATACACTCGTTCGTGTACCCATGCACGGACGACACTGTGAGAGAGTTCAGCGCGCAACTCGACTTTGCGTCCATACTGCTGTCGGCGCCAATATCCGCCGCGGACGACGTGCTGGCCGCTTTTCTGAAGACGGCGGGCCGCGCGCATACCGACCCCGACGTGTTCCTGGTGAATGCGGGCAGACGACTCACTCCACTGCTGGGCGGCCAGATGCAGCGGCTGGACGGCATTCTTCGGAGGATAGCGACATGACGATGGGCGCAAACGGCAGCGTAGGAACGGACGGTTTCGGCTGGGGCGGGTCGCAGAGACTGGGCATGGTGGTGTCCGGCTCGCTGACAGAGGGGATGGAGGTGCGCCTGGACGCGGACACCCCGATAGAGGACATCAAAGTAGGCACGTTCGTGAACATCCAGGGACAGCGTATGCGGTTCTTCGGAGTGGTGACGGACGTCGCGCTCGCCTCAATGGACCCGGCGTTGCCATCATCCCCGCCGGATGTGTCGAACCCGTTCATCGCGCGGGTGGTATCAGGGACTGCGGCCTACGGGACGATCACTGTGGAGCCGATGCTGACACTGGGAGGGGGAGATACCGTAATGGGAAAGGACGGTCCGCAGCCGGCGAAGACGATACCTCCACACTTCTCCGCAGTCGGGTCGGCCACGGACGAGGACATACGCGTCGTGTTCGGTAGCGAGGACGACAAGCATTTCTGGATAGGCAATCCGCTGGATATGGACACCCAGTTGTGCCTTGATGTCGAAGAACTGGTCACGCGGTCCAACGGGGTCTTCGGCAAGAGCGGGACGGGCAAGACCTTCCTGACTCGCCTGCTGCTGGCGGGGATACTTCAGAAGAACGTCGCGTCGAACCTGGTATTCGATATGCACAACGAATACGGCTGGCAGGGAACATCGGAGGGCGCGACAAGTACAGTCAAGGGACTGAAGCAGTTGTTCAGTTCCAGGGTGGCGGTGTTCACGCTGGACGAGCAGAGTTCGCGCAATCGCGGCATCAACCCCGACTACGTGGCGCGCATCGGACTGGAGGAGATAGAGCCGGAAGACATACTGATGCTGCGGGAGTCGCTGAACCTGTCGGAGGTGGCGGCGGACGCGACCTACTCTCTCCAGCGCGAGTTTGGCCGGAAGTGGCTGGGGACGTTCCTGGAAATGTCCGGGGGCGAGGAGATGCGCGATTTGGCGTCGAGTCTGAACGTGAACGACCGGGCGCTTTCTACTCTACAGAACCGCCTACGCCGGTTGATGCGCCTGCCGTTCATTGACGCGGAGAGGGCGCACGACTCGGTGAACCGCATCCTGGACTACGTCCAGAACCAGGATATGCACGTGGTGCTAGAGTTCGGACGCTACGGGAGCGATCTGTCGGCGTACATACTGGTCGCCAACCTGCTCACGAGGCGCATCTATGCCCGCTATCAGCAGTTGACGGAGAAGGCGGCGGGCGACAGCGCGCAGAGTCCGCGCCCGCTGGTCATCACAATCGAGGAGGCGCACAAGTTCCTGAATCCGGGTATCGCGGACCAGACGATATTCGGCACGATAGCGCGGGAGATGCGCAAGTTCAACGTGACGCTGCTGGTGGTGGACCAGCGTCCGTCGGGCATTGACGACGAGATAATGAGCCAGATAGGAACGAAGCTGACCTGCCTGCTGGACAGCGACCGGGACGTGGACGCCGTGCTGTCCGGGGTGTCGGGAAGCAGGAAGCTGCGGGCGGTGCTGTCGAGACTGGAGTCGAAGCAGCAGGCGTTGGTGTTCGGACACGCGCTGCCGATGCCCGTGGTGGTGAAGACGCGCGATTACGGCTCGGCAGAGTCGTATGCGTCGTTCGGGTGGCGAGACGAGGGTGAACGGCTGGCGATGGCTGAGCGGGACGCGGCAGACTTGTTCTGAGGGCGAGCGGGCTACACGATCTGGAGAGCGTCGGCCTCGGCGGGTTCAAGGAGCAATACCTGGTCGGTGCGGTCTTCCATGAAGAGGGCGAAGTGAGAGAGGATGTCAAGTCCGAGCAGGGAGGGAAGACCGACTATTCGGCCCGGTATTGGTTCGAGTATCGAAATGTCGCGGTCAATACGGAGACGTCCAATTCTCATGATGACTCGGGTTTGGCGAGTTGAGGCCAGCCCGCCTACACCGAGGCTCCGACGTCCTGTTGGCAGTCCCGCCAAATCAATGCCATAGGATGCAGACAAGTGGAAAGCGACGCTATGCCCAATAAGCGTGCGTTCCGCGCCTGTGTCAACTGCGAAGGGAATTTCTATTCCGTCTATACCTAAGTCGGGCATATCAATTGATATGTCCACATAGGGACGCCCGGAAGAACTGAAATGGCCTCTTATCATTACATCACCAAGGATGGATCCAGTCTATTTCTTCTGATGTCATCAGTTCTACTGTCATATTGCCGGGGTCTGGAAACGGACCTAATTCTCTCATCTTAGCTATAAGCTCAAACGGGTCGGGTTCCGCTGCTATAACCTCTCTGCCCGTCACCGCTATCCAATGTTCAGGATATTTCTCCAGAAGCGCGTCGTAGTTATCCCGTATAAACTTCCTGCCTTGATTGCATGGTTGCGATTCCGTCTTTGTATCAAGCATATTGGGACTCCTTCGGTCCAGCGGATATATCCATTGTGGCGCAGGCGGCGGGCTGACTCTAGGTCGGCCCGCCGCCTGGTTTGCCGGGGTTTTGCGATGGATGGGAGCGCGTGGTTATCTCTCGATGCCGGCGTGGTGGAGAGCCTGGCCTACTATGTCCACGTCAACGAGTTCGCTGTGGGCGGCGAGAAGCTGCCGGGTGATCGGGCCGGGGGTGGACTCGCCCACGGGACGCTTGTCCACCATGCTGACGGGCACTATGCGGGGGCTTGTCCTGGAGAAGAATACCTCGTCGGCGGTGTAGATGTCGTAGGGCTGGAGGTCGTCCTCGACGCAGGGTATGTCGAGCTGCTCGGCGATCTCGAATATGACGCTGCGGGAGATGCCCTGCAAGATGCTGCGGTCGGTGGGCGTCTTGATCACGCCGTCCTTGATGAGGAATACGTTGTACCCGATGCCCTCGGTGAGGTTGCCGTACTGGTCGAGCAGGATCGGGGAGGCGCCGGGATCAACGTCGGCGGCCTCGAGCTCGGCCAGCACGAAGTTGGCGCGGCTGTGGTGCTTGACCTTGGGGTCCATCGTGTCGCTGGAGTAGCTGCGGGTCTTGGTGATGACGCCATGCGCGCCGTCCACGTAGAACTGGGCAAAGGACTCGAAGGCGACCGGCTTTACCATGATGCAGACGGTGGGAGTGAGCCCGTCTATGCCGTGTCCGACGCCGCGCGTGATGAACGGGTTGATGGCGAAGTCGCCCGCCTCGTCGAGGTGAGCCTTGTTGCGCTCGACGCCCTCCTCGCAGAGCGCGGTCATCTCGCCGGGAGTCAGGCCCGGATCAATCCTCATGTACTTGAGCGACCTGTACAGGCGGTCAATGTGGCGGTCGAGGACGAAAGGCTTGCCCGCGAAGGTACGGGCTATGTCGAAAACGACGTCCGCGACAACGAATCCCCTGTCTTCGGGGGAGATTCTGATGTGGCCGAGCGGAAGCCACTCGCCGTTGAAGTATGCGCTGAAAGTGTTCTGGTCAACCATCTAATGCCTCCGTATGCCGGGGTTGGATATCTATTGTCCGCATTGTAATGGCGCGAGAGAAGGCGGGCAATGGAGTCTTCTGCGGAACCCGGGTTTTGCATAGTCGGTACTGAACACATCGGCAAGGAGGTGAGCGATGGGCTTATCAAGATGCTGTACCAATTTAGTCGGTGTTGCCTGTGGCAAGAAAATTCCCTTCCCCCTTGATGGGGGAAGGTTAGGATGGGGGTGACTTCCCTACCGACCAAACTGATACAGGTT
>DAOULF010000106.1:0-2398 GCA_034420555.1 Dehalococcoidia bacterium
GAGGATGGAATTACCCCGTCATCTCTGGACGCCAATCGAGACGATATATGCCGAGCGAGCGCCCGAAGCGACCGCGTTGGGACGCGAATTGCTCGACATCATGCTCGATGTGGGTTGGGGAAGCCGCGACCAGGCGCTGGAGGCGATGAAGCGCACGCGGGACTGTCTCGGCCTCGACGTTCAGCAAAAGGTGCTGGTGCTGGATACTGGCACCGGCCGGATTCTGTGAAACGACACAGGGCGTCGCACGACCATCCGACCGACGCCCGTGAAGTCAGCCGTTATCTTGGCGGGGCTCCGGCAGTGTAGATGTCAACCGAGGAGGCGACAAGCAGGGGGTCCGGCGGGCGGGCGACGGAAGTGTCCTTGCCCTCATAATCCAGGATGCTTAGCACGTGGCGCATGGCGTTTATGCGGGCGCGCTTCTTGTCGTCGGACTTTATGATCGTCCAGGGCGCGCTGTCGGTATGAGTAAGGAGGAACATGGCTTCCTTGGCCTCTGTGTACTCCTCCCACTTGTCAATGGACTGGATGTCCACAGCGCTGACCTTCCACTGCTTGAGCGGGTCGTTCGCCCGGGCCTGGAAGCGTCTGAGCTGCTCGTGCCGACTGACAGAGAAGTAGAGCTTCACGATGTGGATTCCGCTGTCCGCTATCATCTTCTCAAGAACGGGGGCCTGCTGGATGAATAGCCGGTAGTCTTTCTCGGAAGAGAATCCCATGACTCGCTCGACGCCCGCGCGGTTGTACCAGGAACGGTCGAACAGCACGATTTCCCCAGCCGCGGGGAAGTGACTTATGTATCGCTGAAAATACCACTGTCCCTGCTCGACGCTAGAGGGTTTATCCAGGGCCACGACCCTGGCGCCGCGCGGATTCCAGTGTTCCATGAACCTGCGTATCGTGCCACCCTTGCCCGCCGCGTCCCGTCCCTCGAACAGGATGACCAGACGCTCCCCCACTTCCCTGACCCAGTTCTGGAGCTTGATCAGTTCCACTTGGAGGGGCAGTTTCTCGGCTTCGTACTCGCTGGTCCTCATCTTGTTCGCATAGGGGTACAGGTTTTCGCGGAAGTACCTGATTCGATTCTCGGCGCCGATGTGGGGGTGTTCTTCTATGGGTTCGGCGTGACGGATGGCGATTTCTTCATCCATCGAATCGAACGTCTCGCCGTTCAGAGACACCTTTGCAACGGCGCTATGCTCCCCGGAAACCCGTGTCTCGTCGGTCATAGCAACACCTCCCTCGTCAGACATTGGTTTATGTCACCTTCCAGCCATGTTATTACAGGAAGGGACGGAATGCAATTTGCAGAAATGAGTTATAAGCAACACAAGAGCGGTATGCAGCGGCACATTCAGGTTCCATCCACGAAGGACACGAAGCGGCACAAAGATATTGGATATTTACGGACAATCTGGATTCTTGACAGTGGATATGACCACTGCTACTATCCCCATAGTAAACAAAGGCCAACTTTGCCCGGTGCGCTGGAGAGTCCAGCGCGAATAGGGAAAGCGGTGAAAATCCGCTGCGGAGGCGCCACTGTAATCGGTTAGCCGCCCGCTGAAGCCACTGTCCAACTTGGATGGGAAGGCGCGGGACAGGCGACGATCCGAGAGCCAGGAGACCTGCCGGGTAGGGCTGAGTAGCCGCTCTTCGTCTAAGGGAGCGCCTCAGATACGGGTCGGGTCCCTATCTCAACTACCAGGGGGCAAGGCCAATCCGATGCGATCCCTGCACGCGAAAGCGGCGGGGATTTTTCTGTTGCGTACAGTGGACTCCGGGGCGCCGAACCTGCGCTCCGACAGAGACGGGCCGAGTTCGGGCGTACAGGCGGCGCGAGGTCGCCTGGAGCGCCTATGGCCTTTCGTTGGATTCACCAACTCTCCCGTTCTGGTCAAACTGGGCGTGGGCTCGATGTTCCTGGTCGCGCTGGCGTTCGCGCTTGCGATTACGGCAGCGGCAGTTGGGCCGTACACGATACCCACCTCCAATGTGGTCGGCATTCTCCTGGAGCAGGTCGGCATAGACCAGTCCACCTCTTCCGACACCGAGCAGGCTATCGTAGCGACAATCAGGCTGCCGCGCATAATACTCGCTCTGACCGTGGGCGCCGCGCTGGGCGTCGCTGGAGCGGTGATGCAGGGACTGTTCAGAAACCCTATGGCGGACCCGGGCATCATCGGGGTCTCGGCGGGCGGCGCGCTTGGAGCGGTTGTCGCTATCTCCATTGGGGCGCAGGTGGTACTTCCGCTCGCGCTTCCGGCCATGTCCTTTGCGGGAGCGACCGCCGCGCTCGCGCTGGTGTATGTAGTGGCATCTATCGGCGGACGGTTTTCGATGGCGGCGCTTCTGCTGGCGGGAGTGGCTATAAGCGCGTTTGTGGCGGCGGTCC
>DAOULF010000107.1:0-12330 GCA_034420555.1 Dehalococcoidia bacterium
AGCAGGCTCACCACATCCAGCAAATTTGCCGTCGCCGCCAAGTCTCCCCTGACCGGCATGATAGGCGACTCGCTCAGTTCCAGCTTCCTGGCCGTCGAACTCAAGCGGATCGGCTGCGACGCTCTCGTCATCAAGGGCCGCGCCGACCGTATGACGCTCCTGTCCATCGAGGACGACGAAGTGAAGTTCCTGGACGCCGACCATCTAGCCGGTCTGAACACGTTCGAGACCGAGCAGGCCGTTAGAAACGAGCTCGGACGGCGGTTCAGGGTCGCTTGCATCGGACCCGCTGGCGAAAACGGCGTCCGGTTCGCCAGCGTAGCCAACGACGGCGGTCGTCAGGCTGGCCGCACAGGGACCGGCGCGGTCATGGGTTCCAAGAATCTCAAGGCCGTCGCCGTCCGTGGACGCAATCCGGCGCCCGTCTTCGACAGGGACGGCCTCGATACCATCGGACGCGGCCTCTCCGCCAAGAGTCTCGGTCCCGCTACCGAGAAGTACCGCACCACCGGCACGATGGCGAATGTGGCCGTCTTCGACAGGCTCGGAACGCTTCCGACCCGCAATTTCCAGCAATCAACCTTCGAGTTCGCCGAGGAGGTGAGCGGCGAAGCACTCTACGAAGGCCACTTCGTCAAGAACGCCCACTGCGCCAACTGCACTATCGGCTGCGAGAAGATCCTCACCGTCGGCAGCGGCAAGAAGAAGTCCACTGGTCGCATGGAGTACGAGAGCGCGTTCGCGCTCGGTCCGCTGGTTGGCATATCCGACCGCGAAACCGTCATCCGCGCCTCCCACTACTGCGACGAAGTGGGCATGGACACTATCAGCGCCGGAGCCACGATAGCCTGGGCGATGGAGTGCTTCGAGCGCGGTCTGCTCACCACTGACGATACCGGCGGCCTCGACCTCAGATTTGGAAACTCGGATATTATTCTTACTATTCTCGAAAAAATATCGAATAAAAACGATAAACTGGGTGAATTACTTGCAGAAGGATCTCGCATCGCATCCGAGTCTCTGGGCCAAGACTCCCAGGACTGGGCCATGCACGTCAAGGGACTGGAGATGCCCGGCTACGAACCACGCAGCCTCAAGACGATGGCGCTCGCGCTCGCAGTCAGTACGCGCGGCGCGTGCCACAATCGCTCCTCCGCCTACGAAGCCGACTTCTCCAACCGCGTCAACAGGCTCGAGGCCGACGCCCTCCGGGGCCGCATCACCGCCGACGGAGAGGACTTCTCAGCCGTCCTCGACTCCCTTATCTGGTGCAAGTTCCTCCGCAAAGCCTTCGACGACTTCTGGGACGAGTCCGCCGCCTCTCTCAACCTGATAACCGGCTGGGACGTCACTCCTCACGAACTCAAGAAGGCTGGCGAACGTATCAACAACCTCAAGAAACTCTTCAACATCCGCGAAGGCTGGACCCGCACCGATGACACCCTGCCCAGACGTCTCCTGAGCGAGCCCCTACCCGACGGCGTAGCCGCCGGCGTCGGCCTGAGCGATCAGGACCTGGACATGATGATAGCCGCCTACTACCAGGCGCGCGGCTGGAACGAAGATGGCTCGATTCCGGCCCGGAAACTGCGCGAACTAGATATGGATAGACTCGCAGCCAATTCACCAATCGCTTGAATCATCCCAATCACTTGATTGTCGGATTGCGATAGTGTTCATAGATCGGGACAGTTGAATCCTAATCCCATCACGGCAAACCCGTAAATCCGGGTTCAGACAATTACACCTCTTGCCGATTCTGATAGAATCACGCCGTCTGAATCAGCATCGTCAGAGGTGAGCCGCTTGATAACCGACCAGAACTCCCTGCGCCGCGAACTCAGGGCAAGATTCCCCCGAAACCACGGCCAACTTCTGCCCGCCCTACACTTCCTCCAACACGAATTCGGCTACCTGCCCGACTGGGCAATGGAGGTCGTCGGCTGGCACCTCGGCATACCCGCGTCCGAAGTCTATGGCGCGGCCACCTCCTACACTGAGCTCAGAATCCAGCAGCCCCGCGCGACCGTCGTCCGCGTCTGCACCGCGCTCTCATGCCTCACGCAGGGAGCCGCCTGCATACTCTCCGCCCTCGAAAAAGAACTCGACCCTGGCTCTGCCGACAGCCCCTTCACACTGGAAGAGACCCCGTGCGGCTTCCTCTGCGGCATGGCCCCGGCGGTAGAGATAAACGGTAGCTGGCACGGTCGCCTCGATCCCCAATCCGCAATCCAACTGGTCAGGAACGTCGCCAATGACTGACTCCGCCCTCCAATCCCGCTTCCAGGAACTTGTAGCCTCCGCCCGCGACAGGCTGACCCGCGCCCTCGGCGACAGGCCGAAGATAACAGTCCAGGTCGGACACTGCGGCCAGTCCATCGGCGCGTCCGAAGTAGCTCGCGCAATCGCAGAACGCTTTAGCGACAGGGCGACCGTCATCACAGGCGGATGCGACGGCGCCTGCTTCGCCGCCCCCACTGTCATCGTGAGATCCCGCTCCGGCCATACCCACCGCTTGGAGCGCGTTTCCCCGGACGACCTCGAACCCATCTCCCACGCACTGAACGATGAAACAGGCGCGGACAATCCGACCGGCGCCCCCGACTTCATAGCCGCCCAGCATCGCATCGCGCTCGACGGCTGCGGGACCCTCGACACCGAATCCATAGACGACTACATCGCGCGCGGCGGCTATTCCGCTTTCGCCAAAGCGCTCCAATCCGACCCTGCCGAAGTCATCCAGGAAGTCAAGGACTCCCGTCTCAGGGGACGCGGAGGCGCGTACTTTCCCGCCGGTCTGAAATGGGATTCCGCCCGTGGATTCTCCGCCGCCCAGCGATACATGATTGTCAACTGCGAGGAGGGCGAACCCGGCCTGTTCAAAGACCGCCACCTCATGGAGGGCGCGCCCCACAGGGTCATCGAAGGCGCCTGCATAGCCGCATACGCCTCCGACGCGACCGACATCATCTTCTACATCAACGCCGAGGCCAACCTGTCCGCCCAGCGCATGGAGACCGCGATCCTACACGCCCGCGAACTCGGACTCACGGGCAAAGACGCGCTCGGCTCCGGCCTTGACTTCAATATCGAAATCCGCCGGGGCGCGGGTGGCTACGTATGCGGCGAGGAGACCACCCTCATCAACACCGTCGAGGGATACAGGCGCGAACCCCGCATCCGACCGCCCTACCCGGTAGAATCCGGTCTCTGGTCCCGCCCCACGGTCATCAACAACGCCGAGACCCTGGCCAGTGTACCCTTCATCATCAACGATGGCGCGGACGCCTTCACCCAAATCGGCGACGGCACGGACACCGGGACCAAGATAATCAACCTCAGCGGAGCCGTCCGTCGTCCCGGCCTCATAGAAGTCCCGATGGGGACCACGCTGCGCCAGATCATCTACGACATCGGCGGCGGCCCGCCCGAAGGCGCTTCCATCGGCGTCATTGGCGTCGGCGGCCCATCCAGCGGCGTCTTCCCCGTCTCCATGCTCGACACGCCCATTAAGCCCGGCTTCCTCCACGAGTCCGGCGTCATGCTCGGCGCGGGCGCGGTCATAGTCATGGACGACTCGATGGGTCCGCTGTCCGTAGTCCGCAACCTCGCCCAGTACAACGCCAGCGAGTCCTGCGGAAAATGCACTCCCTGCCGCGAGGGTACTCCCCGCATGGTCGAGATGATTGACTCCCTCGCCGACGGGTCAGCCACCCAGGACGACATCGCCCAGCTATCCAACCTCGCTCGCCTCGTCAACGACACCTCCCTCTGCGGACTCGGCCAGGCCGCCGGAAACCCCATCCTCAGCGGCCTGCACTTCTTCCGCGACGAACTGACGTCGAAAGCGAAGTCTTGAACCCAGGTGGTACACTGAATCCACTAGAAAGGCCCACCATGACCATTACACTCGCCATCAACGGCAAGCAGGTTACAGTCAACGACGGCGCCTCCGTCCTCGACGCCATCAACCAGTCCGGCGGCTACATATCGCAGCTCTGCAAAGACCCGGATATGAAGCCCATCGGAGCCTGCCGCACCTGCCTTGTGCAGATAGACGGAATGCGAGGCTTCCCCGCCTCCTGCTCCGTTCCTGCCGCCGACGGCATGAGCGTAATGACCGAGACCGACGAAGCCCGCGAAACCCGGCGCGGCGTCCTCGAACTCACGATGGCCATGTTCCCCTCCAACGGCGACACCGCCTCCGACGACTACCGCGAGCTTTCCATCGCCGCCCGTCACCACGGCATTGACGCCCCACGCTGGACCGGACGCGAGCGCGAGGTCGTTGACGCCTCCAACCCCGTCTTCCAGATAGCGATGGACTCCTGCATCATGTGTGGGCGCTGCGCCCAGGCCTGCCAGGACGGACACCAGTTCATCGGCGCGATAGACATTCTCGGAACCGGGACCGAGGCCCGCATCGGCACATTCATGGACAGGCCGCTTGTCGAGTCCGTCTGCACCACCTGCGGCTCATGCCTCGCCTCGTGCCCCACCGGGGCCATCACCCCAAAGGCCGACGTGTCCAACCCCGTCCGCACCGTCACCACCACTTGCCCCTACTGCGGCGTCGGATGCGGCATCCAGGCCCGTATTGACCCCAACGACCGCATCATCGAGATCCTAGACGACCCCGACAACCAGTCCTCGCTTGGAATGCTCTGCGTCAAGGGCCGCTTCGGATTCTCCTTCGTCAATCACCCGGACAGGCTCACCAAGCCTTTAGTCCGCAAGAACGGAGAGCTTACCCCCGTCGAGTGGGAAGAAGCGCTTGACTACGTATCCTCCCGCCTCACTGAGTATCGCGGCGACGCCTTCGGCACACTCGCCTCGGCCAAGGCCACTAACGAGGACGGCTACATCCAGCAGAAATTCGCCCGCCTCATCATGCAGAGCAACCACATTGACCATTGCACCCGTCTCTGCCACTCCCCCTCCGTAGAGGCGATGCTGACCGCGCTCGGAAGCGGCGCGACCTCCAACTCCTACATAGATTACGAAGAGGCTGGATGCCTTGTCATAATCGGCTCCGACGCCAACTCCAACCATCCTGTCGCCGCCTCACGTATGCGCCGCGCTGTCGTCGAGCGCGGGGCCAAGCTCATCATCATCAACCCGCGCCGCATCGAGATGTGCGACTACGCCGACCTCTGGCTCAGGCCGCGCCCGGGCACCGACGTCGCCCTCCTCAACGCTATGGCCAAGGTCATTGTGGATGAGGGACTTGCCGACACCGATTTCGTCCGCGACCGCACCGAGGAATACGATGAATGGTGGCAGACCGTCCAGAAGTACGACCTCGACTACGCCGAGAAGATAACCGGCGTCCCCGCCGACCAGATAGCCGACGCCGCTCGAATCTACGCCCAGCCGCCTTTCAGCGGCTCCTGCCTGATATGGGGAATGGGCATCACCCAGCACACGATGGGCACCGCCAACGCCCACGGCCTGCTCAACCTCGCCCTGCTCGCCGGACAGCTTGGCCGTCCCGGCTCCGGCATATCCCCGCTCAGGGGCCAGAACAACGTGCAGGGTTGCGGCGACGCCGGATGTCTGCCCAACGCCTTCCCCGGCTACCAGACCATCGGAGAAGAGTCCCTCGCCAAGTTCCAGCAAGCCTGGAGCAGCCAGCCGCTCCCGCCCGACCCGGGTCTCGTCGTCACCGACATGGTTCCGGCCATAGACGAAGGCCGCATGAAGGCTATGTACATCACCGGGGAGAACCCCCTTCTCAGCGAGCCGGACCTCCACCATGCCGAGGAGGCTTTTAAGAAACTCGAACTTCTCATCGTGCAGGACATCTTCATGCACGAGACTGCCGAGATAGCCGACGTCGTTCTGCCAGCCACCTCCTTCGCCGAAAAGGACGGCACCTTCACCAACAGCGAGCGTCGAGTACAGCGCGTCCGCAAGGCCATAGATCCCGTCGGAGACAGTAGGCCGGACTGGGAGATAATCCAGGAAGTCGCCCGCCGCGTCAGCCGGAAACTCGGCCTCGAGCTTGAGCACGAGTTTGACTACGACCATCCCTCTGAGATATTCGATGAAATGAGGTTCCTGTCTCCCGCGCTGGCCGGAATCTCCTACGACCGCCTCGAAGAGGAGGGCGGCATCCAGTGGCCCTGCCCCACTCCCGACCATCCCGGCACACGCTACCTGTACGAAACCGACTTCCCGCGCGGCCCCCGCGCCAAGTTCGTCGCCTTCGACCAGGGCCCGGCCGCCGACGAGACTCCCACTGAGCGTTTCCCGCTCATTCTCAACACCGGCCGCGTTCTCTACCACTGGCACGGAGGCACCATCACCCGCCGCGCCGACAATCTGCTCGCCCGTTCGCCCGAGCTCACCATCTCCATGCACCCTGCCGACGGCGACAAGTACGGCATACCCGACGGCGAGTGGATAAGAGTCCGCTCCCGACGCGGCGACCTCGAGGGCCGTGCCCTTTATACCGAGAACCAGCGCGCCGGAGAACTCTTCGTCCCGTTCGTCAAGCTCCAGGAGCACGCCGCCAACTTCCTCACCAACTCCGCGCTCGACCCCGACTCTCGCATCCCCGAATACAAAGTCTGCGCCGTCCGCATGGACAAACTAGGCGAAGACCGCGGCGTCACCCGCCACCCTCGCCAATTTGCGAAAGTCTAGCTTTACCGTGCGGAAGATGCCAATATAAATAGGGAGGATGATATGGAAACCGTTACAGTCACCAGTGACTACCAAGTCAACATACCCGACTCCATACGTCAAGCTCTTGACATAGAACCCGGTCAGAAAATCGCGCTGATAGAATATCAAGGCGTAGTTCGTATGATTCCCGTCATGCCGACCGAACGCGCGCGCGGCTTCCTCAAAGGCATTGACACTAACATCGAGCGGGAGCCGGACAGACTATGAACGTCGTTGACTCTTCGGGATGGCTTGAGTATTTCACCGATGGACCCAATGCCGACTTCTTCTCCCCCGTGATCCTGAACGCCGATGAACTCATCGTTCCGGCTATCAGCGTTTATGAAGTTTTTAAGCGCATCTTGCGAGACAGTTCTGAAGAAGACGCGCTCAGCATGATTGCCGTCATGTCAAGAGGACTTGTAACGCCACTGGATATGGAGTTATCTCTTGATGCCGCTAAAATCTCCCTCGAATTTAAGTTGCCAATGGCCGACAGCATCATACTCGCCACCGCGCGAGCACATGACGCCATTCTCTGGACACAAGACTCTGACTTCCAAGGCTTGGAAGGAGTGCGATACGTCCAGTACGGAGAGATACAATCTTGACTACCCAGACAATAACCCCTCTGGCTCTGGAGTTACTACAAGCCGCCGAGCGTGAATACGAAGTGGACAATGACCGCGAATCGGCGCGTCTGTTGGCCGAGTCCACCGCCGCCCTCTTCGATATTCTGGCGGAGTCGCGCGGAATCAGCCTATCGGACGATTACACCGCTATGGCCAGAGAGCTTGACAAGAAGGAGGGGAACGGGCGCGACCACTACTTCATCAGACTCGGCGCTGCGGAAAACCTACTCGAACATTCCGATACCGGCGGCATGGAGGACTACGGAATGGTGGAATGGCTCCATATCACTCAGGGCCAGTTCATCCGCGATACCCTGCGCGAACTCGGATTCGACGTCCCGCCCGCCCCCGCCAAGTGGAGCTGGTCCTACTACCCCAAGGAATCCCGCCAACCCCGGAGCTATCGCCTTACGAGGCCGCTCCCCAAATAACCACTCGGTTCCAATCCACCATGACTCCCCACCAATTCATAACCAAGTGGACTGCCAGAGGCTTCGGCGAACGACAGGCCGCACAGACCTGGTTTCTCGACCTGCTCCGCCTCGTGGGTCACCACGACCCCGTAGAGTACAACGACCGCGACAACTTCACCTTCGAGAAGCCCGTCCCTGGCGGATTCGCCGACGCCTATCTCGCCGGACACTTCGGATGGGAGTTCAAGGGCCGCGACACCGACCTTCCCGACGCCTTTAATCAACTTCTCCGCTATCAGGTATATCTCAGAACTCCGCCACTGCTAGTCGTGTCCTCGTTTCAGATGATACGGATACAGACGAACTTTCCGGGCAAAGAGACGGTGGTTCACGATATTCCCATCTCCGAACTTGACAAGCCCGAACAGCTACAAAAGCTCCGAAATATATTCTTCGATCCTGCCGCGTTCGAGCCGGAGCGCACGGTTGAGCAAGTGACCCGCGAAACCGCGCAGCTATTCGGAGACATTGTGCGGGATATGGAAAATAGCGATGTGGACAGTAACCGGCTCGCTCGCTTCCTGAATCAGATCGTTTTCTGCCTGTATGTCGAGGACACGGACGAGATCGGTCTGCTTCCCAAAGGCTTATTCACCGAAATCGCTAAACAGCACTTCAGAAGCCCTGAGACTTTCGATCAAGTTGTTCGTGCCCTGTTCGCGAGTATGAAGGACGGCGGCTTTTTCGGGCAGCACCGGATTCCCCAGTTCAACGGCGACCTATTCAATGAACTCGACACAGTGGAACTGAGCGAAGTCGCACTGTACGAGCTCGTGAATGCAGCGGATAAGAACTGGCGCAACATAGAACCTTCGATATTCGGTACGCTGTTCGAGGGAGCTCTGGACGCCGCCAAGCGCGCGCAGTTGGGGGCGCACTACACGGGCGCGGACGACATCATGCTCGTGGTGGAGCCGGTGGTGATGAAGCCGCTGCGCCGTGAATGGGACGATGCCCGCCACCGCGCCGACATTCTCAACGATGACGGCAAACCCGAAGAGGCGCTCGCGGCGCTGACCGCCTTCCGCAGGCGGTTGACCGAAGTGACTGTCCTCGATCCGGCTTGCGGAAGCGGCAATTTCCTCTATATCACGCTTCGGTCCCTGCTCGATCTTGAGAAAGAGGTCATAGACCACGCCGCAAATCTCGAATTAGGCAATCTGACGCCAACCGTGAGTCCGCGACAGATGTACGGACTGGAGATAGACCCTTACGCGGCGCAGATAGCGCGAACCGCGCTCTGGATTGGCTATATCCAGTGGCACCAGTTCAACGGATTTGCATACAGGCATGATCCGATACTCAGCTCTCTGGACACTATCCAACAAACCGACGCCATACTCGACCTCTCAGACCCGGACAATCCCAAAGAACCCGAATGGCCCACGGCCGAATTCATAGTAGGCAATCCGCCATTCCTCGGACACAACCCGTTCCGAGACCAGTTGGGCGACAACTACACCGACTCGCTCTATGCCCTCTACGGAGACCGCATCCCCAATTCAAGTGACCTCTGCTGCTACTGGTTCGAGAAAGCACGTGCCATGATTGCCAGCGACGAGACGAAACGGGCGGGTCTGCTCGCAACTCAGGCTATACGCTTTCAGACCAACCGCCCCGTCCTCACACGCATCAAGGACACGGGAGACATCTTCTTCGCCATGTCGGACCAAAATTGGGTCCTGGATGGCGCGAATGTACACATATCCATCATCTGCTTCGACGACGGCAGCGAAACCGACCGTATCCTGGACGGTTCACCGGCAGAGTCCATCAATGAAGACCTCACTTCCGGTATTGATTTATCCCTTGCCAGACCCTTATCGGAAAATCGAAACATGGCCTTTCAGGGAGTCGGCAAAGTGGGAGCTTTTGACATTCAAGAATCCTCTGCGCTCGATATGCTGTCCCACCCCAACCCTCACGGCAAACCCAACAGCGACGTACTGAAGCGTTGGATAAACGGAACTGACATCACCAATCGTCCCCGCAATATGTGGATCATAGACTTCGGAACTGATATGTCTGAGTATGATGCCGCCCTGTACGAAACTCCATTCGAGTACGTGAAAGAGAATGTCAAACCCGGTCGTATTAAGAACAGAACAAGGTGGCGAGCCGAAAATTGGTGGATGCACGGTTATCCCGCAACCTCAATGCGCCGAGCGCTTTCCCCATTTCGCAAGTTCATTGGGACATCCGTGACCGCAAAGCACCGCTTCTTTGCGTGGCTTGCGGATGATGCGTTGCCATCCAACTCAGTCGTAGCAATCGCAAGCGATGATGACTTTATGTTCGGGATGCTCCACAGTCGTTTTCATACCACTTGGGCCCTGACAATGGGTACACAATTGGAAGACCGACCTCGTTACATCGTCTCTAACTGCTTCGAAACCTTCCCATTCCCTAATCCATCACGCGAACAGTGCGAAACCATAGCCGACGCCGCCCGCGAGCTAAACCGCCTCCGTGAAAACTGGCGCGCCGCTGATCCCAAACGCACTCTCACCAGCCTCTACAACTCCAACCCAACTTGGCTCCAGAACGCCCATGCCGACCTCGACAAAGCTGTCGCCGACGCCTACGACTGGCCCGAGGATCTCTCCGACCACCAGATCCTCGAAAATCTACTCGCCCTGAATCTCCAGAGACACAGCGAAGAATCGGGGGGCGACAGTTAGAAGTATTCGCGTATGAACCGGAACTACTGAGCCTTCTTCACCCCCGGCGCCCCCACAAACACCACCGCCGCCAACCCAAACAACCCCGCAACGTAATACACGACCGCCTCGAACCCGATCCCCTCATATAATCCGCCCGCGATGAGCGGCGACGCCACCGCCATCAGCGACCCCACGAACGACACGAATCCCAACCCTGTGGACGCCACCTCGCTGTCCACCGCGTCGAACACCGCCGCCGTCAGTATCGGCTGGTCCGGGTACAGAAACAGACCCAACAGAGCTATGCAGACCGTCAACAAGACTCCAGAGTCGAACGCCAGCAACCCCAGCGCTAGTACGCACGACCACACCAGTCCGGGCCCCAATACCTGCTTGCGCCCCAGCCTGTCCGACAGGTAGCCCGTCAACGGCTTCGCCGCCAGCCCGATTGCGATGAGCAGTCCGATGTGGATTCCCCGCGAAGACGGACTCAGCCCCAGGTCATTGTCCAGGTACAGCGGCAGTATCGTGACCAGCGCCACCAGCGCCATCGCCCTGAACCCGTACACTGCCGCCAGCCCCCACAGAACCGGACTCCTCAGCAGCCCGCGCGTCGCCTCAGATCGTCCGGCGATCTCCGCTCTCTCCTCCTCACCCGTGTGACCGATATTGCGAAACGCCCATATCGCTACGACCCCCAGAAACAGCGGCGCGACCGCGTAAATACTCAGCAGTCCTTGCCATGCCAGATACGCCAGTAGCGCCCCGGTCACTACCGGCCCAGCCACGTCCCCGACACTGCCCCCGACTCCGTGAATCGCCAGCGTGACCCCTCGCCGCTCCGAATAGTGGTGAGAAAGCGACGCCGACGCAGGCAGGTGCCATATCGAATGAGAAGCCGCCACGACAGCTATGCCGACCAGAAGCAGCGGATAGACGGGCGACACGCCCAGGATCAGCAGCCCCAGCGCCGACGCTCCAAGACACGCCGCCAGAACTGTGCCCCAGTATTTACGCAATGCGTCAACCGCCACGCCTCCGGGCAGCTTGACCATTGCCGTCGCAAACTCCCGCGCCGCCAGGATTCCACCGACTCCAACCCCGCTCAGACCGAACGTCTGCTGGATCTCAGGCAGCGCCACCACGAAACTCTGGACAACCCAGTGAAACGCGGCATGACCGACCGCCAGCCCGGGAATTATCGTCCGGCCCCCAAGCGCGAGAGTCGGCTCGTCAGATGTCTTTGCTGTCTTGGAACGATTAAACATGGAGCAATTATGATGCTGTACCAATTTAGTCAGTGATGCCTGTGGTAGAAAATTCCCTTCCCCCTTGATGGGGGAAGGTTAGGATGGGGGTGACTTCCCTACCGACCAAACTGATACAGGTTCAGCAATTATAGCCGAATACACAACCCCTCCCGCCCCATGCTACAATTTTCCACGACTACCGACTAACTGACAATTGAAAATTGCTAATTGGAAAATGACCACTCCTCTCTCCCAGATACCCAGACCCCAGGCCAGCCGGTTCGACGACAAGAAGAAACTCTTCCTCGTCCCCAACTACGTCTTTCCTCTCGACGTCCCACAGGACGGCCAGGAACTCCTCTCCAGGTACTGGTCAGAAGTGCGCGACTCCATAGCCAACCTCGAAAGATCGCTGGGCGCCGTCTCCCACGTCTATCACGAGTTCATATATCTCGACGGAGACAATGGACTCGCCCAGATAGAGATGATGAACCCCAGCGCCGGCCCCTTCATCCGCGCGATGTGCCAGTCAACTGCCCGGCTTTACGCCCTGGAGGACGCCGAACTCATCCACGAGCACACCGACTGGCAGAGAATCATCACCATCGGCCCCACGAGCCAGAAAGTGATGACCGCCGCCCTC
>DAOULF010000108.1:0-4564 GCA_034420555.1 Dehalococcoidia bacterium
GAACGCCTTCACGTTATAAGTGATGAGGAGATCACCGCGGACAACGCATTCAAGCTGGCGGACGACGTTCTTCGGATCGGCGTGCAGTCCATAGCTGAACTCGTTACCGTCGCGGGCGACATCAACGTGGACTTCGCCGACGTGAACGCGATTATGCGCGATTCCGGTCCGGCGTGGATGTCAATCGGCTGGGGCATGGGTGAGCACAGGGCCCGGACGTCGGCCCAGCAGGCCATTTCCAACCCGCTTCTCGACGTGTCAATCGAGGGCGCGAAGGGCGTTCTGTTCAACATCACGGGCGGCAGCGACCTCAAGCTGTCGGAACTCCACGAGGCAGCGGAAGTGATCCAGCGCGTCGTTGACCCGGATGCGAACATCATCTTCGGAATGGTCACCGACCTGAAGATGGAGAACGAGATCAAGCTGACTATCGTGGCGACAGGGTTCCCGGTCGGCGAGTCCTTCGGAGAACGGCAGGACAGCATTGACCGCATACTGGCCGAGGCGCTGGCGAACGGCGACGAACACGACCTGGACCTCCCGCCGTTCCTGCGCAGGCAGGCACGCGCCGCAAGTCTTCGGGCCAGCGGCACTGGAGTCAACGGGAGCAGCAATCTGCACTAAACGCGTTATTGCCTGTACGCAATAGACCAGGATAGGGGCGTGAGGAACATGGTTCTCACGCCCCTTTTTTTGTGCGGTAAAACACACTTGACACATACTATATATTGCGATATTTTGTCTGAACAGCCCAACACATTGTGGTTTTTCATACAAAGTATAGATATTTTGCTAATCTGATTTTGAGACTATTCTAAACTAGGAAACATGGTCATGCGCTGCCCGTACTGTGAACATGCGAACTCCAAGGTGATTGACTCCCGCGACTCGGGTGACGGGATCCGCCGCCGTCGCGAGTGCCTGGAATGCGAACGCAGGTTCACGACGTATGAATACGTCCAGATGCGGACGATGATGGTGGTCAAGCGCGATGGACGGCGTGAGGAGTTCCAGAGAGAAAAGTTGTTCGCCAGTCTTGCGAAAGCCTGCGCGAAAAGACCTCTTCCCGTTGGGACTATCGAGAAGACTCTCGATGAGATTGAAACAACCCTTTCCGAGTCAGGCCGCGCCGAGGTTAGGGCGAGGGCTATCGGCGAGCTGGTCATGGACAAGCTGCGGGAGCTGGACCGCGTGGCGTACATCAGGTTTGCGAGCGTCTATCGGGACTTCAGTGACATCGAGAGTTTCAAGCAGGAGATAGATGCCCTTCTGGACTCCGGTGAGCCTGGCAACGGCATTCACCCCGACCAGATGAGTGCGCTCGACGATGACGCAGCTACGCCCACCGGGCGCAGACGCCGCCCAAGACGGAGGCGCTCCAAACGTCCTCAATCGAATCCGGCGTAAGTTCCGCCAAAATCCGGTAATTTTGATCTAATTCCCTAATGCAGCGATAGAATTTTTGTGCTATTATTAAAGAATAAATGTTGATTCCTACCTTCAACCAACGAGGAAGTCGGACTTTCTCAAGTCGAACAGGAGACAACCATGTACGTGGAGCAGAAAGGCAGCGGGTCGGAGCAAGTCAACCATGAGGAAGACCTGCTGAGGCAATTTGAGCAAATGTTCACAGGCTCGTCTCAGGAGATTCGGACAAAGGCTGCCAGACTTTTGATGACATTGGATAACAATGGAAAGAACGGAGACGGCCCGACGGATGAGGAAGCCGAGCTGTCCGAGAACGCACGGCTCATTCTTGAGCAGCGCTATCTGAGAAAGGACGCGGATGGAAACGCCACAGAGACTCCAGAAGAGCTCTTCAGGCGGGTTGCCCACGCGGTGGCGCAGGGCGAGTCGGATGGTCTGGAGTCGCTGTGGGAAAACAGGTTCTACAAGCTGCTGACCTCTATGAGATTCCTACCGAATTCCCCCACCCTGGTGAACGCCGGGACGGGACGAGGATGCCTGTCGGCCTGCTTCGTGGTAACGCCCGAGGACAATATGGAGTCCATAATGGAGGTAGCCCACGACGCCGCGATGATAGAGAAGTGGGGAGGCGGAATCGGTTTCGGACTATCCAAGCTGCGCCCTCGCAATGACATGATAAAGACGACCCATGGCAACGCCTGCGGGCCCATCGCGGTTATGAAGCTCTACTCGGCGGTCGGCGCGACGCTGACGCAGGGAGCCTTCAGGCTTGGCGCGCACATGGGGCAGATCCGTGACTCGCATCCCGACATCCGCGAGTTCATACACTGCAAGGACAATGACGACACGCTCCAGAATTTCAACATATCGGTGCAGATAACCGATGAGTTTATGAAGGCCGTGGAGGTTGACGAGGAGTGGGCGCTGATCAACCCGCGCGATGAGGGCAGGGGGGCTGTGAACTCCGTGGTAGAGACCATAAGAGCGCGGGAACTGTGGAACGAGATAGCGGAGTCGGCATGGAAGACCGGAGACCCGGGCGTGGTATTCATAGACAGGGTGTGGGAGACGGCTCCCAATCCGCAGATGGGCAGGATCGAGACAAGCAATCCGTGTGGCGAAGAATTCCTCGAGAACTACGGCAACTGCTGCCTCGGTTCGATCAATCTCGACATACACGTGAAGGGTGGCGGATTCGACTGGGATACGTTGGAAGACACCGTAAGGACATCGGTCCGGTTCCTGGACGACGTCATCAACATCAACACGTTCCCTCTGCCGAGACTGCGAAAGGTCAATCTGGCGACGCGGCGCATCGGACTGGGTGTCATGGGATGGGCGGACGCGCTGGTCAGGATGGGACTGTCATACGACTCTCAGGAAGCGCTCGACCTGGCTGACGAGATCGGCGGCTTCATTCAGAGCATCGCATGGGACGAGTCGGCGAGGCTGGCCGAAGACCGAGGCCCATTCCCCGAGTATGAACGCTCCGCTCTCAAGCAGCGCGGGATGCCGCCGGTGCGAAATTCCAGCATAGTCACGATAGCGCCCACCGGAACGATCAGCAGAATAGCGGGATGCTCCAGCGGGATCGAGCCTCACTTTGCGCTGGCCTGGTGGTCCAACGTTCTCTGGAAGGACCACGAAGGCACGAGCTCACGCCTGCTCGACGCGCCCATTTCGATTACGGAGTCGCTCAAGGAGCATCTTGGCGATGATGAGAGCGTGCGCGGCGTTCTGGAGCGGATCATGGACGATCCGGAGTCGGCGGAGAGTGTTCTGACGGAGCATGGGCTGGATCCGTCAGTCTATCGGACCTCGATGGCAATCAGCCCCGAGGCGCATGTGAGGATGCAGGCGGCCTGGCAGAAGCACGTCACGAACTCGGTATCCAAGACTATCAACCTGCCGAACAGCGCTACGGTTGACGAGGTGCGCGAGGCTTATGAACTGGCATGGAAGACGGGCTGTAAGGCGGTCACCGTGTATCGAGACGGCTCCAAGTCCATGCAGGTGCTGGAGACGGGTTCGGACGCCGAGCATCAGGAAGAAGCGAGCGAGTCCCTCATACTGGCTCCCAGGACGCGGCCTATCTCGGTCAGAGGAGTCACCGACCTGGTAAGGACCGGTCACGGCAATATGTACGTCAACATAACGTTTGACGATGATGGGAAGCCCTTCGAGGTGTTCACGACGCTGGGCAAGGCGGGCGGATGCGATTCGGCCAACCTGGAGGCGGTGGCGCGTCTGGTGTCTCTCGCGTTGAGGTCGGGCATAGATCCGGATGAGATAGTGCATCATCTCCAGGGAATTACATGCTGCCCTGCGTGGGACGGCGGAACACTGATAAGGTCCGCGCCCGACGCGATGGCTCACGTGCTTACCAACCACCTGGGCGCTTCGCACGAAGCTATTGCGGGCCCTTCGGAGGAGCAGACGACTGCCGCCTTACAGCCCGGACTGTTCCCCTCTACCCGGCGTCCCAACGGACACTCTGGAAGCAATGGCAACGGGAACGGGTATAGCCAGATGGCGGTAGCGGTACGGTGTCCGAAGTGTTCGGGGAGGCTTATTCCGCAGGAGGGGTGTCTCAACTGCCTGGACTGCGGATACAGCAAGTGCGAGTAGTTCGCCAGCGCCGACGCTTATGGTGATATACTGAATTGAGCCAGCCTACATCAGCAGGCTGGCTCAATCTCTTTAACTACACGGAGACATTTATCCCATGATCGAACGACCACTGGTCGCCATCACGATGGGCGACGCCGCCGGAATAGGTGCAGAAGTGACCGCGAAGGCGCTTCAGGATGAGTGGGTCTATGAGAAGTGCCGCCCGTTCGTCGTAGGAAGCGTGGCGGCGATGAACTCCGCGCTCGAACTCATAGGCGCTCCGGGCTCCGCCCGCACAGTCCATGACATCGAGGACGTGGATGGCAGTCATGGTTCAATAGATGTATTGGACCTCGAGAACCTGGACTATGGACAGATCTCATACGGTGAGCTATCCCCTATCGCGGGTCGAGCCTCGGTCGAGTGGATTCTGCGGGCAGGGGAACTGGCTGCGAGCGGCCAGATTGCGGCCATCTCTACCGCCCCCATCAACAAGGAGGCGTGCGACCTGGCGGGATTTGAGGAC
>DAOULF010000109.1:0-2183 GCA_034420555.1 Dehalococcoidia bacterium
CACCGACCGTATATCCAAAGCAAGCGGCAACGCCGTTCTGGGCGGCCTTGTAATCGCTGCCGCCTTCTTCGTTGCCCAGCCCTACGCTCTGCTGGACTGGGAGCGTTTCTCAGCCGACATCACCGAACAGTCCGAAATGGTGCGCCGCATCAGGGACTATCCATACACCCGCCAGTACATTGACACTGTTCCATATCTGTACCACGTTCAGCAGTTGTCGGTCTGGGGCCTCGGCTTACCACTCGGCATCGTCGCCTGGGTTGGTACTCTCTATGCCGCGCTGCGCGGTCTGAGGCTCTGGTGGGCGCTGGCCTACCTGCTCGTTGGCGTGTGTTTCCCAGCCGCGATTCTGATGGCATCCAGCAGCTTCGCTGCAATTATTCTCTCTTCCGCAATCGCGGTGGGTGCGATTTTGGTCACGCTCCCAATCCGCAGTCCCGATACACGAATCACCGCCCTGCTGCTGAGTTGGGTGGTCCCATACTTCCTGATTACCGGCGCGTTCGACGTCAAGTTCATGCGCTATCTTATCCCTATTACGCCCTTCCTGCTGCTGTTCGGCGCGAAGATGCTCGTGGATATATGGCGCGCCGCCGGAGGATTGGCGAATGCCGCCAGGCTGTCGGCTCGTGTTGCATTGGGACTGTTCGGAGCGCTCGCTTTCGCCGCCACTCTCTTCTACGCCGTCTCTTACCTCGGCATATACGCCGAAACCCATTCCGCCGTTCGCGCCGGGGAGTGGATCAGGTCGAACGTACCCCCTAACTCTCTGATGCTCAGGGAACACTGGGACGAGGGCGTCCCAGACCTGTACGGCTACGAGTTGGATGAACTTCAGATATACAACCCGGACAACCATGAGAAACTTTCGGCCATGAGCGAGCAACTCGCATCCGCCGACTATATCCTCATTTACAGTAACCGCCTCTACGGGACCGTTACGCGCCTGCCCGAACGCTATCCGGTGAGCCGCGAATACTACAAGCAGCTCTTCTCCGGCGGGCTCGGCTACTCTCTGGAAACCCATTTCGACGCCCACCCGAACCTCTTTGGCGTGGGCTTTCTCGATGACACCTTCGGACGTCCCGACCTGCCCGTGCCCGTTGGTTTGGAGCGATCCAATCCCTATCCCGTATCTCTGAATCTCGGATTCGCCGATGAGAGTTTCTCTGTTTACGACCACCCGAAGCTGCTTCTCTTCCGCAATGACGACTGGCTGGACTCGCAGACCATCTACGACCGCATCCTGGGGCCCTCCGGCGGATTCCCAACCGGGCAGCCCGGACTGCCGACCCCACTGTCGGAGTCCGGTAACTCGCGCCAACTCATGCTTTCGCCGGACCAGTCGGAGGCGCGACAGGCAGGCGGGACATGGGCCGACATCATCAATCCCGACCGCCGCGCGGACTGGGTATCGGTCGCTATATGGATCGTCGTCGCGGAGGTTATAGCGCTGATCGTCTTCCCTCTCGCCTTCATAGTGTTCCGTCCGCTCGCCGACAGGGGATGGCTGTTTTCCAAGGGACTGGGACTGCTGTTGCTCGGCCTTCTTGTCTGGCTGCTGTCCAGCCTGGAACTCATGGCCTTCACGCGCGCCGCCGTCATCGCCGGAGCCGTAGCGTTGTCCCTGGTCAACCTCGTCCTTCTGGTTCTGAAGTGGGAAGAAGTCCGCGCCTTCTTCAGGGAGCGCTGGAAGACGCTCCTTATTTCCGAACTGGTATTCCTGGCCGCGTTCGCGGCGTTTATCCTTGTCCGAATGGCTAACCCCGACCTCTGGCACCCGTACAGGGGCGGCGAGAAGCCGATGGACATGGCCTACCTGAACGCCGTTCTCAAGTCGAGCTATATGCCGCCTTATGACCCCTGGTTCGGGGGCGGCTATATCAACTACTACTACTGGGGCCAGTTCATCGTCGGGATGTTGATACACGCCACAGGGATCGCGCCCGAGATTGCCCTGAACCTCGCATTGCCTCTCTTCTTCGCGATGACCGCCGCCTTCTCGTACTCGGTCGTTTACAGCCTTGCCAGCGCCGTGAAGGGCAGGGCAGGGCCTTTCGATTATTGCAAACCGAAACCCTTCCACGTGATTCGTCATTCCCGCGAAAGCGGGAATCCACAGGCTGAGGCCACGGCAATTTCGGATAACCGAAAGACCCTAGGGGGCAGGGGAGTACTTTCTG
>DAOULF010000110.1:0-5196 GCA_034420555.1 Dehalococcoidia bacterium
GCGCAACGGATACGTGCTAAGCGAGGTGGGCAAACCGCCCGATTTCGTGCTGGAGGTGGCTTCGCGCAGCACGGGGCACAGGGATTATACTGTCAAGCGCGACGGATACGCCAGACTCGGGGTAGGAGAGTATTGGAGATTCGACTACACTGGCGGGAGATTTCACGACGCGGCGCTGGCGGGAGACCTGCTTGTTGGCGGGAAGTATGAACCGCTGCCGATCTACCACGAACCCGATGGGCTGATATGGGGTCATAGTCCCGTTCTGGGACTGGACCTGTGCTGGGTCGAAGGGACGCTGCGTTTTCGGGATCCGACCACGGGAGAATTTCTTCCCACGCCCGCGGAACTGGACGCGCAGGCGCGCGCGGACCGAGCCGCAAGGGACGTGGCTGAAAGAAGGGCAGCCCAGGAACGAACCGCAAGGGAGTCCGCCGAAGCTGAGATAGCTATGCTCAGGGAACAGATTAGACGGATGAGCCAGGAGTGACTAGAGTTAGAGGCCAAGGCGTATGGCTTCGGAGGGGAACGACAGAGGTTCAATATTGTCCGCAAACACAGACAACCATCAGCCTCTGAGCACCGAGCAACTCAAACTCAAAGGTCTGATCATAGAATCGCTTCAAAATCAAGGCTTTGAATTTAGAGATAATAAATTTTTCCTGCCAGAGGGCTGCGACAAGAGCCAGATCCGTTTGCTCCATGCCCAAGCCACTCAACATAAGATGCAGCAGCGGAAAAACGGGCTTATCAGACATGAGAGCAGACTATTGAAGCGGATCGCTTCTGGGAGAGAGGTCATCCCGGAGAAGATCAAACCGAAACTGGTTGAGGTACACCCGAGGACTGAAGATGAACTTCTCTTCAGATACGCCAGTCTGCACTGGAGCATCCCAGTATCATCTGGATATGGTCGCAGGCTGAGATTCCTTATAGTGGACCAAAGTAATGACTCATATTGTCTTTTAATGAATATAGTCGCTATGTGACACCTCTAGCGTTCTAGTTGTGAGCCCTGCTGAGTATGCCCATTCGAACAAATACCTCACCTACACTTGGATCAAGATTAAGCGCTCTTTGTATGTCCTCCAAAGCCTGTCCTGAATTCCCCGCGGAGATATATGCAAGTGCTCTGCCAGTGTACATCTTCGAATTATTGGGATTCAGTCGGATGGCCTCGGAGAAGTCTGATATGGCCCGAGAATAAGCACTCTTCATCCGGAATGCCTCGCCCCTGTTGGCATATGCTTGGAAAGTTCCTGGCTCCAACTGAATGGCCTTGCTGCAATCTGTGATGGCCTGGTCATAGTCGCCTAATGCAATAAAGGTTGCGGCCCTCGAATAGTAAGGCGTTGCATAGCTCGGGGCCAATCTTATGGCCGTATCGTGGTCTTTAATGGCCAACTCGTGTAAGCCTTTGCTATGATGAGCCGAGCCCCTGTTGCAATGGTAAGTTGGTTCGTTTGGATCCAAGAGGATCGCTTTATCATGGTCACTTATGGCGCGATCAAAGTCGCCCATATCGTGATAGGAGACGCCTCTTGCAGTGTAGGCAGATGCAAAGTCGGCATCCAACTCAATGGCCCTGTCGAAGTCCTCGATGGCCTGCTCGTGCTGACCTGAGTCATAATGGATCAGCCCCCTCCTATAAAAGGGTTTGGCATTTGTCGGGTCCAGCGATATGTCCTTGCTACAGATCGCCATCTCCTTCTGTCTATAGGCCCTATGGGCCAAAGAGTTGTGTGGGTCTAGTTTGATGACCGTCTCAAAGTCCCCGATGGCCCGGTCGTACTCACCGACGAGGCGGTATGAAATACCCCTGTTGTAGTAGACCATGGGATCTTCCGGAGTGATTTCAATCGCCCGTTCAAAGTCGGCGAATGCCAGGTCGTGCGCGCCCATGTTTCTATACGCCGTCCCTCTGTTGACATAGGCTCCGGGATCACCTGCATTAAGTCGAATGACTTCACCACAATCCAAGATGGTCTGTTCGTAGCGACCAAGATAGCCGTAGGCCGCAGCTCTAATTCCGTATGCGGTAACAAGTCTGGGATTCATCCGAAGGGCTGTGTTGCAGTCGGCGATAGCCTTGTCGTACTCGTCCATCTCCAAATAGGCATTCGCCCTACCTGAATAATTTTGTGAGTCGAACGGATCAAGTCTTATGGCTGCATCAAAGTCCCGGAGAGCGTTAGCCAAGTCTCCAACACGCACGTAGAACCCAGCTCTGTTGTAGTAGGCATCCCCATTGGACGGACTAAGCTCAATGGCCTTGTTGTAGTCCGCGAAGGCTCTGCTGGGGTCACCCTTCTCCATGTAGATATTTCCTCGGCCACCATAACCAGCGACATTTTCCGGATCCAGTTCCACAGCCCGCTGAAAATCAGAGAGGGCGAGATCGTATTCGCCCAGAGCGGCGTATGAGGACCCTCTGTTGGTGAAGGCAATCGCAAAGTTCGGGTTCAATTCTATCGCCTTGCTATAATCCCCAATGGCCTTGGCATACCAGCCAGTGTTACCGTAATTGTACGGAGACGAGGCTCGGTTGAGCTTAGCTTTATCCGTAAAGGCGAGTCCTCTATCATTGTAGGCGTCTGCAAAGTTCGGATTCAGTTCCAGTGCCTTGTCGAAGTCCCGAATGGCCTCGTCAATAGCTGTCTTACCCAGGAGCGAGAGTCCCCTTTCCTGGTAAAGCAGTGCATTACCGGGATCCAAATCAATGGCGCTCGTGAAGCACTCGACGGATTCGTCGTAGTCACGTCGGGCCTGATGGGTCTTTCCCCTTTCGAGGAGCGACCTGACTTTTTTTCGCCTCAGAAATCTACGCAACATCTGTTGCCTCCGACTAGCATTATGGTCTTTACTGCAGCGATGTTACCACAGATAAACACTCGTGCAGACGGTTCATGGACTTGAGACTCCCTAGTAACCATTGGTGCTAGTTTAAGAACTTGGGCTACAAGAAGGTGCTAATGTGTTGGTGGTAATGGATGATGCGGCTCGTCTTGCACCTTCTGGAACTCTCCAAAGTGGAAGTGAAGAAGAACAGCTACGAATCACTTTGCACAGCGCAGTCTGTGAGACTCGCAAGTATGGTATCGGATGGTTCTTTATAAGCCAGACCCTTGGTGGGATAGATAATGAAATCCTACAGCAACTACGGATTCTCTTTTTCGGATTTGGTTTAGCGTTAGGGGACGAGTTCCGAAAATTGAGAGAATTCGCTGGAGGAGACCGGCGGGCGATGGAGTTGTACCAGTCGTTCCGTGACCCACACAGCGCGCCAAGTCCCGAGCTTCGTGAATTTCCATTTATGGCTGTCGGGCCTGTATCCCCGCTCTCTTTCAGTGGACGCCCCTTGTTATTCTCAGCCTTTACGGACGCCGCAGAGTTTCTGAACGCAAATAGGCTCTCAGTCCAACAGCAGATGATGTGAAGTGAGGCAGAGCGGGAATATGAGGACAATGCAGGACATTGGCACTGCCTATCCGACTATGCTCCAGAGGGCGCCGTCCACAGGTGCCCGGGCGTTCATGTCGCGTCCGCGCCGAACCGCGGGGTTCATTGCGGTAGAATACGCTCCCGGCTGAGACCTGGAGCAAAATTGGCGGGCTATATCACCTGAAAGTGTGCCTCGGTCGGGGTGCAATCAACGCCGTTGATTGGGACGATGTCCTGCGGGCAGGCGGAAAAGGCGATGATACAGTCCATTTCCGCTCTCAGCAGCAGGTAGTCTCCCGGCTTGCAGACAGGTGGCTCGAAGGCCAGGCTGCCGTCCGATTTCACGGGTATGTTCATAAACAGGTTCCATGGGCTAGGGGTTTCCGGGGGCGTCAGACCAAGTTCGGCTAGAGCGGCGGCCAGGTTGTCGGTGCAGTTATCGTGGTACTCCGAGCAGCCAAGCAGTTCGTAGCGGTAGCGGTCGCAGGCGGCTAACAGGGTGTCGTGAATGCCGCCCGATGTGTCCTCTGCCACAGTCAGTATTGGGCGCCTGTGGTTGGTTACCATGGAGTCGCCTACATCGGCCATTGTCCGGCCCAACGCTGTCCTGGAATGCTCCATGGACATGAACTCTTCCAGATTAGCCTGGTTGAACGCCCAAGTGTCAACCACTTGCTTTCCATGAGTATTGATGACCTTGATATGCTGTCCACCCCTGATCAAGGCAGCCTTGCCGCTTCTAGCGGGAATGGTCGCCGGGTGATTTATCGCCATTACTGTCCTACCTTCCTATGTCCCTGTTCCAGTGTTGGGGGTTGGCTTCGATGAATCCCGCGAGTAGCTGCTTGGCGTCGTCGAGGTCCAGGTCTATGACCTCTATGCCGTGCCTGGACATCAGTGCGTGTCCATTTTCTTCCCCGAAGTTCTCGGACTCGGCGGCGACTACTTTGGCTATTCCGAATTGTACGGCTGCTCCCGCGCACATGTGGCAGGGCATGAGAGTGGAGTACATCGTCATGCCGCGAAAGTTCTGTATGATCTTGCCGGCGTTGTAGAGACAGTTTATCTCGGCGTGCATGACGCAGGCCGAGTCCTGAAGTCTGCGATTGCGGCCTGTGGCTACCAGATTGCCGTCGGTATCCACGAGCGCCGCGCCTATGGGAATGCCGCCTTCTTCCATTCCAGTGCGCGCCTCGGCGAAAGCCGTCTGCATAAATTCGTCCATGGTGAATCCTCCGTGCCCGGGTTTTAGGTAGTCAGCAGTTCCTAAGTACCGTTTCCACATATTTCTGACGCATAACAACCAACCCCACCACCCCTAGATTCCCGCTTTCGCGGGAATGACGAATGGCAATCGGAATATGTCATCTTAATGTGGAACTGGCACTAGATGTTACGGAAGTCCAACTCGCGCTCGGATTCCACCTTGGATTCGTCTAGCTCCAGGCCGAGGCCGGGGGAGTCGGGCACTGTTATCGTGCCGTCAACCGGATTGAGCGGATCTTTGAGGTAGAACTGGTGAACGGCGTTCCACTTGATGAGGAACTCCTGGATGGGCGTGGTGGTTGGAGGCTGGGACGCTATGACGTGCGCCGTGGCGTGCGAACTGTGTCCGTGCGGTATGACGGGCAGGTCGAACGCGGAGGCGAGGGCGCATATCTTCACTGTCTCGCTGATGCCGCCGCACCAGTAGATGTCGGGCTGAAGCACGTCCATAGCGTATGTTTCGACGACCTGCCTGAATCCCCAGCGGGT
>DAOULF010000111.1:0-9241 GCA_034420555.1 Dehalococcoidia bacterium
GACGCCGTCTCTCTTCTGGATCGAGCTCCAATGGACGTCCTGAAGAGAGTCGGCGTCAGTCACGATAGAATTCCGGCTTAGTACCATTTCTATATGTTTCTGGCCTATCGCAGCCAGCCCCCGCCCACTGGATTGCCGAGCGGCGAGCACTTCGGGGTTCCCGCTTTCGCGGGAATGACGGATAGTGGTTAGGGTGTGTCATATTCACATAGATGTAGCACTAGTACCGCGTCCACTTGATTTTGTCGTGCATCAGCCTGGCCCCACCCCTGGATTCCCGCTTTCGCGGGAATGACGAGAGCGGCAGTGATTGTTACAAATTTATCTGGACTTGGTACTAGGTCTTATCAGAAGGCATTAGTCTGGCAGGACTACGGATTCGGGATCCTCGCCACGGACGACTCGTGCGCCGTTGTACATGGCGAAGGTGCGGCTCTTCTCGCCCGATTCCTGGGTGAAGGATGCGAGGTGCGGCGTTACCAGAACGTTGTCCATGTGGAGCAGTGGGTTGTCAACGGGCGTCGGCTCCTCTTCCAGCACGTCCAGACCGGCCTGGGCTATCTTGCCCGCCTCCATCGCGCGTATCAGCGCGGCCTCGTCCACCACCGGGCCTCGGCAGGCGTTGATGAAGACAGTGGTCGGCTTCATCAGGTCGAACTCGCGGTCGCTTATCATGTGGTAGGTGGGGCCGCCGAGTGGGACGTGCAGCGTGATTATGTCCGCCGTGCTGAGCAGTTCGTCCAGCGACACACGCGTGAGGTTCAACTCTTCCTCGATGCCCTCTTCGGGATCAACCACGTCGGCGTAGATGATGTCGCACTCCCATCCCTGGAGGCGTCGCGCCACCCTGGAGCCGATTCTGCCGAGTCCGACGATGCCCACGGTCTTGCCGGCAATCTCGTTGGCCTGGGAGAACCACGCGGCGCGGATGTCGCCGGCCCACTCCCCGGCCTTGACCGCGTTGAACTGTAGCTGGAGCTTCCTGATGGTAGAGACCAGCAGGGCTATGGTGTGCTCGGCGACGGCGACAGCGTTGCCTCCGCCATTGTTCGATACCCGAATCCCCATCTCGCCGAGAGCGGTCTTGTCGAGCTGGTCGGTGCCCGCGCTGGTGGTCTGTACCAATTTCAGGTTGGGGGCATGGCGAGCTACCTCAACCGAGACGTTCGCGCCCGCAACCACCATTACCTGGGCATCGCGGAGCTCGGCTGCCTGGTCTTCCATCGGCAGACCGGAGTCCACCCACCCGATGTCGGCGCCCTCCGGCGCGACTCTCTGAAAGTCGGCCAGCGCGTCTCCACTAGGCCCGTATATCACTATTTGAGCGCCCATTATCGCATTTCTCCTTGTCATTGTTGTCGCAGACCGCACAGGCGGCCCTGAGTAATCGCACAGATTATACGATTGCGCGGACTCTGGGGCAATCGGTTACATATTCGACCTCGCACTGCGTTACAATGCACACGGCACGAAACTGAACCGAAAGGCGCATTATGGCTGTTTCCAAGAAGATACGCGGTCTGCTCGAGCAAGGTTCCTGGATTCGGAGGATGTTCGAAGAGGGCATTGCGCTGAAGCAGCAGTTCGGCGACGAGAATGTCTTCGATCTGTCGCTCGGAAATCCGATACTTGAGCCGCCCGACGAGTTCTTCGAGGAACTCCGGCGCATCGTCGAAGACCCGTCGCCGGGTATGCACAGGTACATGCCGAACTCCGGCTACCCAGAGACGCGCGCCGCAGTCGCTGCTCAACTCTCCGAGGAAACCGGGCTGAACTTCACGGCGGACGAGTTGATAATGACCTGCGGAGCGGGCGGCGCGCTGAACGTCGTCCTGAAGACGCTGTTCGACCCGGGGGACGAGGTTGTGATATTCGCGCCCTACTTCGTCGAATACTTCTTCTACGCCGACAACCACGCAGGTGTGTGCAAAGTAGTGCCGCCGGACGAGAATTTCCTGCCCGACATGGACGAGTTGGAGGATGCAATCGGAGAGAAGACCCGCGCGGTCCTGATCAACTCTCCCAACAACCCGACCGGCGTCCTGTACACGGATGATACGCTCGCGGAAATCAGCGAAGTAATCCGCAGGAAAGAGCGTGAGCATGGCACCGAGATATTCCTGGTAAGCGACGAGCCGTACCGCAGGCTGCTGTTCGACGGCCTCGAATACCCGCACATCTTCCATCACCATGTTCGCTCGATTGTGGCAACGTCGCACTCGAAGGACCTCGCGCTACCCGGAGAGCGCATCGGGTACATAGCCATCCATCCAGACTACGAGGACGGCACGGAGCTAATGGACGGCCTTGTCTTCTGCAACAGGACTCTCGGATTCGTCAACGCGCCCGCGCTGATGCAGCACCTGGTGGCCAAGCTCCAGTCGGTAACCGTGGACATAGGCGAGTACCAGTCCAAGCGCGACTATCTGTACGGCGAACTGACAGACATAGGCTACGACGTGGTAAAGCCCCAGGGCGCGTTCTATATGTTCCCGAAGTCGCCCGTCGAGGACGACGTGGAATTCGTGGCGGAGCTTCAGAAGCGCAACGTGCTCGTGGTCCCGGGAAGAGGGTTCGGGATGCCCGGCCACTTCAGAATATCGTTCTGCGTTACGGACGAGACGCTGTCCGGCTCGATTCCGGGGTTCAGAGAGGCTTTCGACAACGCGACTGCGTAAACACGGTCCGCTACTCCGGCAGCGCGTCCTTGAGGCCGAAGCCCGTAATGGCCGCGAGAACGGTCTCATTCCGCTTGACGTGACCATGCTGGAGCAGCAGTTCGATGCCAGCCAGGGCCGCGGCTGACGTCGGTTCGGCGAATATGCCCTCTGAAGCGGCCAGCCGCTTCTGCCAGCGCACGATGCTTTCGTCCGGGACCGCAAGGGCTATGCCGCCCGATTCCCTCAGCGCTCGCAAGACCTGATTCTTGCGGGGTGGCGAACCAACCGCGATACCTCCGGCTAGAGTCGCCTCACCCGGACTCCACTCCACTCCCGCGAACTCGGCTGCTATGGGCATGACTGCTTCGGCCTGAATCGCGTGCAGCTTGGGCATAGTGTCCAGCGCGCCATTGGCTATCAGCTCCGAGAATCCCTTCCAGCAGCCCATAAGCAGGCTGCCGTTTCCGACCGGAATGGCTATGTGATCCGGCAGGGGCGACATCTGAGCGGCTACTTCGTAGGCGAATGTCTTGGTGCCTTCCACGAAGTAGGGACTCAAGTTGTGCGACGCATAGACCAACCCGTTCTGGCGCTGGAACTCGACCGCTGCATCAGCGCTGGCCTCCCTCGGGCCCGGAACGGCGTGCGTCCGCGCCTCGTAAACCCGTATCTGCCCGAGCTTCGCCACAGGCGCGGTACTGGGCGCGAAGACATGGGCCTTGATACCCGCCCTCGCGGAATAGGCGGAGACCGACGCGCCCGCATTGCCGGAGGAATCTTCGACGACTTCCGTTACTCCTTGCTCAAGCGCTACGGACAGCATCACTGCCGTGCCACGATCCTTGAAAGAGCCGGTGGGGTTCATGAACTCCGGCTTGCCAAACAGGTCCGAAGTCCCAAGAGATTCGGAGATCCGAGTCAACGGGACTATCGGGGTATCGCCCTCGCCCATAGACACGGCGGGACTGTCGGAGTGGTACGGGACGGGCATGTCGAATCCTGCCCAACGTATCGTGTGGCAGGCATCGGGCTTGTACTCCACATCCAGAGGAGCGCCACATTTACTGCATCCCAGGGCGTCCATATCCGCCTCGTGGGGGGCCCCGCATTCGGTACAGACCAGCTTTATGTGAGACAAACGAACTTTCTCCCTCGTTTCCAATCCACGCGCGTCAATCTGGTAACATTGTATCAGTCCTTGTAACCCATACTCACAGAGTATGAATGAGAGAAATTTGCATAAGTGGAATTGCGACAGTCGCAGGGCCTCCCTACCCGTGGATTGCCGCTTTCGCGGGAATGACGAATAAGAGAGGCAGAACACTTATGCAATCATCTTGAATGGATAAATGCAGAAATAGCAGGAAACACTGACATGGCAACGCTGACAGCCCCCACTACCCCGGCAGACAAGTCCATCACGTCCCCCCAGGCCGTCGTATTCAGGGGGGATGGCGAACCGAAATCCCCTGAACTCATGGTCAGGAGCCTGGCCGAAATAACCGACAGCACAGGGATCGAGGCGGACAACTACTCGCTCGGCGGAGTGGTCGAGCAAGTCGAGATGCGAATGGCCGAGATACTGGGCAAAGAGGCGGCGGTATTCATGCCTACCGGCACGCTGGCGAACCATCTCGCTATCCGCAATCAATGCGGGCGCGGCCAACGCGCCGTAGTCCAGGAGCAGAGCCACATCTACCACGACATCGGCGACTGCGTTCAGCAGCTCAGCGGCATCAATCTTATCCCGTTGGCGCATGAGCGACCATATTTCACGTTGGACGAAGTACAGGCGGCGGTCGAGACGGCGGGCGGCGGCAGGGTGCTGACTCCCGTAGGGACGCTGGTGATCGAGAGTCCGGTCCGACGCCAGCATGGGCAGATAATGCCATTCGACCTGATGAAGCAGATCACCGAATACTGCGCGGCAAACTCCATCCGCACACACCTGGACGGGGCAAGGCTGTTTATGATGAGCGCGGCTACCGGGATTTCCCCCGCAGAATACTCCGGCCTGTTCGATACAGTGTACGTATCGCTGTACAAGTATTTCGGCGCGCCGTTCGGGGCGATTCTGGCGGGAACGAAGGAGTTCTGCCGGGACCTGTACCATGACCGGCGTATGTTCGGTGGTGGACTCTCAAGCGCGTCGCTGGCGGCGGCACTCGCCCTAGAGGGGGTGGAGGGATTTGAGGAGCGGTTCGCCGAGGCGATGTCGAAGGCTGAGCGCCTGTTCTCGGAACTGAACCGTCTGGACGGCATGAACGTAGAATCCTACGAGCACGGCTCGAATATCTTTCCGGTTGCGCTGGACGCGGACGTGGATATCGAGAGACTTATAGAGGAACTTGCGAATTATTCGGTGTTCGTCAACACCGATGAAGGAAACCCAAGCAGAATCCATCTGACTGTCAACACGACCATATTGCGCCAATCCAACGAGGACATTACGCGAGCATTCGAGGCGGCGTTGAACATTGCTCGATCATGAGTCAGTACGAGTCGTCAGGAACTTCATACAGAGGACCAGCGACAGGATAAACAACCGTTACGGCGGCATCATAGACCGGATTCGACGGATATTCGTCGTCGAACTCACCATCAGGGTCTTCAGGGAGATGTCTGAGGACGACCTGACCCACATGGCCGCCGGCGTCGCCTACTACGCGCTGTTCTCGCTATTCCCGCTCGTTATAGGGATGATAACGGTGTTCAGCTACTTTCTGGAGCCGGAGCAAATCCAGGCCAATATATCCGGCGCGATAGGCGGGTTTCTACCAGGCTCCGAACAGTTCGTCCAGGACAATATCGAGGGCATATTGAACATACGGAGCGCGCTGGGGCTGTTCTCATTCCTGGGCCTGCTGTGGTCGGGCAGCGCGATGATGGGGGCGCTCGACCGCGCTATCAACCGCGCCTGGGACATACACAACGACAGGCCGTTCTATATAGGCAAGCCCAGGCATATCCTCATGGTGATAAGCGTGGGCATCATGTTCCCGATTTCGATGTCCAGCGCGGCAATCGTCAGGACGGCCCAGGAACTTCCCGGCCTGGATCTCCCGGTTGTCGGATTCGTGATTGACAACATGGGATATATCATCCTCCAGGGTATGTCTTTCGTCCTGATGCTGGTGATATTCCTGATGATGTACAAGATGGTCCCCAACACGAAGACGTACTGGAGATACGTCTGGCCGGGCGCGCTGGTAGCCGCCGTGCTGTTCGAAACGTCCAAGAACCTGTTCATCCTGTACCTGGAACAGTTCGCGTCGTATCAGAACGTGTACGGTTCGGTCGCGCCGGTTATCGTGCTGCTGTTCTGGGCCTACGTCAGCAGCTTCATCGTGCTGATGGGAGCCGAGCTATGCTCAGAGTACGAGCGTCTCAAGCACAACGTCGAACGGGGAACCGTCAGGCACGACAGGCAAAATCCAGACTCGGCGCAGGTACAGGCCGCCCGCGTCCGAGCCGAGGCGGAGGACGCAGCACGGTAGAACTGCGCCCGCTATCGCGCAGATTACAGGTCTTGCGGCCAGCCGCCTTCCGATTTCCGCGGGGCGGTCACATTCACCCTGCGCGCCCAGCCCCAGTCGGCGAATGACCGGGGCTGGGCCGCTGTTACGGGCGTAGGAGGGTTCAGCCAGAGGGCACAAGGTATGCGCGGACGACTTCCATCAACTCCGCGTAGCTGATCTTCTCGGCGGCGGCCTCCGCCTGCCGTCGCGCTTTAGTCGTTGTCTCGATTCTCGAGGCCGAAGCCTGGGGGCACCGGCATAAAAGTGGGAGTGTACGGTTGGTACCACTTCGGAACAAAGAGGGAAGTCGGGCTCAGGGCATCCCCAACGCGGGCGTAGAGCCGCGTGTGGTACATGCCTTCGCCGCTGAGGGGCGGGAGGCCGGTAACCTCACAGTGGCCCACACCGGGAGAACCGGGATCATTGGCGCAGGAAATGCTGGCGCCCGCGGGCAGAAGATGATTTATGCCGCGCTCCGGCCACACTACCTCCATCCCTCCACGGGCCCTTTCGTCCCAGACGTTCCTGCTGTATCTATTGGGATCTATCACATGCGCTACGACCTCGACCGAGCGGGCTTCGGGATCGAAGCGATATGTCAGTTTGAGACCAGGCTTGCCGTCTCGCCGGATGCTTGCGGTCTGTAGATCCAAGAGAGGCGCCGGGTACAGCGGCGTACCTGACGCCGTCGCAGACCACTCGCCATCGCCGTGTACATTCACGGCGCGCACCCGCACACGGTAGGCGGTGTCGTTGGTCAGGCCGGAAATCCAGTGGGCGGTGTCAGCGCCGGCGTCTCCGGAGTCAATCCAGCCTGCGGCCGGGTCCATGCCGGAGGCTTCCGCGTCGTCGGGGACGGTGGTTGAGGACGTGTAATGCACGTGGTAGCCGGTTATAGGCGAGCCGCCGTTGCGACTTGGATGCATATTCCATTCCACCAGGAGCCGGCGATCGCTCGGCTGTGTCCTGACGTCGGTGGGCGCGTCAGCGGGGCCAACCGGAACGCCGTCAAAACCCCCAAGACCGGAGAATCCGCCCGGAGAGGACCAGGCGCCGTGGCCTTTGTTGTGCGTAGCGCGCACCTGAACGCTATGCCGCACGCCGTTGGTCAAGCCCGTAAAAGTGTACTTCGTGGGTGTGCTGCTGATTGGTATGGGCTCGCCCCAGCCCTCAGATTGCCGCCAGAGTCGCACTTCGTATCCGGTGACCATTGTCCCGGCGGGGACCGTGGGGGCCGTCCAGGATATGTCGAGTTTTTCGTCGCCCGGCGTAACCGTCACGCCGGTGGGCGCGCGGGTGAGCATCTCCAGGCTCACGTTGATTTCGGTATCTGCGGTCCAGGCTGGGCCGGGATTTTTCCACACGGTGTAGTCAGTAGGGAAGACGGTGCCATCCACTATGGAGAGAAGAGCGTCGTCGATGCGCAGCGCCAGCTCATGCAGGTTTGGGTCCCTATAGATGTAGTGTTCTGTTTTGTAGCCATGCTCCGAGAACCTCATATCTATTGACTGGCTATGAAGGCCATGGAAGCCGGGATGGGAATAGAGACCGACGACATCGTAGGTTTTCCCCTTGTACGTGAAACTGCTCGGCGAGAGTCTTCCCGGGATGAATCTTTCCGGCAAGATCCTTCCCGACCGGAGTCTTTCCGACGGGAGTCTTTCCGACTTGCAGGAGGCTGAGTATTCGTCATCGCAGCCGGTTCGGAGTCTGCTGCCTGCATAAGGGGTCAGCGTGGCCGACCAGACGGTGTCTCCGGGGCCGGGCGTCTGCATCTGCGGCTGATGCTCGGGCTCCTCCGAAACCATCGGAGGAGCCTCCCGCTCGCCGGACTCCAGCTCTCGCAGCGCCTTTGCCACATCCACCCATCGGTTCCAGCCGCGGTCTGCGTAGCCCTGCGCCTCCTCCGTTGTCATCGGTGTCAGCGTCGTGTCGGCGACCGTCTCGCCGAAGGCCATCAGCGCGCGGTCCCAGCGGTCGGTGTGCGCCTTGTCGCTCACGTAACGCGGGTCGTTGCGCCACTCATAGACCCGCGCGATGAGATCGGCGTACTTTCCGCCTACCGTCACGTCGAAGTCGTCGAGGACACGGTTGCCGTCCGAGTCCCACGCCGTTAACGTGATCGTCGCCGTTCCCTCGGCCACTCCCGCCACAGTCAGCTTGGATTGGTCTGTGGCTACGGTTACGGTGGCCTTGGCGTCATCCGAGGATGCGGTGCTGATTGTCAGCGTGTCGCCGTCGGCGTCGCTGAACACTCCGGACAGCGACACCTCCCGTGTCGCTCCCGCCTCAAGGCCGGTCACATCCGCCAAGGACGAGGCTACGGTGGGAGCGGCCTTCACCCTCGCGGTGAAGGTATCGGACACCGTGCCGCCGCTGCCGTCGTCCGCCGACACCGTGATGTCCGCCGTTCCCCGAGCTTTGGCGGTCACCGTCAGCGTTGACCCGTCGGATGACAACGAAGCCGTGGCTATTGCTTCGTCCGCGGATGTGGCGGTGACAGTCAGCGGGTCGTTGTCGGCGTCGCTGAACGTCCCCGACAGGGACACCTCATGCGTCCCGCTCTGGTTGACGATGGTGATGTCGGACAGGGCGTCGGACACCGTGGGGACGCTGTTGGGAGGCGGGTCCTGCTGCTGAGGCTGGCTGTTCTGGCCGGATGACTGTCCCAGGTCCTGCGGTTCCGCCGCGGCGGCCTCGATGGCCTGTAGCGCTTCAGCCACCGTCTCCCAGCGGCTCCAGCCCCGGTCGGCGAAGGTCTGCGCCTCATCCGCCGTCATGGGCGTCAGCGTCGTGTCCGGGACCGTCTCGCCAAAGGCCAGCAGCGCGCGGTCCCAGCGGTCGGTGTGATTCTTGTCGCTCACGTAACGCGGGTCGTTGCGCCACTGGCGCATCTGCGCGATGAGCGCGGCGTATTCGCCTCCACCGTTCTGGGACGGCCTCGGCGTTGCCGTAGGAGTCGGGGTCGGTGTAAGAGTCTGGGTTGGCGTGGGCGTTGCCGTAGGAGTCGGAGTCGGTGTAAGAGTCTGGGTTGGCGTGGCGGTGGGAGTCGGCGTTGGTGTG
>DAOULF010000112.1:0-2220 GCA_034420555.1 Dehalococcoidia bacterium
CCGCTCGCGCTCGGCACAGGCGCGTCCTCCGGCACGCTTATGTGCCAGCACTTCCTTGAGAAGACCGACCTGGTACTTGGCATGGGCACCAGCTTCACCATCTCCAACTTCAATGCGCCAATGCCGTCCGGCGTTACTCTTGCCCACTCCACCAATTGCGCCGACGATGTGAACAAGGACCACCGCGCGGACTATGGCGCGATTGGCGACGCGCAGGTCGTGCTTCGGCAGATGATCGAGGAGGCCAAGAACCAGCTAGGTGAGCACGGGCGGGGCGACGTTAACGGCGTCCGCGACGAGATAGTCCGCGTCAGGAGCGAGTGGATGGCCGAATGGTCTCCCTCTCTCAATTCCGACGAGGTTCCCATCAGTCCGTACCGCGTGTTCACCGAGCTTATGAAGGCCGTTGACGCGAGAGAGACCATCATCACGCACGACTCCGGCTATCCGCGCGAGCAGATAGTCCCCTTCTGGCCCGCCGTGACGCCTCGCAACTACATCGGCTGGGGCAAGTCAACACAGCTAGGCTACGGACTCGGGCTCGCTCTCGGGGCGAAGATGGCCGAGCCAGATAAGCATGTCATAAACATAATGGGCGACGCCGCCTTCGGCATGGCCGGACTGGACATCGAGACCGCTTCCAGGTCGGAGATTCCTATTCTGACCGTCGTCCTGAACAACGGTGTAATGACCCACTACTACGACCACATGCCCTACGCCACTGAGCGCTGGAACAGCAACGCCCTTGGCGGCGAGTACGCCGAGGTCGCGCGCGGACTCGGAGCATACGGCGAGAAGGTCAGCGACCCGGACGAGGTCGCGCCCGCCATCCAGCGCGCCCTTGCCGCGAACGCCGAGGGCAAGCCCGCCCTGCTGGAGATGAAGACGAAGGAAGAAGAGAACGTTTCGCGCTACTGGCGGTAGTGGTACGACCGATCAATGGTTGAATGAAGAAGTGGCGGGTCCAAAGACTCGCCACTTCGTTATCCGTCGAAAAGCAGAGAGCAGATTCCAGCACCCCAGCGCAGACTTCGTTGGTCAATTGTGCGCATCTGGTTTTGCGACTTACTTGACCACTGTCTCCTGACTCGAATCGCCCATCCCAAGCTCCGATGCCAGGGCCTCACGGTCCGCATGTCCCGCTTCCCTCTCCGCCAACTCCCGCCGACCCAATCGCTCGAAGCGGCCAGCGTCGGCAGATTCAGGATCGTCAGACGCCAGCAGGGCCCTCGGCCCTACCACCTGCCGCGCAGTATCGGACAGTTCTGACCCGGCAGCCCGACTCCAGAGTGAAGCCAGCGCGTTGGCCCGCTCAGTCTCACCATCCTGGGTTCGCTCCCACGCCGCCCTCATCCTCAGGAGGCGCGACACCCGGCTCGCTATGTATGCCTCAACCAGTATGTGAGCGCGTATCGGGTCAGCGCTGAGGGGCTTGCCGCCGGACTCGGTTTCGCGCGCGTAGTCCAGCAGCGCGTCCGTCTCGGTCTCCACCCAGCCGGGTAGGTCGGCGTTCGGGTCGAGCGACACTTGCGCGCTTATGATGCGGTGGCCCTTCCCTTCCGGCCCCAGCGCGTCGGTTCGCAGTACCCATACGTCGTCGAATCGGACGGAACGCGCGGCCATCGGGGACAACGTTCTTGAAGACGTGAACGTGATGCCCTCGGTCGCGGCGTCCACAAGCAGACACACGGGCAGAGGCTCCGAGTCGGCGGACTCTACCAGGGCGACAGTCCAGAGTATATCGGGCATATTGCCAAGTCCGCGGAACACACCCAAGCCGTTGACTATGTACCCATCCGCGTCCGGCGTCGCAGTTAGCCCAACGGAGTCGTGATCCAGCTTAATCGAGCCATCCGAGCGTGGCGAAAGCGATAGCTGGTGCCGCCATACGGCGCGTTCGCCTCTGCCCAGGGAGCGGACAAGGTGATCGCGCTGGTCTCCGCTACCACAAGTCATCAGGGCCGTCCTGAGAGCCTGCACCTCGCCCTGTACCAGCGAGAGCAGGCCGCGCCGGTTCAACTCCTCCAGAACGACCACGGTCATGTCCGCAGACAGCCCGGCCCCGCCATTTTCCGCTGACTCGGAGGGCGCAAGCCAGCCCTTGCTTCCAATACGGCGAGCCAGTTCAGCTAGAGCCTCCGCGCCTTCCGGTGAATCATGGAGCGCGTCAGCGTCCGCCGGTGCGTTCCCGTCCAGCCACTCGGACACGGCGCGTCGAAA
>DAOULF010000113.1:0-11165 GCA_034420555.1 Dehalococcoidia bacterium
GCTGGACATAACGGACGAGATGCGGAGCGAAGTCGGCGCGCTGACACGATTTTCACACGAGGCAAGGGACGAGGGAATCCGGCACATCGTCCTGCTGGGCATGGGGGGGAGCAGTCTGGGCGCGGAGGTGATGAGGCAGTGCTTCGGGCGACGCGAGGGCTGGCCGGAGCTTATCGTCCTGGATTCCACTCTGCCCGCCCAGATCATGCGCGTATCGGACGCTGTTGACATGGCGCGGACGCTGTTCGTGGTGTCGTCTAAGTCAGGTACGACGGCTGAACCTAATCTTCTGTACAGGTATTTCAGAGGGATAGTCCAGGAAGCGGGTGGCGACGGTGGCAGATTCGTCGCTATTACCGATCCCGGGTCGCCTTTGGAGGACCTGGCGAGGCGCGAGGGTTTCAGGAAGATATTTCTGAATCCGCCGGACGTTTGCGGACGCTACTCTGTCCTGAGCTACTTCGGACTCGTCCCTGCGGCGCTCGCTGGGTATGACATCGCCGCAATTATGGACAGCGCGGATGAGATGCGTGCCAGGTGCGCCGCCGGAGTCGCTACGCATCTCAACGCGGGCGCGTGTCTCGGCGCGGCAATCGCCGCCCACACCAATGCGGGGCGCGACAAGCTCACGCTGCTCACGTCCCCTACCCTGGACTCGTTTGGCCTGTGGGCAGAGCAGCTTATCGCGGAGAGCCTAGGCAAGCAAGGGCGTGGGATAGTTCCCGTGGCTTCGGAGCCGCCTGGAGAGGTCGGCCTGTACGGAGACGATAGGCAGTTCGCGTACCTGAAACTAGCCGGTGAGGATTCGGAGGCGGATGCGCTGGCCGTAGAACTGGAGCAGTCGGGCCATCCCGTAATTCGATATGAACTTGACGATTTGCGCGCTCTGGGCGGAGAGTTCTACCGCTGGCAGTTCGCCGTGGCGACAGCCGCCGCGCTCATTGGCGTTCATCCCTTCAATCAGCCCGACGTGGACAGGGCGAAGATTCTGACATGGCAGGCACTGGAGTCTTCGGATCCGGGAGCGGAAGTCGTATCTCCGAGTTCGGAGGATTCTCTCGCAGAGCTTCTTTCGAGTACGAAGGTGGGCGATTACCTGGCAATCCTGGCCTATGTTCTGCAGACGCCGAAGAACGAGGCCGCGTTGGGTCGGCTGAGGGGCGCTATCCTAAGCAAGCGCGGGATTCCTACGACGCTGGGCTACGGGCCGCGCTATCTGCACTCGACGGGCCAACTCCACAAGGGAGGCCCGAATAGCGTGGCGGCTCTGATGGTAGTATCTCCGCATGAGGAAGACATCGAGATTCCGGGCGAGGACTTTACTTTTGGAGCACTCGCGGACGCTCAGGCCGGCGCGGACCTGCGAGCGCTGAGGGAAGCGGGGCGGCGCGTAGCGATGGTCCGATTGAGTGAAGTGGTTCACGGATGATCGGAGGTGAGCCGACCACTTTGACAAAGCCAGAATGCGATGCTATATATCTTTTGAGGTGTGAAAATGACACTATCTGAACATAGAGTTGTCGTACTTAACTCCTTGAGTGTTCCAGATCGGTTGGACGAATTGCGGAACATGAAAGACGGCTGGCTCGATGGTGACGGCGCCGCTCCCTGTCACGCTGGTCTGGACTGGCTGGCCTCAAGTTTTGAATGCCATTTTCCAACAGACCTGCCCTTGCCATATATATTTCCCACGCCTGAAGGCGGTGTAGAAGCAGAATGGTCTATAGGCAGACACTCGGTCATATTTGAAATTGACTTGGAATCCAGGCAAGGCGACTGGCTACGGTTCGATAAGCAATCCGACGAGGAAGACGCCCATCTGCTGGATCTAGCCGACAGCGGCAGGTGGGAATGGCTCACGTCTGAAATTCGTCGCCTAGTCGAGTTGTCTGAATGAACGAACACACCCTGCTCTATCGGGTAATCGGTTCGGGTATGTGGATTCAAGAAGACCTAGTGGCCTCTCAATCTTTTCGTCCGAGGCGGATAGACAACAAACTTCTATCGGTCTATGACGGAGACCAGATTACACCGGAGTCGGCTTGGTTTCACTACACGAAGGAACTTAGCAACCCGCCAGCGGGCGTTCTGGCGGTTACGGTTTCAGAATGTCTCGACCTTGACCTCCCTGTTGTCCCTGATCCTGAAACCTTCCCCGAACACGCGCTGATTGATTTCAGGGCATTTGGAACAAACCAGATCAAGAGGAAGTCCGAGCGTCTCAGAGATTTAGCCCTCGTTCGCGGTTGGCAGTACCGCCCAAGCTGAATTTGTAGCGTGCTTTCGGTTTCCAATATACTTTGAGCAATTCCCACAATTCCCTGTTTCCAGAACGACAGAATAGAGGCGACATATTATGTCAGATGAATTCGCAGACGTGTCTAAAGGCGTCTCAGATATAGTTAGACAGCATTCTCCAGAAGTCGCAGACGCAGTTGATGACATATCAGATAAATCCATGCTCGCATCGAAGGATTTCATCCGGGCGCAGATCGTAGAGGACAATGAAACGGGCAAGTTCGGGGGCCGGGTGCATACGCGCTGGCCGCCGGAGCCGAATGGATACCTGCATCTGGGTCACGCGACGGCTATCTGCCTGAACTTCGGGATAGCCGACGACTTCGGCGGGCTGTGCAATTTCCGGTTCGACGACACGAATCCGCTCGCGGAGGAGATGGAGTACGTGGAGTCGCAGAAGGAAGACACGCGCTGGCTCGGTTTCGAGTGGGATAAGCGCGAGTTCTTCGCGTCGGACTACTTCGAGCGTCTGTATGAACTCGCGGAGCAGCTTGTCGTGGAGGGCAAGGCTTACGTGGACAGCCTGAGCGCGGAGGAGATACGTGAGCACCGCGGGACGCTGACTGAGCCGGGCAGGAACAGTCCCTATCGCGACAGGTCGGCAGAGGAGAGCCTGGGCCTGCTGCGCCGGATGAGGGACGGCGAGTTCGAGGATGGCGCCCATGTGCTGCGAGCGAAGATTGATATGGCGTCGCCGAACATGAATATGCGGGACCCGACTATCTATCGCATCCGAAACGTGCCGCATCACCAGACCGGGGACAAGTGGCACATTTACCCCATGTACGACTACGCGCACCCGATCTCGGACTCGATAGAGGGCATCACTCACTCGCTTTGCAGCATGGAGTACGAGGACCACCGTCCCTTGTACGACTGGTTCCTGATAGAGCTTGGGCTGTACAGGCCGCAGCAGATAGAGTTCGCACGGTTCAACATCTCGCACACCGTGCTCAGCAAACGACGGCTGATAAGGCTGGTGGAGGACGGCCATGTTGATGGCTGGGACGACCCGCGTATGCCGACGCTGGCGGGAATGAGACGGCGCGGCTACACGTCGGAAGCGCTCCGCAACTTCTGCGCCGAGGTGGGGATCAACAAGACTGAATCGCTGACCGAGATGGCGCTGCTGGAACACAACCTGAGGACTGACTTGAACCTACGGGCGGAGCGGCGGATGGCGGTTCTGGACCCTCTGAAGGTGGTCATAGAGAACTTCCCGGAGGGCGAGACGGACTACCTGGACGCTATCAACAACCCGGAGGACGAGAGCGCGGGGACGCGCCAAGTTCCATTCACCAGAGAGATTTACATCGAGCGCGACGACTTCATGGAAGACCCGCCCCGCAGGTTTTACCGACTCGCGCCGGGCCGCGAGGTGCGGCTTCGGTATGGTTACTTCATCAAGTGCGAGGAAGCGGTCAAGGACGATGAGGGCAACATCGTCGAACTGCGCTGCACATACGACCCGGAGACGCGCGGCGGCTCAGCGCCTGACGGACGGCGAGTGCGCGCGACTCTGCACTGGGTATCGGCTGACCACGCGGTTGACGCGGAGGTCCGGCTGTACGACAGCCTGTTCACCATCCCGAACCCGAACGACACGCCGGACGGCAGGGAGTGGACGGAGTTCATCAACCCTGATTCGCTCCAAGTCCTAACAAGGTGCAAGGTGGAGCCCTCGCTGTCAGACGCCGAGGTGGGCGAAATCTTCCAGTTCGAGCGCGTTGGGTATTTCGCCAAGGACAGGGATTCGACAGCGGATACGCCGGTGTTCAACCGCGCGGTGCCTCTCAGGGACACATGGGCGCGGATACAGAGACGGGGCGGCTGACGAACTCGTTCACCTGACCCATGTCCGGCATGGGTTCGGTGTCGCCGTGTTGGGTGCAGACGAGCGCGCCGCAGGCATTGGCTATCTCAAGAGCGCGGCGGAGGATGTCGGCGCGAGTGTCAGAGTCCATTTCGAGAAGGGCCGGAATATCGCATCGCTGAAATATGCCCGCTAGAAAGCCGGCTACGAAGGCGTCGCCGGCTCCTACGGGGTCAACGATTTCTACTGTGAAGCCGGGATGCGTGATGACCTGTTCGCCGTCGTAGGCGACCGCGCCGCTATCGCCGGTGGTGATTACGATGAGGCTGGTATTGCCGTCGTGGAAGAAGCGGGCGTACTCCTCGGCTGACAGGCCGAGTCCCCAGATGGTTTCGGCCTCGTCGTGGCCTACCTTGAACAGGGTGGCGAGTCGGCGAATCTCGTCGCAGACTGCCCTGGCTTCCGCGGGAGTCCAGAGGGCGTCACGGTAGTTTACGTCCATGCTGACGGGGATTCCGCGCTCGGCGGCGGAGCGCATTACTTCCATGACGGTCTGGCGGCAGGTGTCGCTCAGAGCGGGGGTGATTCCGGTTACGTGAACGAGGTCGCTGCCGTCCAGGTGCGGCATGACTTCGGCGGCGGTCAGACGGCTGGCGGCGCTCCCGGCGCGTCTGTAACGGCGCAGCACTTCTCCCCCGCCGAGGTGGTTTAGTAGCTGGATACCGGTGAATTCTCCGTCGAACTGCGGAGCGCGGACGGTTATCCTGTCTCTCAGTTGTTCGAGAATCATGTCGCCGTCGGGGTCCTGTCCGAGGCGGCTTATCCAGACGGCCTCAATGTCGGGCATAAGCCTGCGCAGGTCGAGCGCGACATTGGACTCGGCGCCCGCGACATGACGGGTGTAGCTGCCATCCAGGTCGTAGGGGCCGATATAGTCGGCGTTGTGCTGGACGAGAGTTTCGCCGAATGTGAGGAATTTGGTCATTTTATCTTTCAGTCTTCAGCTATCAGTGTGTAGCTCCATTATATGTTATGTTGGAATCTATGAGGCGATTCTTACGGGAGGCTGGTATAGAGCCATGATGGAATACAAGGGCTATCGAGCATCAGTGACTTTCGATTCGGACGCGGGTGTGTTTCAAGGCGAAGTAGTGGATACGCGAGACGTAATCGTCTTCGAGGGGACATCTGTCGAGCAACTTCAGGAAGAGTTCAAGTTTTCCATAGACGACTATCTGGCTGTGTGCGCGGAGAGAGGTCGGGAGCCGGACAAGCCGTTCTCAGGACAGAACCCGCTCAGGGTTTCTTCAACTGTTCACCGCTCAGCGACCGCTGCGGCCAGGTCTGAAGGAAAGAGCCTCAACGCCTGGCTGGCTGAGACCGTGGAGCGGGCGGCAAGCGAAACGCTTGGGTAGAAGGGACGCCCGCAAGGGACGTCCCTACGGATTGCGATGATAGGCTGGGGCGTGTGACTACTAGATAGGCTCGTCTATGATCTGCGGGAAGATGACAACAGACGTTAAGAATCAAGCTGTCGCGGTATCGCTCGGCCTCGTCCTGTACAGTGAGGCGTGGGATATCCAGTTGCGGATGCACAGAGAGGTCGCGGAAGACAGCAGGCCGGATACGCTTCTGCTGCTGGAGCATCCACACGTCTATACGCTCGGACGGCGGGGGCAGGAAGACGACATACTGGTTGACTCGGCGGAACTCGCGCGGCTCGGCGTCGAGGTTCACCACACCGACAGGGGCGGCGAGGTCACCTATCACGGGCCGGGACAGCTTGTGGGATACCCTATCCTGAACCTGCGACGCTGGGGCGGCGGGCCGCTGAAGTACGTGCGTGCGCTGGAGCGGACGCTGATAGAGACGCTGGCGGAGTTCGGAGTCGTCGCCGAAAGCGAGGGGCATCCGACCGGCGTGTGGGTCGGAGACCGCAAGATAGCGGCCATCGGCGTAAAGGTGAGCCGACGGGTCACCACGCACGGGTTCGCGCTGAATGTGTGCCCTGACCTGTCCCACTTCGATCACATAGTCCCGTGCGGAATGCCGGACAGCCGCGTCACGTCTCTCAGCCTGGAGCTTGGCCGCGAAGTGGCGGTCAGCGAGGTGGCGCCGGTATTGGTGGAGCGATTCGGGGCGGTCTTCGGGCTTCATATTGCGGACTAGTACCAGTTCCATATGTTTCTGGCGTATAGCAACCAGCCTCCCACCCCTGGATTCCCGCTTTCGCGGGAATGACGGTTCGTCGTCGGAGCATGTCATATTCACATGGACTTGGTACTAGCTCGTTGACACTCTTGAAAGTGAGTAGTAGGCTTCGGATGTCATAATACTGAATGGACCATCGGCCTTGTGGCCGCAAGAGCGGAGAGACCTGTCATGTGCACATACGTTACCGAACACGCGGAGATCAAAGGCAGCGGCCGGGGAAACAAGGGCTGGATGAAGTTGACCGGCGCTCGCGTTTACTACGATCATCCTTTTCATTCTCAGGCCGACCATACTCTCAACATAGACTTCATCAACGAAGACCTAGGGCTGGACGCTCGCGTTCCTGTGGAACTTTCGGCGGCTTCGGCGCGCGAACTGGTGCGGGCAATAGAAGCCGCGCTGGAGGATGCTGAGAAGTCGCACCTGGTGGCGTATGAGTCTTGAAGCACGTGCCTAGGGATACCTGTACTCACGCACTCCCCTGACCAGACGCCAGACGGCGATGACGACGACTATTCCGATGACGCCTCCGAGAATCATCGTGTTGTTCGCGCCTATCTGGTCGGACATATAACCCACTTCCAGCGTTCCCAGATTGTTGGCGCTCATGGCGCTGACGGAATGGGCGCTGACAGCGCGTCCTCGCATGTGGTCCTCGGTCGTTAGCTGAACGGTCGTCTGGCGTGTCGTCATGCCGATGGCGTCCGTGGCTCCCAACCCGACAAGAAGCAGCGAGCCGAGCCACAGGTACGGGCTGAACCCGAAGGCTATCAGCAGTATGGCGTAGGCCAGTGTCGCGTAGATGACTATCATACCCTTCGCCCTGAACCTGCTCATGTAAAGCACGGCAAAGGTTCCGGCGACGCCTCCGACCGAATTCGCAGCGGACATTATCCCGACCGCTCCCGCCCCGGACCTGAACATCCTGTCCGCGATCAGCGGGAATATCTGGCGGTAGAAGCTCACTATCGTTACGCCTATGTCCATTATGTAAAGGCCCGGCAGTATGGGGTGCGACTTCACATAGACGACACCTTCCCAGATCCGTTGTAGCATCGAGCCTTCGCTTTGAGAGCGTTCCATTTTGGCCCTGATTAGAAGCGGGAGCGCGGAAGCAGGCAGGGCGAAGACGGCGGATGCGGCGAACGCGGCGGTAATTCCCAGCGTTTCTATAATCAACGTAAACGCCAAAGGAGCGGCTATCGCTCCTATCTGGAAAGTCGCGGTGTTGCAGGTGACCGCGTGCAGCAGGTGGGAGCGTGGGACAACGTTCGCGGTGATTGCGGAACGCGCCGGCCCTCCCAGGATGCTGGTGACTCCCAGAATCGCGGTAACGGCGTACACGTGCCAGGGCACTAGCAGGTCGAACATCACAAGCGCCGTCATCAGCGCGATGAATATGAAGCTGAATGACTGCGTGATGGCAATTAGCTTCTTGCGGTCCATCTGATCGGCCAGCGCGCCGCCGTACAGAATCGCAGGAAGTTGTACGGCCAGTTGCACGGCGCCCAGAAGACCGAGCTGAAGTCCCGAACCAGTGACGTCGTAGAGCCACACACCCGTTACGAGCAGTCGCATCTGCATCGTGACCAGGCCGGCCGCGGACGAAAGCCAGAGGACGCGGTAGTCGCGGAATGCGAACGCCGACCAGGGGCGCAGTGGGGGTTGTTCGCGTGGGGACGGTCTGGGACTTCGCTGTCCGTCGCGTTCCGGCCTTCTGCCGGTATCTTCTATGGACAAGGCGGTCTGCCGTGGGTGAGAATTGGAGGGTTGCGTTTCATCGTGCGGCTGGAATTATAACACCAACACAGTAAGGCCCAAAAGTCGCGCAAACGCTTTACCTGCCCCGAATCTCGGCTATATACTTGCACGGGGCTTATCGTACCCTAAACCCATAAGGAGGTCTTGAAATCGAAGAGACTCGACTTCGCGCGGTATTGGAGCGGCTGAGTGAAGGAGAACTCAGCGTTGACGACGTTGTATCGCGTTTACGAAACCTCCCGTATGAGGACCTGGATTTCGCCAAGGTGGACCACCATCGCGCTATACGTCAGGGCTTCCCTGAAGTAGTTTTCGGACAAGGCAAGACGCCTGAACAAATTGCTTCTATCGCGGCCACTGTGCTAACTCGGTCCGACAGGCTGCTGGTAACACGCGCGTCTTCGGAAGCGTTCGAGGCTACCAGGCAGGGCGTCGAGGACGCTGCGTTCGACGAGACGGCCCGCTGCATAGTGGTTGATCGCCGGGAGAATGCCAAGGGAGTCCCGGGTGTCGCGGTGCTGTGCGCCGGGACCTCGGACCTGCCAGTGGCTACCGAGGCGGCCATAACCGCTGAACTAATCGGCTGCCAGGTAGAGAGAATATCCGACGTCGGGGTCGCCGGGCTTCACCGGCTTCTGGACCATCTGCCCAGGCTGAGGGAGTGCCGCGCCCTGGTAGTGGTGGCGGGTATGGAAGGCGCGCTGCCGTCGGTCGTAGGTGGGCTGGTGGACGTACCGATCATCGCAGCGCCAACCAGTGTGGGATACGGCGCGAGTTTCGGTGGCTTGGCGGCGCTACTTGGTATGCTGAACAGTTGCGCTCCGGGAGTGGGGGTAGTGAACATAGACAACGGTTTCGGAGCGGGCTATCTCGCCGCAATGATAAACTTGACCTCGCGGTCCAGACCTTCCGATTGACGAGTGGACGGGCCGGAAAAACTATTCCCTTTCACCTCAAGGCAGACCATTTCAAGATGAACTCTCAAGATTCACCCTTCCCTATCCCGCTGGCCATTGCGGTCCCCCAGACTTTCCCCGACGGGGATATAGACCTGGGCATGATCCGTTCATACGCTACCCGCGCGGAGGAGTTGGGATACCACAGCCTCTGGGTGGCAGAACAGCTTGTCGGCTCCACTCCAACGCCTGAGCCGGTAGCATTCCTGAGCTATCTCGCAGCCGTCACCAGGAGCATTGGTCTTGGGGCCGCGGTCATAATCGCCACCACGCGCAATCCGGCAATGCTTGCCAAGCAGCTAAGTACGGTGGACGCTCTCAGCGAAGGACGGTTGATAGTAGGTACAGCACTCGGCGGCAGACCGTGGACGTACCCGCTGTTCGGCGGCCCGTCCGAACGCCGGGTGAGACACTTCATAGAGAGTGTGGACGTGATGAGGGCGCTCTGGACACAGGACCGCGCGGTCTTCGACGGCGAGCTGTGGAAGATGGAGGGCGTACCGATGACTCCCAAACCAGTTCAGAAGCCGCATCCGCCGCTTTGGTTCGGCGGACGGCATCCTGTCGGCCTGCGCAGGGTAGCGCGGCTTGCGGACGGATTCATGGGCGCGGGATCCACAAGCACGGCGCAGTTCAAGGAGCACGTCCAGATAATTCGCGCCGAATTGGAACGCAGGGGAAGGGATGTAGAAACATTCCCGATTGCCAAGCGAGTTTATGTAGCGATAGATGACAACTCTGACCGCGCCGAGAGCCGGCTTAGAGATTGGTTCGGCGCATGGTACGGCAGGGCGGAGATGGGGTCGGAGGTATCGGTCTGGGGCAGCGTTGAAGACTGCGCGCGAGGCCTGGCCGAGGTCGTCGAGGCCGGGGCCGGAATGCTCATGCTGAACCCCGTCTTCGACTACGAAGACCATCTGGAACGACTGGCATCCGAGGTCGCGCCCCTGCTGCCCTCCCCGTCGGCGGCGTGACTTAGTCCAGAAGATCAGAACTTAGCGATGCGACAGCGACTCACAGAGTATTCCAACAATCTGGCGTCCCAGGGCCGGACGCAGAGCCTGATCCACTTCTCGGATCGGCTGGTGAACGCGCCAGCCTTCGAGTGGGGGATTATCGCGGTCATCATAGTCAACGCCATACTTCTGGGTATGGAGACTTCCCCCGCGCTCAACGACGCGTATGGCGACTGGATGCACATCGGCAACTGGGTCGCACTGACCATATTCATCGTGGAAGCGCTGTTGAAGATGATCGCGCTCGCGCCGCGCATAGACAGGTACTTCCGGGACGGCTGGAACATCTTCGACTTCTCGGTGATAGTGTTCGCGCTGATACCCGCCACCGGCGAATTCGCTATGATAGCGCGGCTTGCCCGCCTTCTGCGCGCTCTGCGTCTGATCTCAACTATCAAGGAGCTCCGCCTGATAGTAGCCGCGCTGGTACGCTCGATTCCGAGCGTCTTCCACGTGATAATGCTGATGAGCATAATCGTATATATCTATGCCATCATCGGCCACCAGCTCTTCCACGAGCACGACCCCACCAACTGGGGCAACCTGGGCGTCTGCGTCCTGACCCTCTTCAACATGATAACCCTGGAGGGGTGGACCGAGATAATGGCGACGGCCATGGAGTTGCACGACTGGGCCTGGGTGTACTTCGTAACTTACATAGTCGTAGCAACATTCGTGGTGATAAATCTCTTCATCGCCATCATCATCAACAACCTTGATGAAGCCAAGCTCGAACGACTCCAGGAGTTGCAGGAGCCAGCCTCCCAGGAAGAGATTCTGAGGGAACTGCGCCTGACCCAGGAGGCATTACAGCGTCTCGAGGCCCGTCTCGATATTCAGGAAGCAGACATATCCGAGGATAGCAGCAGGCAACGGTAGGTCGCGCGGCTATCCGCACGTCCTGGATGCCACGGCGAAAGCCCGCTCAGAACGCGTCCGGCGCCTCGGCGATGGCTTCCAGATCCGCCGGAGTGTACGAGCCCAGGGAACGGAAGTTGTACTCGGTGTAGTTCTTGATCCACTGCATCGCTACCTTGTAGGCCTTGCGGTAGCGTTCCACCATCTCGTCCACCGCTTTCTGTGAGTCCTCGTCTGCCGGAGCCTCCG
>DAOULF010000114.1:0-9979 GCA_034420555.1 Dehalococcoidia bacterium
TCCAGGTCGAAGAGTATGGCTTTGGGGAGTGGTCTGTCCATCGGGTTCTGCCTTGTGTTATGAGGAATAGGTCGGGGCTGCTCTCCTGTATGGCCTGCAACCATCTTGTGAGAATAAGGGTGAAGGCTCAGCCTTTCTTGCAGTCTTGGCACTGGCACAGCGCCCGGAGCGCCTCGAATGGGTAGATGCCGGTGTAGTGGGCGTCGCTCCACAGAAACTGGAGCGCGTAGCGTCCGACGTGCAGGTAGTCCTCGGCCCTGAGGTCCGCGGGAACGCTGGCGGGGTCGAGCAAGCGGCGGTTCGTCCACTCCTCCACGCACTCGGCGCAGCTACAATTCAATCTCAGGTAGGTGGCCGTGAATTCGCACACGTGGCCGTCCGTCCAGTTGATGGTGACGTCCTGACCGTCTATCTCGACTCCTGACACCCCTAAGCTCGCCGCCATTCGCACACTCTCCCGCGCTGTTTGATTCCGGCACGCACATGGTAGCTTAGTTCGCGTGGAATATGCGAGAGACCCCGCTATCGTCCAATCCCTGCTATCATCCCCAAGAATCATAGCTTAGACGACTCAGGAGACGGAGATGCTCGACCTTCTTATAGCAAACGGCCTTGTGATAGACGGTACCGCCAGCCCTGGATTCCACGCTGCCGTCGGAGTGAAGGATGAGACGGTCTCCATTCACAGGGGCGACGTGTCGGGGCTTGAGGCGGCGCGGGTGATAGACGCGGCGGGCCACGTTGTCTGCCCGGGCTTCGTTGACCTGCACTCTCACGCAGGTCTGACGATGCTCGGCGCGCCGCATCACGATCCCAAGGTCCGGCAGGGCGTGACGACCGAACTGGTCGGCATTGACGGCATTTCCCACGCGCCCTTCAAGACACAAGACGAGCTTCACCGTTACATCTGGCTCGATTCCGGCCTTAACGGATACCCGCCGATGCCCGCCGATTGGCTGACCGTAGCTGACTTCCTGGGCAAGTTCGATAATTCGGTCGCCATCAACGTCGCGTACATACTTGGCAACTCGCCCGTGCGTATATGGTCAGTCGGCTGGAACGAAAGGCCCGCCACCCCAGCCGAGATAGCCGACATGAGGGCCGTCACGCGGGAGGCGATGGAAGAGGGCGCATGGGGCCTGTCCACCGGGCTGGACTACCCGCCGGGCGCGTATGCCTCTACTGATGAGCTTGTGGAGTTGTCCGAAGAGACGGCAAGAATGGGAGGCTTCTACCACACCCACACCCGTGCCAGCCTGCGCGCGCAGGGCCTTCTCGCTCCCTGGGAGGAAGCGCTTGAGATAGGGCGACGGTCGGGCATCCCCATCCACCTGACACACTATCGTCAGAGCGCGCAGGGAGTTGGCAGCCACCTGGACTACCTCGGCCTGGTGGAGGACGCGCGCGCCGAGGGCATGGACGTCACCTTCGACTGCTACACGTACCCATACTCCGGCACGACCATCACAATCGGCCTGCCCTTCTGGGCGAAGGACGGCGGCCCTGAGAGGTTAATGGCCGCGCTCCGCGACCCGGAAGACCGCGCTCGTATGGCAAGAGAGGTCTCCGCCGACAGGCTCAAAGATAACTGGTTGACAAACTTCACGCAGCCGCAGAACGAGAAGTATGACGGCAAGCTGATTACGGACATTGCGGAGATGCGAGGTCAGGATCCGGCTGAGGCGCTTTTCGATCTGCTTCTGGAGGAGAACCTGGGCATCTCCACGGTCGGACTCGGCACCAACCCGCACACGCTGCCCGCGTTCGTCTCCCATCCGGCGGGAATGATAGCGTCGGACGCGATCCTGTTCGGAGAGTACCCTAATCCGCGTACCTACGGCTGCTTCCCTATAGTGCTGGCGGAGTTCGTCCGAGCGGAGAAGCATCTGCGCCTGCCCGAAGCGATACGCAAGATGACCTCGTTCCCGGCGCAGCGCCTAGGACTGCCCGACAGGGGCATCCTGCGCGACGGCTTCAAGGCAGACATAGTGGTCTTCAACCCCGACACGGTGAAGACGCACGCCACCCGCGAAGACCCGCATCACTATCCCGTCGGCATCGAGTACGTGATAGTCAACGGCCAAGTGGTCATAGAGGAGGGCGAGAATACGGGCGCGCTGCCGGGGCGTGGGTTGCGGCGTGGGTGGGCGAGGACGTGACGTTACGCCCAGACGCTGTGCAGAGACAATATCAACGCTTGCTCAGTCCGTCGGTGGTGTGTCGCCGGTTATGGCGCGGTGAACCAGGTCCTCGATGGCGGGCTGGGGCATTCCCAGGAGGTCGTGAAGGACTTCTTCGCTGTGCTGGCCCAGGCCGGGGGGCGGGCCGCCGAGCTTGCCTGGGGTTTCGGACAGCCTCCAGGCGGGGCCTGCGTATGGGAGGGGGCCGGTGTCCTCGCGCTCTAGCGTCTCGAAGAAGCCTCGTGCCTTTAGCTGGGGGTTGTGCAGAAGCTCGGCGGCTTTGAGGACGGGCGCGCTGGGTATGGATGCGGACTGGAGCATATTGGCTATGTCGTAGGCGTCCCGGTCGCGTGTCCACTCGGAGACGATGCGGTCCAGTTCCTCGATGTTGTCTAGTCGCGCTGACAGGTTGCGGAAGCGCGGGTCGGAGGCCAACCCGGACTTTCTAATAATGGCACAGAAGCGTTTCCATTCGGCTTCGGAGCGGACGGCTATGGCTACCCATGAGTCATCGCCCTTGCAGCGGTAGTTGTTGTGCGGGGCCATCCTGTCGCTGCGGTTGCCGCGTCTTTGGGGCGCTTTGCCCGTCATCGTGTAGGACATGATGTGGTCCGGGATGAGGCTGATGGAGGTCTCCTGCTGGGACAGGTCAATCTCCTGCCCGCGTCCGGTTCGCGCCCGGTGGTGGAGCGCGATCATCAGGCCGGCCATGCCCATCAGTCCGGCGAACGGGTCGGTGTGCATCACGCCTGAATTCATCGGAGGGCCGCCCTCGTATCCGAGCAGCGAGGTTATGCCGGACATAGGCTCTATCGTGCCGCCGTTGCCCATGTAGTTGGCGTATGGGCCGCTCACGCCGTAGGCGGGCATACGCAGCAGTATGACGCTTGGGTTCGCGGCGCGCAGGACAGGATACTCAAGGCCCAGATTTGGCAGGACGCGGCCGGAGAAGTTCTCGGCTACTATGTCGGATATGCTGACGAGTTCCAGGAAGGCGTCCATGGCTTCAGCGTGGTTGAGATCGAGCGTTATCGCCTTCTTGCCGGTGTTGACGGAGTTGAACGCGGCATTGCGGTCGAAGGGACGCTCGCCCGGGTCGCGGTTCGGGTAGGTCCCCGACAGACGGGGAGGGTAGCCTCCGCGCCAGGGGTCTATCCGGTTCAGCGACTCGACCTGTATGACCTCCGCGCCCATGTCGGCGAGCAGGCGGGTGGTGAACGCGCCCGCCCATGCCTGGGTGAGCACGGTAGCGCGGACGTGTCGGAGGGGGCCGGTGTCGTTCATGTCAGACAATGCCTTCCTCCCGCAGCCGGGCTAGTTCGTCAGGATTCAGACCAAGCTCGGCGAACACTTCATCGTTGTGCTGACCTTTGCTTGGCGCGGGACTGTCGAGGCTCCAGGGCGTCTCGCTCATCCTGAAGGGCGCGCCGGGCATTACGACCTCGCCTGCCGTGGAGTGGGGCGATGATGCGAAGAAGCCTCGCTCGCGCAGGTGTGAGTCGTTCGGCAGTTGCTCTACCGTCAGGGTCATGCTGATGAGGAGGCGCAGCGGCGCGAGGCCGTGGAACAACTCTTCCATAGTATATTTCGCCAGGTAGGGGAGCAGAAGCTCTTCGAGTTCATCGGCGCGACGGCGGCGTTCGGCGGCGGTGGCGAATCTGGTGTCCTGTGCGATTTCGGGCGCGTCGAAGAACAGCCACATATACTCCCAGGTGGCGTCGTGGCGGACGTTGAGCGATACGTAGCCGTCCTTGCATGGAAGCAGGGGAGTCGAGCCGCGCCCGGGGGACTCGCCGGAGTGCATCGCGCCCAGGAACTGGGGCGCGAAGGTCGCGGCGGCGGCTTCCTGTATGGATATTTCGATCTGCTGGCCGCGTCCGGTGAAGTCCCTGTGGGCGAGCGCGGTCATCGCTCCCAGGAAGCCGGACGCTCCGGCCTGGTACGAGGACTCGTAGCCCGGCTCCTTCAGCGGCTCCCTGTCGGGCGAGCCGTTCACGTAGCTCAGGCCGGAGGCGGCGTACTCGACCAGTTCGGTCGCCTGCCAGTCGCGCCAGGGGCCGTTCTGCCCGAACGGTGTGATCGAGACCATGATGGCGGCGGGGTTGATCTTCTGGATGGCGTCGTACCCCAGTCCGATGCGCTTCATCTCGCCGGGGGAGAAACTATCCACTATAACGTCGGCCTTTGCCACCAGGTCGGAGGCGAGGATTCGGCCACGCTCCGATTCCAGGTCCAGCGTTACGCCGCGCTTGTTGGAGTTCAGGTAGATGAACATTCCGCTGGCATCGGGATCGGGGTTGCCGGCCGGGAATGGGCCGAGCGAGCGGGTAGGGTCGCCGGAGGGCGGCTCGACCTTTATCACGTCGGCGCCGAAATCTGCGAACAGCTTGGAGCAGAAGGCGCCCGCTGTGCCGTTGGACAGATCGAGGACATACAGGTCTGAGAGTGCGGCGGGCGTATGTCTGAACTGTGATTCCGTGATTTCGCTGATTCCTTCCTGACGCTCCAATATGTAGATTGACTGCATGTTGACCCTCACCCTAGTACCAGTCCCATGTGTTTCTGGCGTATAGAGCCCCATCCCCACCCCTGGATTCCCGCTTTCGCGGGAATGACGATTCGTTGCTGGAGGATGTCATATTCATATGGACTTGGTACTAGCCCTCTCCCAGAGGTAGAGGGGATAATCAGGATATCGGGTTTGGCGATCATCCGCGTTGGTCGCCGAAGCGGGCGTCTCTGGCCTTTGCTCGCGCCGTGCCGTCCTCGGCTCCCTGCTCGGCGTCGCGTTCGCGGCGGTAGGCGATTGAGAGCGCGTGGGTCTGGAACGCGCTGGCTATGCCGGAGCGGAAGCCCATTTCGTCCTGCATCTGGTTGACCGAGAATTTGGAGATTCGCAGCGCGAAAGGCTCCTGGAGGGCTATGCGCTGTGCCAGTTTCATCGTCTCATCATCAAGGGATTCGCGTGGCACGACGCGGTTGACCAGGCCAAGTTTTTCCGCCTCGTGAGCGTCTATCCAGTCGCCGGTGAACAGGTACTCCTTCGCTTTTCTGAAGCCTATCTCCCAGGGCAGGCTGGCGAACTGCACGTGCGGACCGCCCCAGCGCACGGTGCGGTCTGAGAAGCGCGCGTCCTCGGAGGCGACTATCAGGTCGCAGGCGGTGGCGAGTATGAGGCCGCCCATGATGCAGTATCCCTGCACCTGCGCGATGGTCGGCTTGGGGAAGTCGCGCCATCGCAGGGTGTTGTCCAGGTTCTGCTTGCGGCTTCGGTCATAAGAGCCGGGGATCCCGGGCGGATATGGTCGCTTTTCGCGGTCGGCCAACTCCTGTGGGCTGCCGAGGTCGTGGCCGGCGGAGAAGTGGTCGCCCGCGCCCGCTACGATCACCACGCGCACCGAATCGTCGTCCGCTGTGGACATGAGGGCGTCGTCGAACTCCTCCAGCATGAGGCGGCTCTGGGCGTTGCGCACTTCGGGCCGGTTCACGGTGATTTTCAGGACGGGGCCGTCGCTGTCCAGCAGAAGGTTTTCGTAGGTCATATCATTCTCCGATTCGTACTTTCCGGGATAAGGGGATACTAGACGTAGCCGTTTTTGCGGTCGCGCTCTTTGGATTCGGGGGACCTGAGCGCCGGATCGCCGTATCCGCCTCCGCCGGAGGAGAGCGCGACAATCCGGTCTCCGGGGCTGACGACCACGCCGGTCTGCTTCGTTCTCAGCACCGTCTCCACGCCGTTTGAGACGATGGAGTACCTGTGCGGGAGGCCGGGCTCTCCTCCCAGCGCGCCGAATGGGGGCACAATCGCTCCGTCTCCGGCCGTGTTGAGCAGCGCGTCGCCCTCTCCTTCATAGATGATTTCGCACACGGCTCCGAGTCCGCCCCTCCACTGGCCGTTCCCCGCCGACCCCGGCCTCAGTTCGTGGTTCACCACGAAGAGGGGGAAGCGCTCCTCGGTGACCTCGACGCTGTTGGCGCGGATTCCGCCAGCGACGTTCACTTCGCCGACGCAGCTCCAGCCGTCGTGACCAAGAGACGCGCCGCCGCCGCCTCTGGCCATGAAGAAGTGCCACAGGAACGACTCGCCCGTTCTGGGATCGTTGCCCATGATCGCGTATCGCAGACGGCGGGAGAAGCCGGCGTTCACCGCCTCGGGAACGGCCTGCGCGAGCGCCTTGAAGATGGCCTCGACGATCTCCTCGGCGCAGTGATTGGTGCTCATGCACACGGGCGCGGGGGAGTTGGCGTTGACTATCAGGCCGCGGGGCGCGATCACCTTCAGCGGGCCCATCGAGCCTTCGTTCTTGGGAACGTCATAGGGGGCGAGGTACATTATGGCCGCGTGTGCCAGCGACCTCGTATTGGCGTAGGCGCTGTTGATGAACCCGGTGACCTGCGGGGCAGACTCGCCCAGGTCTATCGTCAGCGTATCCCCGGCGACCGTGACCCTGGCCCTTATCGGAATCAGCTTGGAGTCGAACCCGTCGTCGTCCACGAGGGACTCGCCGAAATACTCCCCGTCGGGCCAATCGGATATGAAGCTCCTGACCTGCGCCTCGGTAGCGTCGAGTATGCCGTCAACGATGCGCGTCAGGCGGTCGGGGCCGTAGTGGTCAACGAGCTCCCGGATTCGCCGCTCAGCCGTCAGGACGGAGCCTATCTGAGCGTTCAGATCGCCCAGGAAGTTCTTGGGATACCTGACGTTGGCCGACATCATCTGGAGCAGGTCGTCGCGCGGGACGTCGCCGTCGTATATCCTGAGCGGCGGAATCCGCAGGCCCTCGTGGAATATCTCGCTGGCGGACGGGTTGTAGCCGCCGTGAGTGCCCCCGCCGACGTCAGTGTGGTGTGCCCTGTTCACGGTCATGAACTTGAGCTTGCCGTCCACGAAGACGGGGCGTATCACGGTGAGGTCCGGCAGGTGCGAGCCGCCGAAGTAGGGGTCGTTGAGAAGGAACACGTCGCCCGGAGCGATGCTGTCTCCGAAGTAGTCCAGGACGGCTCGCCCGGCGACGGGGAGCGCGCTGACGTGTACGGGTATGCCCTCGCCCTGCGCGACCAGCCTGCACTGGCCGTCGAGTATCGCGGTCGAAAAGTCCCGGCTGGCGTTCAGTATCTGGGACAGCGCGGTGCGGAGCATCACGTCCATCATCTCGATGGCGATTGATTCCAGGCGATTTCCGACGACTGAAAGCGTCACGGAGTCCCCCTGGGTGTCGCCGGATGCCTGGGTGACGGCCTCGACTTCGATATGCAGTATGCCGTCCCCGTCGAACCTCGCCGAGCATCCCTCGCCGACCACCACGGTGTTGTAGTCGGTGTTGATGACGGCGGGGCCGCTTGTGACATTCCCTGACGTGTCGGGGGCTGATGAGGCCGCTGAGCCCGGTCCGCTGCCGTTCCGGGCGGGACCGACGCCGCCATCTACGGACAGACGCCCCACCGCGCTCGCCCTGAGCGTGACGATCCTGATGTCCTGCTCCTGCTGGCGATAGGCGTAAAGCCGCTCGAATCGTTCGTGCATGTTTTCGGCCCAGCGCAGCCGCAGGTCGTCGTCCGGCAGGTCGAGGTCGGGCACGTCCACTGTCACTTCGTATATCTGGTCGAGATAGCGCATATCCGCGGACAGCTGGACGCTGATTTCCGACTCTTCAGCCCCTGCCGAGCGGATTCTCTCCCGTCCTTCCTCGACCAGGGTTGCGAACGCGGAGCGCAGTCCGTCGAGGTCCACAGCGCTGAGGCTGGACGGGTGGGAGAGCGCGAGGTCGTGTTTCAGATCGGACGCCATCATGCCGAAAGCGGACAACACCGGCCCGGCGGGCGGTATCAGGACGCGGGCGATGCCTATCTCTCGCGCCACCCTGGTCGCGACCAGTCCGGCGGCCCCGCCGAATCCCATCAGCGCGAACTCGCGTGGATCGAGTCCGCGGCTCACCGAGGCCAGGCGTATGCCTTCGGCAATTGAGCTCGACACGACGCGCAGAATGCCTTCAGCCGCCGCCTCGACGTCCAGGCCGAGTGGTTCTGCCACGTTGGACTCAATCGCTTCGACGGCGAGGCCGGGTTGGAGTTCGACCGCGCCGCCCAGGAATCTTTCGGTGTCGAGCAGACCGAGAACCAGGGCGGCGTCGGTAACGGTGGGCTGCGTTCCGCCCCTGCCGTAGCAGGCCGGGCCCGGGTCCGCTCCCGCGCTCGTGGGGCCGACGCGCAGCACTCCGCCCTCGTCCACGCGGGCGATGCTTCCGCCCCCGGCTCCGAGCGTGTGTATATCCACGGTGGGGACGGCTATCTTCCAGCCCGACTCGAACTTCTCGCCGGTAATGTGTGGACTGCCGGCCTCTATCAGAGTGATGTCTGTGCTGGTGCCGCCCATGTCGAGCGCGATTACGCGCTGCTCACCCAGTTGGCGGGCGACGTATGCGGCTCCTGCCGCGCCCCCGGCGGGGCCGGAGAGTATGGACCTGACGGCCTGCTCTGAACTGTCCGCGACGGGAGCGATGCCGCCGTTGGACTGGATCACGAACAGCGGGGAGGAGCTGCCTGCCTCCGAGATTCGGGATTCCAGGCGCTCCAGGTAGTTCGACAGCGACGGGCCGACGTAGGCGTTCAGGGAGGTGGTCGAGAGCCTGTCGAACTCCTTGATCCGCGGCAGTATGACGTGCGAAGCGGAGACGTAGGCGCCGGGCAGCATCTCCCGCACGATCTTCTCCGCCTCTATCTCGTGGTCAGGGTTCAGGAACGAAAACAGGAAGCAGATCGCCACGGAGTCCACACCCTCGGACTTCAGGTACTCCACCTGGCGCCTGAGACCGTCCACGTCCAGGTCGCGCCTGACGCCGCCGCCGGAGTCCACGCGCTCCGCCACGCCCACGCGCAGATAGCGCGGAGCGAGCGGCTCTACCTGGTCCATCCGCAGGTTGTACCTGTCCTCCTTTAGACCCTCCCGTATCTCCAGCAGGTCTCTGAAGCCCTCGGTGGTGATGAGCCCGACCTTCGCGCCCTTTCTCTCGACGAGCGTGTTGGTGGCGACGGTGGTGCCGTGGATGATGACCTGAGCCTTTTCCAGCAGGGGGCGCGTGTCCAAGCCCATGGATTTGGCCAGTCCCTCTATGCCATTCAACACACCGTCCGAGGGGTCGCCGGGCGTGGTGGGAGTCTTGAATACAACGGGTGTATCATCGCCTTCTTCCATCGCGACGAGGTCGGTGAAGGTGCCTCCGACGTCAATGCCGATTCTCAATCCATTCGTCCTTTCCGGTTTCTTCTCGAGGATTTCCCATCATACAACGGGTTTCTTTCATGTTCTGCGCCGAATGCGTCCTGGGAGACGGATTCGGCGCGGCCATTTACTTTCGTTTATAAAGCGACAGGTGATAACAGGTGGCTCGACTGGTGTCCAACAGGTGATTAGAACGCCTGTTATCCATCTGTTAATCACCTGCTTTAGCTACGGGGGAAATTTCCCGCCCCTCCGATTTTTGTCAGTATAACTGAGGATTTATGTATATCGAGGTTCAGAATCATGGTCGGGTGCGCTCCACTATTAGTTTGTATGTTCGGATTATAGCGTATGGAGAGGGCTTGCGCCAAGTCGCCAGGATGCTGGAAGGGGTAGGCATTGAAGGGTAGCGTTTCCTTTCGGGTGGTTGGATTATAAGATGTGGAGAGAAACATCACAGAGGGGGAGGAGATGTCGGGCCTGCTGTATGAGTTAGAAGAACAGAGAGATCGGACGATAGCCCAGTATATGCAGGATAGACTCCAAGAGGCGCTGGACGCCTACAGGCCCATGTGCGCTG
>DAOULF010000115.1:0-2734 GCA_034420555.1 Dehalococcoidia bacterium
AACATGGTCGCCAAATCTACAGCATCAGCCATAGACTCAGTTACGGAACGTGTCCAGGAACTCTTCGAGCAGAGGAGCAGGGCCGTTGTGGATATGGACATCCTGGGCGACGAGGCTCTGCCATCCGATATGCAGCAAGACACACCCGTCCAAGAAGCTCTCCTCATTATCCAAGACCGTTACATCGGCGTTCCCAGGGTCTTCGTCCGCAGGGAACCTCCCATCCGGTTCGACCCCTCAGACCGGCGCAGGGCGGTCATCCCGGACATCGGACTGGCCAAGGACGTGGACCGCGACCTCATCCTGACCCCGCCCAGCAATTCCTACATCATCTGGGAGGTTGGCAAGCCACCCGACTTTGTGATGGAGGTGGCCTCGCCGTCCACCTATGAGAAAGACGTCCGGGAAAAGCCCGGAATATACGAGAGCATCGGCGTTCCGGAGTATTGGATGTTCGACCACACCGGAGGGATGTTCTATGGCGTCAGCCTGATAGCCCGCCGTCTTGTGGATGGGACATACGAGAGGATGGAACTGTTCGCGAACGAGGACGGACTGGAGTGCGCATATAGCGAGGTCCTGGGCCTGAACTTGTGCGTAGCGACCAGGGAACAGAGGGCGGCGCTGCTGGTCCGTCAGCCGAACCTGGTATTCCAGGAGGAATACCATCCTGTGCAGTTGATGTTCCAGGAACCGGAGACGGGCTTGTACCTGCTGAACTACGAAGGCCGCAAGGAGATGGCGCGCGAGGCGGAGGAAGCGCGACAGCGCGCCGAGGCCCGCGCTCAAGCGGCCGAAGCCGAGCTAACTAGGCTCAGAGAGCGCATCCGCCGCCTCGAGCAAGGCTGACGCAACTTCCTGACTCATCATACCCGTCAAGGCGGTCCCGCCGCTCGAATTCGGCCCGGCCCGTATCTCCCATTCACCTTGAAACCCAAATCGGCCGGGGATGTATCCTGTATAATCACACCATCCCCGCCGAGGTTCTCACTATGGATGCTCCCGACACCCTCTCCATGCTGGAGCGCAAGACGCTCCTCATCCTCATAGACGGCCATGCCCTCGTTCACCGCGCTTGGCACGCCATACGCCAGCCGCTCAACCTGCGCTCCACCGGCGAAGACGTTCGCGCCATCTTCGGCTACATGAACATATTCCTCAAGACGCTCAGCGACTGGAATCCCACCCACATAGCCGTAACCTTCGATGTCTCCGCCCCCACCTTCAGGCACGAGCGTTTCGCCGATTACAAGGCGCACCGCCCGCCAACTCCCCCCGAACTCAGGCCGCAATTCGACCATATCAAAAACCTCATGCACGCCTTCAATGTGCCTATATTCGAGCAGGCCGGATACGAGGCCGACGACCTTCTCGGCACCCTCTGTCGCCAGGCTGGCGAGCAGGAGGTCGAGACCATCGTCCTCACCGGCGACACCGATACCCTTCAGCTCGTATCCCCCTGGGTCAGGATCCTGCTCAGCCACGCCGTCGGCAACAGGACGCTCTACGACATAACCGCGGTCAAGGAACGCTACGGTGGACTCGGCCCCGATGTCGTCGCGGACATCAAGGCCCTCGAGGGCGACTCCTCAGACAACATCCCCGGCGTCCCCAGGGTCGGACGCAAGACCGCAATCAAGCTCCTGCTCGACTACGGCTCCATACAGGGCATCTACGACCATCTTGACGAGGTGAAACCGCCCAGCGTGAAGAAGAGCCTCACCGAGAACAGGGATGTCGCGTTCGAGGCGCAGTTCCTGACCAAGATCAAGCTCGACGCCGACGTCGCCCTCGACATGGACCAGTGTATATTCGGCGACTATACCCGCTCTGAGGTCATAGACCAGCTCAGCGCCCTCGAATTTCGCAGCATGATAGACAGAATCCCCTCGCCCGACGGCGCGGACTCCGCCCAGGGCGCGTTCGACCTCGATGCCGACACGCCCTCCGTCAGCTACATCACCGTGGACACCGACGACAAGCTGGATACTCTTATCCAGGCCATAGATACTCCCACCGGCTTCTCCTTCGATACCGAGACCACCTCCAAGGACCCGATGCTCGCGCGGCTCGTCGGCCTGTCGTTCTCCATCGAGCCGTACAGCGGATGGTACGTTCCGGTAGGCCACGCCGAAGGCCAACAACTCCCGCTTGATAAGGTGTTGGACAGGCTTGAGCCTATATTCACCAACCCCGACGTGCCCAAGACCGCCCACAACGCCAACTACGACATGATGGCGCTCCAGAACCACGGCATAAAGGTCGAGGGCCTCGCCTTCGACACGATGCTCGCCGCCCACGTGACCGGCGAGCCACAGGTAGGGTTGAAAGACCTCACCCTCAAGTTCTTCGGCCATACCATGACCCCTATCACCGACCTCATCGGACGCGGACGCAAGCAGGTCACCATGGCCGAGGTCGAGATCGCCAAGGCCGCCGACTACGCCGCCGCTGACGCCGACTTCACCGAACGTCTTAGGCGCGAGTTCGAGCCTGTGGTCGAGCAATATGAACTCGGCAACACGCTGCGCCAATACGAAATGCCCCTCGTGCCGGTCCTTATACGAATGCAGCGCGACGGCGTAGCCATTGACGTGGACACACTGAAGCGTATGTCTGACGAACTAAGCGAGAACCTCGACACCATACGCGACGACATGTACGGGACGGTCGGACACGAATTCAACCTGAACTCCTCACAGCAGCTAGGCGACGTTCTCTTCAACGAACTGCG